>JAVLBA010000179.1:0-847 GCA_031581485.1 Desulfurivibrionaceae bacterium | reverse complement strand
CGAAGCTCCGAGACAGATTATCATTACATCCGTCAGGCCATCACTCAGGCCAAGAAGCGCAGTCCTGCAAATGACATACAGATCTTCGATTTTCTGGAAGAGTTAATAACCCTTGGCGAGGTCAACAGGTATAGCCCGAGAATAAGGCAGGAAGTGGTAAGGTTCGCCCTGCGTTTTCAGCAGTACACGGCTCCGGTTATGGCCAAGGGCCTGGAGGACACCGCACTCTATAGTTACAACCGGTTGGTTTCGATGAATGACGTTGGTTTTGACCCGCGAGCATTCGGTGTGTCCGTCGACACATTCCACCAGGAAAACCAGCGCCGTTTGTCGGCATGGCCTCAATCGATGGTCACGACATCCACCCATGACAGCAAGCGCAGCGAGGATGTCCGTACCCGCATCAACATCCTCTCCGAATTGCCCCGTGAATGGCGCCAGCACGTGTCTCGCTGGAGTCGAATGAATCGCCACAAGAAACGCCTCGTCAATGATATCCCAATGCCCTCCCGCAATGATGAGTATCTGCTCTATCAGATTCTGCTGGGCGCCTGGCCACCGGGAACAACACCCGAGTCTGACCTGGCGGGAATCAGAGGCCGTATCGAAGCTTACATGCTCAAGGCTGTCAGAGAAGCCAAGGTCTTCACCTCCTGGATCAATCCGAACCCTGAATACGAAAGTGCCATGCAATTGTTTGTGCGCGCATTGCTGGACAACTCAAGGAACAATGAGTTTCTAAAGGATTTTATTCCCTTTCAACAACGTTTGGGATGGTTCGGTTTGCTCAGCAGCCTGTCACAAACGCTGCTTAAACTCACGATCCCTGGCGTTCCGGACATCTATC
>JAVLBA010000178.1:0-861 GCA_031581485.1 Desulfurivibrionaceae bacterium | reverse complement strand
CCCTAATCAGGGGCCGGGGGGTGTAATACTCGCCGCCGTTACGGCCGGCATTGCCCATATTCCTGATCTTGGCCTCGTAGAGATGGGAGAGCTCATGCTTCTGTTTCTGGGAACGGAAGTGGAGGGAATCCATAAGCTCCAGGGCATCGCGCAGGCTGTAGCCGCTGCGGAACTTGCTCTTGATCTCGGCGAAGATCTCGCCGATCTTGTAGTCGATGGTGTCCGGGCCGCTGGCCCGCAGCCGGAAACCCTTGAGATAGGGAAAGAGCTCGTTGTCCACAAAGTCAATGAGGTCATCGCCGGTCAGGGCGGTATCGTGATCAAAGGAACCGTCCGCCTTCTTGGGGGCGGCCCAAGCCGACCACTGGAACTTGGGGTCGATGATAAAATCATAGCCCTTGCCCTGCAACTCCGCCGCCATGGCCCGCTCTTTCTCCAGGTCATCGAGATAGCGCAGAAACAGCAGCCACGACGTCTGCTCGGTGTAATCCAGCTCCGAGGAACAACCCGCCTCTTTCCAGAGCACATCGTCAATATTTTTAAAGGTCTGTTCAAACATGAAATGCCTTAGGAATTCTTGAGTAAATGGGTGCGGCCCGAAAAATACCGCCCATCATACCCGACAGCCCGCGGCTCTGCTTCATTTTCTACATTCCCAGCTCTACCTCCCACCAGGCGCGCAGCGCCAGCAGAGATCGGAACTGATTATGAATGGACGAGGAAAGGGACTGACCGAGTTAACATGCTGAGATAAAGGGAAGAAAAGCGACGGAAACAGGCACCGACTAACAACTCATGGAGCCCGCGCATTTCTATATGCATCATTTTGATGCCCAAAAGGGCGAAATAGAGCCTAAAAAC
>JAVLBA010000177.1:0-926 GCA_031581485.1 Desulfurivibrionaceae bacterium | reverse complement strand
GTAATCGATTGAGGTGAACGCGATGAGCGAAGCAACCGACACCATGGTGGCCGAAGCCGAGGCCCCCGAGGCCGCCGCGCTGGTCTTCACAGCGAATGCGGCGCAGAAGGTCCAGTCTCTGATCGAGGAGGAGGGCAACCCCAATCTCAAGCTGCGTGTGTTCATCACCGGTGGCGGCTGTTCGGGGTTCCAGTACGGTTTCATGTTCGAGGAGCAGGCCCAGCCGGACGACACGGCCGTGGAGCGCTCCGGCGTGACCTTGCTGGTCGACCCGATGAGCCTCCAGTACCTCGAGGGTGCCGAGATCGACTACAAGGAAGACGTCTCCGGGGCGCAATTCGTGATCCGCAATCCCAATGCGGCGACGACCTGCGGCTGCGGCTCCTCGTTCTCTATCTGATCAGTTCAGGCGCGGGCCGAGACGGAGCCGCGTCCTGCGTTTCATTCGGGTTTTACACAAGGCGTTGTCGATGGATTTCGTACCGGGTTTGCAGGGTGTGCCGGCGGCACAGTCTGCCATTTCGTATCTGGACGGTCAGGCCGGCCTGCTGACCTACCGCGGCTATCGCATCGTGGATCTGGCGCGCCAGAGCACGTTCGAGGAGAGTGCGTGGGTCCTGATTCACGGCGACCTGCCCACCGCGCTCGAGCTGGCGGAATTCGACGCGGATCTGCGGCGCAATCGTCGCGTCAAGTACAACGTGCGCGACATCATGAAGTTCCTGCCCATCGACGGGCACCCGATGGAGGCCCTGCAGACCTGCGTGGCCAGCCTCGGGATGTTCTATCCGGGCCAGGAGCGCATGACCGCCAATGGCATCAATGCCGACAGCGAGTTCGTCGAGCAGATGATCATCAAGATCCTGTCGAGCATGTCGACCCTGGTGGCCATGTGGGAACATATCCGCAAGGGGGATGACCCGGTG
>JAVLBA010000176.1:0-936 GCA_031581485.1 Desulfurivibrionaceae bacterium | reverse complement strand
TGTTCGGCATTTCCTGGGGCGGCTTCAATGCCCTTCAGATCGCGGCGCGTCAACCTCCTGCCCTGAAGGCTATTATTGCGGCCTGCGCGACCGACGATCTCTATGCGGACAACATGCATTACATGGGCGGTTGCCTCCTGGCGGACAACCTCTCCGAGTCGACCACCATGTTCGGCCATACCAGTTGCCCACCCGATCCGGCGATCGTCGGCGACAAATGGCGGGAACTGTGGCTCAAGCGCCTGGCGGGAAGCGGCGTCTGGCTGGATATCTGGCTGAGGCACCAGCAGCGCGACGAATTCTGGAGACGCGCGTCGGTCTGCGAGGATTACGCGGCCATTCGCTGTCCGGTAATGGCCGTCAGCGGCTGGGCGGACGGCTACACCAATGCCGTCTTCCGCCTGATCGAGCATCTCGAGGTCCCATGTCAGGGCGTGGTCGGGCCGTGGGGGCATAAATACCCGCACATGGGGATACCCGGTCCCTCCATCGGTTTTCTCCAGGAAATGGTGCGCTGGTTCGATCACTGGCTGAAGGGACGTGATAACGGAGTCGACCAGGATCCCCTCCTGCGGGCGTGGATGCAGGACAGCGTGCCGCCCTCCACCCAATACGAGCAGCGCCCGGGGCGCTGGGTGGTCGAATCCGAGTGGCCGTCGTCCAATGTCACCGATATGGCGTTGCCGCTGGCACGACACCGCATCCTGATGCCCGACGAAGATCAACATGACGTGGAACCCACGTTGGACAATATGCAATCGCCGCTGAGCTTGGGATTGTTCGCCGGCAAGTGGTGTTCCTACGCGGCGGCTCCAGATCTGCCGCATGACCAGCGTGAAGAGGATGGTGGGGCACTGGTCTATACCTCGGCGCCGCTTTCTCATCCCGTGGAAGTCCTGGGGGCGCCGGCGTTGGAAGTAAAGTTGTCGGCGGACC
>JAVLBA010000175.1:0-1125 GCA_031581485.1 Desulfurivibrionaceae bacterium | reverse complement strand
CAATCCTGACCAGATCCTGCATGGATGCAAAACGCCACATACCGCGGTAGAGACCGGTCAACCAGAAAGCAGCACCTTGAACAGGAAGAGCGATGACAACTATTTGCCAGAAACCCTGCCAGTTAGGCATAGATTCGAAATTATAGCGAAACCAGAAGGCTATGGCCACAGCAACCGGTACAGCAGCCACATCATGAAAAAAGGCCATAAAACGATTAAAAAAGATCCGCCTTACAATACTATGCAACATACGTCCACCTTCCAAATTTACCTCTTTTTTCGCCCCTTAACGGCCAAAAAAGATGCAAAATTTATTATCCCCTCTCCCTAAAACACAAAGAGGAATGTAGTAGATTGGCTACGATTGGCAAGGATAAAGGTTCAAAAGCCCAGAAACATCGCAGCCCAATCACCTTCCCTTTTTCCAACGTAAGGCCTGAACCTTCCACGTCACCCCTGACGCCATACAGCAACCACCACATGCTTGCCGCCGTCATCGTCCACAAACACCTTGGATGTGGATGGATATTTTGCCGTCAGGTTCTCCAGCAATTCCATATCCCGGGGCACCTCCCTGTTCAACAGGATAATAACCAGGGCAGGCCTGCTCCGTGTGGGGGAAAGGTAGCTGGTGGCGGTTTTTTCATTAATCTTTCCCAGGATGCACATATCCCGGCGCTCCAGAAACCAGGCCAGGCGCCGGGCATTGCCATAGATCAGCCATCGCCTCTCCTCATCGCCGCGCAACACCTCCTTGTTCAGCCAGACCGCGGATTCTTGCAGCACCGGCACGTGGATCCGGAATCTATGCGAAAGGGAATCATCCACAAAGGGCAACAGCAAAAGGCCGGCAAAAAACAGAAGCGCCAGCCTTTTCTTGTGGCCGAAAACCCTCTGCACCTTGCCATAGAGTGCCTCAAAAAGAGGCTCAAGAAGCGGCAGGGAGAAAAACAGCAGCAGCAAAGAGGGCAAGAGCAGGTAACGCACTTCCAGAAACCCCCTGAACAGATAAAAAAGCACCCCCAAGGCCAGTTGGCCGGCAAAAAGCGCTGCCACCAGCATCTTGCGGCCATCTCCCTGGCGCAGGGCAGTCAGCAGCCCCACTCCGCCCAAAACAACAAGGGG
>JAVLBA010000174.1:0-1255 GCA_031581485.1 Desulfurivibrionaceae bacterium | reverse complement strand
TCCATGGTCTTGGCCATGGTGCCGATCTCGTCGCTGCGCTCCAGATGCAGGCGGAAGTCAAGGCGGCCGCGGCCCATCTCGGTAAGCATGGCCACTGTCTTGGTAATGGGGCGGGTGATGGAGCGGGTCATGAAAAAGGCGATAAACACCCCTGCCAGAAGAGCAATGAATGAACAAATAATAACCGCTATCTTGGTACGACTTGCCGCCGCCAACATCTCTTGGTCGGTCATAATATGAGTGTCTACCGTGTCACGTAGGTTAGCCAGTATTCCTTGCACAGTAGCCAGATGAGGCATGGTTTGCTTCGCATAGATGACAGCCGCCTGTTCCATTCCCTTTAATTCATGCCGGGCCTCCTTTTGAAGAAGCTCAATGTTTGTCAGGGTTTCATGTAAAAGAGGTAAGGTCTTGTTCTGTAGAATCTCTTTTGCCTTACCATTGCCCTCATTGTGTGACTGGCCAGGAAGCAGGGGGGTATAGACGCCCTTAATTTCAGCAGCAGAGGCATGCAGTTGCTTGTGATTATGGATCATTGCCCGCCAGGCTTCCTGGAATTCACTATCACCCGCCCCATAGGCGTGTTGCGCCTGGTCACCATTAAGCCATTTCCCGAGGCCGCATCTGTCGGGGTTTGTTTCCACCTCCAGCGTCTCTCTATTTTCCAAAAAGGTCTCTTTGATAACGGCCGCCCACTTCAGGTGATCAACAGAGCGATCGGCCAGCACACCAGGCAGTGACTGATCAGCCTGGACAAAAACATCGCCTATCTTTTGAGCCGACTGGTGCAGATCGGTATGGGGCCCTTCGATCTCAAGGAAAAGTCCTTTGAGTTCCGGAATGATTTTTTCCGCTTCCAGGCGTCCCTCCCCATACAACCACTGACCAAACCCGCATTTATGAGGGTCGGTTTCCACTGTCAACTCGGTGATATGACGATCCGTAAGCAGGGCATTGACCTGTCCTGCCCAGTTAAGATGATCCACCTCCCTCTGCACCAGAACACCATGCAGTTTATTGCCTTCAATGACCTCCTCCGCGTCATAAATAATGGTGCCGATACCGAGAATGGACCACGTTGCTACAACGGCAAGGACCAGCAAGACCGCGCCGAAACCGGCGCCTATTTTCACACCCAGATTCATTTTCATTACTCAGATTTTCCTTCTGCGCCGGCGGCGCCTTTCAATGGTATGTAGTTTGTCGTCATAGAGCAGCTGGTCCCCCACCTTGCCCATGGCCTGGAAAGTTTTTC
>JAVLBA010000173.1:0-1345 GCA_031581485.1 Desulfurivibrionaceae bacterium | reverse complement strand
CGCCCTGTTCCAGCCCATGACGTGGTAGGCATAGGGCAGGGTGAAGACGCCGAACATCACCCGGATCATGACATAGACGCTGACCTTGGTCATCAGCGGCGCCACCAGGCAGCTGGTGGTGGTGGAGGTCCGGGTGTAGGCGTTGGGCAGCCAGCCGTGCAGGGGAAAAAAGGCCATCTTGATCCACAGCCCCACCATGATGAGAATGAAGGCGACCCGGATGCTTTCGGAGTGGAGCAGGTCGGGACGGGTCATGAAGGCCTGCATTTCGGCCATGTTCAGGGTGCCGGTCTTGATATAGAGATAGCCCACGCCCAGCAGGTAGAAGCAGGCGCCGATGGTGCCCATGATGATGTATTTGAAGGTGGCGTAATAGGCAAAGCCCCGGCCGCTGGCCAACAGGGCATAGCTGGCCAAGGCCGCGATCTCGGTGAGCACGTAGAGGTTGAAGATGTCGCCGGTGGCGGTGATGCCGAGGAGGCCGGCCACCAGCAGGGCAAAAAGGGTGTAGTAATGGTGCAGGCGGTCCGGACTTTCCCGGCGCACCGTTTCCTTGGAATAGATGGCCACCAGCAGGGAGATGCCGGCCACCATGGTGAGCACCAGGGCGTTCAAGGGGTCGATGACCAGCTCAATACCGTAGGGCGGCTGCCAGTCCCCCAGAAAATAATGGAGGGGTCCTTCTGCGGCCCGGGTCGCCACCTGAGAGAGGGTGGCGATGGTGGAGGAGAAGGAGATCCCCAGGGCCGCCACCAGGGTCAGGTAGGCCACCCTGCGGTGCAGGCCGCCGATGAGGCTGATAACAAGCGCGCCCAGCAGGGGGGCCAGGATGATGATAATGGCGTGCTGCTCCAGGCTCATTGGTCGATGGTCTCCAATATTTCGTCCTCTTCAATGGTGCCGTGCACCCGGTAAATCTTCTGCAGGATGGCCAGGGCCACCCCCAGGGTGCTGACCCCCACCACAATGGCGGTGAGCATGAGAACATGGGGCAGGGGATTGGCGTAGGCGGCGGCCTCAACGGCCTGGTGGGCCCCGTCGTGGCCGTGGGCCAGAATGGGGATGGTGGCGCCCCGTTTATCCCCTATGGAGACATAAAAGAGGATGATGGCGGCCTGAAAGATCGTCATGCCGATCACCTTTTTCAACAGGTTGTTCTTGGCGATCATACCGTAGAGACCGATGAGCAGCAGGATGATGGCGGCCCAGTAATTATATCTGCCGATGATATAGTTAAAAAGATCTTCCATAACCGTTACAGCCCCTCGTCCAGATCGCCGCCCGATGCCAGGTCGATATAGAGTGAAAACATGATGCAGAGCACGGTGATGGCCACCCCGATCTC
>JAVLBA010000172.1:0-1378 GCA_031581485.1 Desulfurivibrionaceae bacterium | reverse complement strand
CGCCGACGCCGGTCTCCGCCCTGCTGCATGCCGTGGCCGTGGTCAAGGTAGGGGTCTTTTCCATTGTTCGGGTCTTCACCGGTATTTTCGGCCTTGATCTGCTGGCTGATTTGCACCTCAATACCCTCATCTGTATCATTGCCGGCTGCACAGTGCTGGTCTCGTCACTCATGGCCCTGTCCCAGGATAATCTCAAGCGCCGTCTGGCCTTCTCCACCATTGGCCAGCTCTCCTATATCATTCTGGGGGTGGGCCTGGCCTCCAAACTGGGCGCCCAGGGCGGCATGCTGCATATTGCCATGCACGCCTTCGGCAAAATCACCCTCTTCTTCTGCGCCGGCGCCATCTTTGTGGCCACCGGCAAAAAATATATCAGTGAGATGGGCGGCATCGGCCGGCGGATGCCCATTACCATGACCGCCTTTTTTGTCGGTTCACTCAGTGTTATCGGCCTGCCGCCGGCCGGCGGCCTGATCAGTAAACTTTTTATGGTGCAGGGCGCCCTGCAGGCAGAGCTTGCCTGGGTGCTGGTGATCTACCTGATCAGCTCCCTGCTCAATGCCGCCTATTTTTTCCCCATTGTCTACCAGGCCTTTTTCGGCAGCAGCCACGAGACCCAGCAGCAGGGGCCCAGGCAGGAGGCCCCTTTCTGCGCCGTGCTGCCGCCGGTCCTCACGGCAATGGCCTCGGTGGTCCTCTTCTTTTTCCCGGGGATTTTTCTGGAATTTATCACCGTTTTTCTGGCCAGTTAGGAGATGGAGTCCATGCCCGCACAAAAGAAAATCAGCGCCACAACCCCGACAGCCCGGGCCGGCTTTGCCAAGGCCCTGGCCATACTCTTTGCCCTGGCCTGCCTCTACCTCACCACCATCCTGGTGCTCTCCTTTGCCGAGCTCCGGGATGACGCCGGGCCGCTGCCTGAGGCAGCAGCCACCGACCATGCGGCAGGCCAAGACCGGGAGGGTTCCCATGCCCACTGATGACCAAAAAGATATCCGCCCGCCCAGACAGCAGGGCAAGGCGCTGCTCATATTTTTCTTTGCCTCCTGCCTGGCCCTTTTCGTCCTTGATTTCGTGGTAAAAAGACCGGCCCATATGGTCTGGGAGGAGTGGCCCGGCTTTTACGCCCTCTTTGGTTTTGTGGCCAGCGTACTCATCGTCCTCATTGCCAGATACCTCCTGCGCCCCATCGTCAAAAGGGAGGAAGATTATTATGATTGAAGTGATTCCACCGGCTGTAATCTTCCTTATCGGCGCCCTGCTGATCCCCCTGGTGCCCGGTCGCCTGAAAAACGTCTATATTTTGGCCCTACCCGTCATCGGCATGTGGAATCTCCTCAACCTGCCCATGGGCAGCCACTATGCCGTGGCCTTCCAT
>JAVLBA010000171.1:0-1434 GCA_031581485.1 Desulfurivibrionaceae bacterium | reverse complement strand
CGGCCCGCCTTGGCCTTGCTCTTCCAGAGTCGGGCGGGGAATATGCGTATTTTGGTTGTTTTCTTGCCTTTTTCTTTGGCACGGATAGAGATAGAAAGGTCAGGCACTCGCTCTTCGCTCATAATGTCCCCGCCCTCTCGCATCTCCGCCGGCACATCTCGCAAATCCCCACCCGGAGACGGAGGCCCGACTTTAAGCACACCTTGGTTTCCTTCATTCCTTCCCCCTGTTTCAGTCTGTGCGGATTCCCCGCTTCTGCATCTTCTCCTGCGCCGCGGCGATCAGGGTGTCCACATCGGTCTTGAGATAGTCGGCCAGGACATCCAGGCCCCGATCGAATATCCGGCAGGCCTCAAAATGCTTCAGCTCAGAAAAAGCAAAACTTCGATATTTAAAAATGACTGTGCCGTCCGGCTTCACCACCACCAGGTCCGGGACCACATAATGAAGGGCCACCTTGACCTGCTGCTTCACCTTCTCCTTGGTGTCCCACCCCTTGTCGCGGGCATTGTAGGCCACCTCTTCACAACAGGCCATAAAGAGGCCGAGTTGAGACGCGGACCTTTGCTTCTGGCAGCCGACCACCTTGAGCTTGACTATCTGGTTTACCTTGAAATTCTTGGCGGCATCCAGGTCGTCAGGAGAGAAGGGGACAAAGCTCTCTCCGCTCCACTGTGCAGCAAGCTCTTTCAATTCATGGCCTCGATCTCGGCGTCGTACTGACCTTCTTTGAAGTTGTAGAGGAACACCCTTAGCGCCCAGCCCGGCGCCATGTTCTGGCGGGCCTCCTGCGCCTTGATCTCCTTGATGGCAAACAGCACCCAGCACCCGGCGGAGGTCTGCCAGTCGATCCCGAAATCATCATCCAGGTCTGCCATTTCAATAAGGGCCGGCCGCACAGGCTCGTTGTCGCAGAACATCCGCACCAGGCCCCGCTCTTGCTGGCGGGACAGAGCGAATGTGTCTGCGGCCAGGAAAATGGAGTCCAGGCTGTCCGGGTAGAAACAGAGCTGGAGCCGGGTGACTATGTCGGTGATTTCTTTTCTCATGTTGTTTCCTGGCGCTTAATGGGTAGGGCGCCCCGGACCAGGGCGCCCCGTTCTGCTTACAGGTCGGCTTTCGGCAGTGTCACGCCTCCTTGACGACAAAACGGCTTGGGCATTTGCCACGGATGCTGAAGCCGGCACCGGCCTGGCTGCCCCTCATGTCCCAGAGGCCAGTTCTGCAATAGAAGCCACTGCGCTCGACAATTCCGCCAGTTGAATAAGCCCTCCTGTAACAACCAAGACAAGGCGTTGCTGACGTGCTGTCTCCCTCTTCCTCCTTGCTCGGCGTCAGCGGCAGGCTATCCCCGTCGAAAACCACCATGCCTATTGATCTGGCGTAGGCGAACTCGGCCTTGGCCCCCTTGGATTCCTCCCAGCCGGGCAGCAT
>JAVLBA010000170.1:0-1454 GCA_031581485.1 Desulfurivibrionaceae bacterium | reverse complement strand
GCATCATTGCCATGAATGGTGGCCAGGGAGACCCCATGATCGCCGATCTGGGCCACGGCCTGCTTGACGGTTTCCGGGATATCAAAGAATTTCAGGTCAAGCATGACCTTGTGCCCCCGGTCCACCAGCCAGTCCACCGTCTCAAACCAGCCGGCCAGAAAGAGCTGCAGCCCCACTTTATAATAACCGATCTTGGCCTCGGTTTTCTTGACCCACTCCTTGGCCGTTGCAGGATCCGCCACATCGAGGGCCAGGATAATTCGTTCATTCAAGGGGATATTTTTTGCCATTTTTCGACTCTACCTTGTTATTATACCGAGAATTGAATATGTGAGATCATGAGGGGTTATCATCGTCACGGATCACCCTTGTCGCTATAACTACCATCAGAAAGTGATGGCCGCAAATCAAATGAAAGGAATGTGCCATGGTAAAACCACTTCGACCAGACAGCTACGCCCGCCATACCCTGGAAAGATACACCGGCTCCGCGGTCGAAGATTTCCGGTCGAATATCATCCTCTGCAATTTTGAACGCTACGTAAAAAGCTTTGCCGAGCATACCGGCAATGAAATCCTCTCCGGTTACTGGGACGTCTGCCACGACGAGAAGCGGGACATCACCATCATCAATCATGGCGTCGGTTCCCCTTCCGCCGGCATTGTCATGCATTGTCTCTCCTTTCTCGACAACATCAACTCCGTCCTCATGCTCGGCATGTGCGGCGGCATTGCCGACGACAGTCAGATTGGTGATCTCATCGTACCCTCGGCCAGCATCCGCGACGAGGGCACCAGCCGCCACTACCTGCCCCAGAACGTGCCGGCCATCCCTTGTGTCGAGCTTACCCGCATTGTTGAAAAGGTGGTCAAGAAATCCACCGGTATCCGGCCCAGCTCCGGCATTATGCTCACCACGGACTACCGCATGTGGGAATTTGACCAGGAGTTCATCGATTACATCTTCAAGCACCGGATTGTGGCCGTTGATATGGAGATCGCCACCCTCTTTTCCGTGGGCTACGCCCGCAGCGTACCCACCGGCGCCCTGATGCTGGTCTCTGACCTGCCCCTGCGCAAGGGCGGCATCAAGAATAAAGCCAGAGCCCTGGATATCTTCGACACCTACACCAATGAGCACCTGAAGATGGGGGTCCGCATCTGCGAGGAAATCACCCGCAAGAACGAGCAGTTCCCCAGCTCCAACTTCAACGCCCCCTGCGGCTGATTGCCGGCCGCCATCCCGGAGAACCTTGCCTTATCATGTACTGCCTTGATTTCCACACCCACATCTTCCCCGATCACCTGGCCCCCACCACCCTTGCCGCCTTGGCCCAAGCCGGCAATGTCCGCCCGGCTGCAGACGGCACCGCCGCCGGCCTGCTGGCCGTGGACGAGATCTACTCGGCCGAGCAGCTGGTGATCGATCACGACATCGTGCAGCACGTCGCTAA
>JAVLBA010000016.1:0-42534 GCA_031581485.1 Desulfurivibrionaceae bacterium | reverse complement strand
CCCCTTGCCAAAGCATGCGAACCGCCGGCCGGTATTGCCCTCCTTGCCGGGGTCCTGCGCGGCCATGGCCTGCCCTGCACCCTGCTGGACGCCAACATGGAAGGCCTATCATATCTGCTGGCCGCGCCGCCCACGCCCTCCGACACCTGGAGCAGCCGTGCCTGCCGGGGTTTGACCGCCAACCTGGCCAGCCTCAAAGATCCGCACCTCTACACCAGCCGCGACCGCTACCAACGCGCCGTGGCCGATGTGGGCCGGGTTGTCGATCTCACGGGCCGGCCCCATGGCCTGGGGTTGAGCCTCGCCAACTACCAGGACCAGGCCTTGTCGCCGCTGCAAAGTGCGGATCTCCTGCAGGCCGCGGCCATTCCGGAGACAAACATCTTTCATCCCTATTTCGCCAAGCGGCTGCCCGGCCTGATCGCCACCTCCCAGCCCGAGCTCGTGGGTATCTCTCTCAATTACCTGAGCCAGGCCATCCCCGCCTTCGCCCTGATCGGCTTCCTTAAAAAAAATTATCCGGCCCTGCCGGTGGTGCTGGGCGGCGGTCTGGTCACCTCCTGGCTCAGCAATCCCGCCTTCACCAATCCCTTTGCTGAGCTGGTTGATCACCTGGTGGGCGGACCAGGCGCCGGAGCGCTGCTCTCTCTCCTGGGCGCCCGCGACAACCACCTCCATCATGCTCCCCATTATGGGGATCTGCCCCTGGACGACTATCTGGCTCCCGGACTGATCCTCCCCTACGCCGCCTCTTCCGGCTGTTACTGGAACCGGTGCTCCTTCTGTCCGGAGAAGGCCGAGGCCAACCCCTACCATCAGCTGGAGCCGCCCGTGGTGCTTGCCGATCTTGCCCAACTGATCAAACGCCACCAGCCTCGCCTCCTCCATTTCCTGGATAACGCTGTCAGCCCCGCCCTCCTCCGCCACCTGGCCCATCAGCCCCCCGGCGTCGACTGGTATGGCTTTGCCAGGATAAGCCCTTTGCTGACCGACCCTGCCTTCTGCAAAAGATTACGTCAGTCCGGCTGCCTTATGCTGAAGCTCGGTCTGGAATCGGGCGACCAGGGGGTGCTGACCAGCATGGACAAGGGTATCGACCTGGATCTGGTTTCAGACACACTGACCGCCCTTCAGCAAGCCGGGATCGCCACCTATGTCTACTTGCTCTTTGGCACCCCATCCGAATCCCTGACTGAAGCCCGCAAGACTCTCGACTTTGTTCGCCGACACAGCGAGGCCATCACCTTCCTCAATCTCGCTGTCTTCAACATGCCGGTCTGCGGGCCTGATGCCCAAAGCCTTGCAATGCGCGACTTCTACGATGCTGACCTCACTCTTTATTCCGACTTCACACATCCCCGGGGCTGGAACCGCAAAGAGATCCGCCGCTTCCTGGACCAGGAATTTAAACGCGACCCTGCCGTGGCAGCAATCCTGCGCCGCGATCCGCCTGTTTTCACCTCCAACCATGCCGCCTTTTTCTGTTAATCACTCACAAAAAGAGCCGGTGGCTGCTCCCCACACCGCAAAAACATTACAGCGGCGGGGGGCCAGGGGAATGGAAGAGGTGGACAAGGCAGTGGTGGCCGTAGTAACTACTTAACCATCAACCTTTGCCATAGCCATGAGCTCCTGAGAGCTGGCCACATACGTCGCCAGGCCCGGCCTGAAAAAGGCCGGGCCTGGCTTTTTTTTGCACGCTCCTCCAAAAAAAGGCACCAATAATCAATGCAATTCCTTGTCCCCTTAGCACCGTCCCTTATCTTATTGATATTATGCCTTGCCCCAACAAGTGCCATCGCCTTTATCTTCAGAAGAGCAACCAGAAACAAAAAACCATCCTTAACCACCGACTTCCCGAGGGGCCCGGGACAAACTCGGCAGACAGAGATCGAAGAAGTGACCGCAGATATTCTCACCAAAACGGTCATCATTCCGTTCATCCCGCTTATCATCTATTCGATACTCGTGGCCCAATGCACCCTCAGCCCTGCCCGACCTGGAAATGCTGTTATTTCCCTCTACCTTATCGGCACTGTGGCCATCATTTTTTCGCTCTGCAGAGATGTCTGGACATTGATTAACAGAAGCAATTCCTTACGCCTGCAAGTGGAAGGCGAGAGAGCGGTCGGCCAGGAATTATCCATTTTAACAGCTGCTGGCTTTAGAATTTTTCATGATTTCCCGGCCCCTGATTTCAAGATAGACCACCTAGCCGTTGGCCCCCAGGGAATTTTTGTTATTGAAACAACCCCCACGGCAAAAACCAAAAAAGAGGGGCAACAAAAGAGCACGGTTCAATTTGACGATGAAAAATTGATCCCTCCCGGCTGGGGCGAAAAACAACCAGTTCAAGAGGCCAAAGACAAATCTGTCTGGCTGGAAAAATGGCTCGAGAAATCAACCGGAGAACTCCATAAAACAACAGCAGTGATTGCTGTTTTGGGCTGGGCCCCTGACAGGGCGGGGTCAGGGAGAGTGAAAATCTATAACGGCAAGGACCCCGCCTTTTTAGCCGACGGGCCAATTATCCTCAATAAAAGCCAAATAGAATCTGTCTCTTTGCTCGTCGCCAACAAGTACCACCCCCAGTTGCCGTGAAGTGGAAGCAGGGGTGCCAGACAAAGAAGTTCGCCACAGCCGTGCCCCTTCTGCCTGTATAGGCAGCAATCATCTTGACCGCGCAGTCGGTATCAAAACGCCTGCCGGGCTGGCTCTTGCTCTTTCCAGACAACAGACAAAGAAAAAGACCGAGGCTCGCTGGAATGAAGGTGGTCACGGCTCGCATTGCTTGACCCGGATGGGTGCAAATGGTAAAGATGGTCGTCGATCTCAACATCCGTCTTTTACAGACATAACCGGCGCAAACCTGCCTCCTCATCATATTAAAATGGCCGATCCTGACAAGCACGTGAAAATATTTCCAGACGGCATGGTCCCTTTAGGCAAGGACTCCTTCTCCTTCTCCTGCCATCCCGGGGTCTCCTGCTGGCTTACCTGTTGCCGCAATGTGGACATGCTCCTCTACCCCTATGATATTATCCTCCTCAAAAATCATCTGGGCATCCGCTCTGACGAATTTCTGGAACGGTACGTCAATGTGGTCCAAGGGCCTTATTCCACCTTTCCGGCCCTGATGATGAAAATGAACGAAAGCAAGGCCTGCCCCTTCCTGACCACAGAAGGCTGCTCCGTCTATGAGAACAGACCCTCTGCCTGCCGCATGTACCCCCTGGAACGGGCCGTTGATCGCACCGCGACAAAGGGCCGGGCCGATGAGTTCTATTTTCTCACCAAGCATGACTACTGCAAGGGCCACGCTGAAGAGACAACATGGAGTGTCAAAGAGTGGCTGCGGGACCAAAAGCTGATGATCCATAACAGCCAGGCAGACCGGTGGGCCGAGATGGACACCCTCTTTGCCTCTCAGCCCTGGGCCGGAGAAGGAGCAGCAGGACCACGCCAGAAACTCGCCTTTCTCGCCTGTTATAATATCGACGGCTTTCGCGACTATATTCGCGACAAAAATATTCTTGCCGACTTCAAGATAGCGGCCACCCGGGTCCGCTCCCTGGCACGGGACGACCTCTCCCTGCTTTCCTTTGGTTATGACTGGTTGCAACTCGTACTCACCGGCGCCCCCACCCTGAAAAGAAGGAAGAAATAACTCTTCCAGCCTGCCCCTGTCAGCCTCCCTCTGCCCCCCATGACGCCCTTGAATCACGATCTTGACCCCAATAACATCTTTATCAGTGAAGAGCTGGAAGCCATCCTCACCTTTGCCGAGATTGCCGATGAATTCTGCGACTGGGTTGAGGTGGGACCGGAGGATTACGAGGATGAAATCTACTCAGCCCTGAATCTCCTCTCCGCCCTCTACCAGCAGATCCTGCAGGTGCCCGAAGTGGAGCCCCATTATGGGGATATCGACCTTCTCGGCCTGCACCACCGGGAGGCCCTGGAGATTGTCGAGCGCTTTGACGACCTGCCCTTTCACCGGTACCAATCGATTATTGATCCTCTGACGGACAAAGAGCAGACCTCGGAAAGCCGCGACATCAGGATCGACCTTAAAAACATCTATCTTGAGATCCGCGAAGGCCTCAATCTCTACCAGGATGGCAAGCGGCCCAGCGCTGTTTTTCACTGGACATCCTCCTTTGCCTTTGAGTGGGGGCGGCATGTGGTGGATGCCCAGAAGGCCCTCCACGCTTTTTTGGCCAGGATGTAAATCTTCTGAAGCGAGAAAGGCTCTCACTGCACAGAGGGCGAGCGTCCTCACTCCTTCGGTCATCTAAAGATGGAAACCAAAGAGGCCGAGATGGTCAAAAAGAATCTTGGTTCCTATGGCAATGAGGATAAGGCCGCCGAGACGTTCGATCTTCCCCTCAAAAAGATGACCGATCTTGTCACCGATGATCACCCCAGCCACAGACATGACCAGGGTCACCAGAGCGATAATCAGGGCCGGGGTTATAATGTCCACTGCAATCCAGGAGAAGGTAAGGCCGACGGCCAGGGCGTCAATGCTGGTGGCCAAGGAAAGAAGCAGAAGCCGGGTGGCGTTTAAGGCGATGTCCTTTGCCCTGGCCTCCTCATCAATGACAAAAGACTCATAAATCATCTTCCCACCGATACACAGAAGCAGAATAAAGGCCACCCAATGGTCGATGCCGGCGATCATATCGCGGAATCCCATCCCGGCAAACCAGCCGATTATGGGCATAGCCCCCTGAAAAAAACCAAAGGCCGCGGCAATGACCGCAATATGCCTTATCCTCAGATTTTTAATGGCCACACCGCTGGCAATGGAGACGGCAAAAGCATCCATGGCAAGGCCAATAGCTATAAAGAATACAGAAAGGAGATTCATGGGTGGCAGAAGTGCCCCTCTCTCCTGGCCAGGTTCAAGGCCGGAGGGGGGAATAAAAAAATATTCATATTTTTCTTTTTCTCCTTGCAAAAGGAAACAAGAGCCGCTATCTTAAGAATCAATTGCAGCTTTTAGCTTCTCTGATCTCATCTTATGAGTTACCGAACGTCTTCTTTAAAAAATTCGTCCGCAGGCGGTAAAAAGTTATAGCCCACAACCAGTTAAAAGTTTCATCACAATAACCTATACCGGAAGAAAGCGCGACGACATCTCAGACAAAGCTCTTCATACCGTACAAGAGGAAAAAAATCTAGCAGTCTCCAGTCATCACTTAATACCTTACTGGCACCTGTGTAGATCAAAGCACTACCTGAAATAGATTAATTAAAGAAACAGATGCAGAGACGTTCGGAGAAAATTACCGAGCCTGGCAGTACCGAACTATCCTTCCTTTGAAGTATTCTCCTCTTGCTCTCTATCAGTTTTCTGCATTACCCCCAATTATTTTATTAAATTAAAAATCAGTTAAGACCTTAGAAATCAGACTTATTTATTCAGTTTGGATAACCAAACTATCAAGCCGACTTTTTAAAATCTGTCGGTCATATTAAAGCGGTCCCAGGTAGGGACCAAGCACAAAGGAGTAGTACAAAATGGCAGAAGGAACAGTTAAATGGTTTAACGATGCAAAAGGTTTTGGTTTTATTGAGCAGGATGGTGGCAACGATGTATTCGTCCATTTCTCTGCCATTAAAAACGAAGGTTTCAAATCCCTCCAGGAAGGCGCCCGCGTGACCTTCGATGTTGTTGAAGGCCCCAAGGGACCTGCAGCTGAGAACGTTATGCAGCTTTAAGCCTATCCGGCATGCAAAAAAAAGCGGGTGCTCCAGCAATGGAGTACCCGCTTTTTTTTTGCCCATCAAGATTCAAGAAGGCAAGCCCATTTCCAGCCCTGACCTTCAGCGCCTGACCTCATCCCTCCCCGGCCAAAGGCCCTTTGAGCCTACTCATCCACCTTGCGGCGCATGCTTTTCACATTGGCCCGTTGACTCTTTTTCACCAGCCTCTTTTGCTGTGAGCCAAAGGTAGCCTTGGTGGCCTTCCTCTTTTTTTGCACCCGAGTGACACTCTTGATCAAGGCGCGCAGGCGCTCCAAGGCATCTTCACGATTTTTTTCAAGACTGCGATGCCCCTGGGCCTTGATGATTATCTGGCCATTTTTGGTAAGGCGCTGGTCCGTTAAGCCAAGCAGACGTGTTTTATAAAAATCTGGCAGAGAGGAGTTGCGGATATCAAAACGCAGATGAACGGCGGAGGAGACCTTGTTGACATTCTGACCACCGGCCCCTTGGGCACGAATAGCGGTAATTTCAATTTCACCATCTGGGATGCAAACGTTCTGGGAAATATGGAGCATGACAGCCTCTGAAGATGTGAGAGCAAAAAGAGGAAAACAATATTCTGACAGCGGCGGCCTAAAGAAAGACCAGAGGACCTTTTTACAATAAGAGGTGGCTCCTTATTTCATCACCTGCCAAGAACCCCCACAATCTCCCACCATAACGCTGACAGGCCGCCACTTACGCCCTACCCTTGGCCCTTGCCTGCAAGGCCTTGATAAAAAGCCAGCCATAATCCAAGGCGGCAACCACACTCAAGAGCACTGCCGCCATCAGCACAGGATCTGTGTAGGCAGGAAAAACAAGAACCACCACAAACAGAAGAAACTGTCCTGCCGTGGCGATCTTTCCTGACAGGCGGGCAGCCATATCCTGAAATGAATGCCAGCGCCGTATACTCAAGGCATAGGCAGCGGCAAAGGCCACGGTAAGATCACGGGCGAGAAGAGCAGGCACAAACCAGAAGGAAAATGTGCTGGCCCAGGCCAAGGTGAGAAGGACAATGAGGACAAAGGCCTTATCAGCAACCGCATCCAGCAGACCGCCCTGCCAGCTTGCCACCTGCCAACGCCTGGCAATCCAGCCATCAAGAAAATCCGTGCAACCACCGGCGACGATAAGCCAGACCCAGAAGTTCTCCGGCATAAAAGGAAAGAGGAAGGCCATTACCAGCCGCAGCGCTGATAAGATATTGGGGACAAACCGCATCAACCACCCCCTGTCATCTTGAATTCCATATCATTCTCTGGACGAGGAAAGATCATTTCCAGCCCTGCGAAGGGTAATCAGGGTCATTTCAGCCGGGCAGTTAAAACGAAGGGGAATACCGGAACATCCCACCCCTCGGCTCGTATATCCTGCCATCCTCTCATACTGCCACCTACCTGAGGCGGTGAAACGAGGAGCCCTGCTGTTGGTGAGAAGAGGGCCGCTGCCGGGCAGACGAATCTGGCCGCCATGGGTATGGCCGCAGAGATACAGTGCTGCCCCATGGCGGGCCGCTTCTTTATATGCCTCAGGAGAATGGGCCAGGAAAATCACTCCCTCTCCCGGCAGAATATCCCGAAAGGCCTGAGGGAGATTATGGGTCTTATAATAATGAGGATCATCAATGCCAACAAGCCATATTCTCTCTTTTCCCTTGTTGATTGGCCAGGCATCATTAATAAGCATGGTGATGCCGGCCTCTTCAAAATCGGGTGCCATCTCAAGACAATCGTGGTTACCCAGCACCCCGTAAACACCCTGCCTGGCGCGTATCTCAGGCACCAGAACGCGCAGATGACGAATGGAGGGGGCAATGGAGCCATGGTTTTTCATGCGGATATCGCCGCCAATGAGACAGAGATCGACCTCTGTTTCCTGTAAGCAGGTGATGATCCTGGCAGTCAAATCTTCCAGACCATCCAGATGGAGATCTGTCAACAGAAGTATCTTGAGCTCATCAAAGGCAATGGGCAGATTTTGCAGGTGGAAGGTCTGCTCTTCAATTCCCATATCAAGGGCATTTGCCACTCCTCTTGGGTAGAGGCCGGTTAATTTAAAAAAAGAGGAGAGAACAACTTGATGAGAAAGAAAATTGGTCAGATTGAAAAACGCCTGCCAGCGCGGCAGGGGCTCATGGGAGCAACGCCATTGGCGAAAACGAACCGTTGAGCGTACGAAACGGCAATAATTGTCATAATGGGGCCGAGAGGAGATATATTGCCAAAGAGTACTTCCCCCATAGGCCAGAGGTATAAAGAGAAGGAGCAGCAGAAAAAAATGGCCCCAGGTCAAGAAAAAATAGTTTCGTAACAGCAAGAGGGGGAAAAGCCCTTCAAAAAGCTGATCCAGGCCGAAGAGGGCGCTGCCGGCAGGCTTATGCAATCGGCGCTTAATGAAACTCGACAGCAAATCCCCGGCCATGGCCAGAAGGCCGGCAAAAGCGGCAATATGCCAGGACAGGCCCACAAGAGGTGCGATTGCCGCCGCCCCCAGGACACTGACCACAACCCCGCGGATTGTTTTATGACTCCCCAGCAGGGGCTCTTTATCAAAAAAACAAAGGCCGCCATCAAGGCGCCAACCAAAACGCTCGCCAAACAAGAGGCGCGCAAGGGGCGGCAGCAGATTGACCCAAAAGAGAAAAAGAATACTCTTAGTAATTATAAGCAGCATCTATCCCCTCTTTTGTCCCCTCAACAACCAGTGATGGGCGCGCCTGGATCATCAGAAATATCCGGACACGTGCTTACAAATGATAGCCGCCTGATTACATCGCCATACATTCCCAGACCCATTCAGCTTAACCCTACCGGATGGTAATGGACATAGACCCTGCGCATGAACTCGATATTTTTCAGCAGCATCGCCTCAACCTGCGTTGCAATAGCATCCCCCTGGGAGACGGTCAATTTACCATCAACGCCGATGGTGATATTCACCACCAAATAAGGGCCAAAGCGATGGGCATGCACCTCTTCAACCTCCTTGACACCTTCCAGAGGAGTGAGCAATTCCGTGATCTGTCTGGCCAGCTTCTTACCGGGCAAGGTGGCCATCAGGTCCTCAGTGGCGGAACGGATGATGGAAAATCCGGTGTAGAGGATGATGAGGGAGACGATGGTCCCGGCCAGGGGATCAACCCAAGGATAGCCCATCCGGCCAAAGAAGATGCCGGCAGCAGCAGCAAGGGAGGCGAAGATATCATTAAGATGATCATGGGCCAGGGCCATCACGGCCTTATTCTGTGTCTGCTTACCGACAAAAGATGTCCAGGCGGTGAGGCCAATCTTGAGAAATATGGCAAAGATAGCAACCCAGAAGGCCACTATACTGGCACCGGCATAATCGCTGGTCACCGTCAACAAGGCATAGACATGATTGACGGTGTTCCAAAAAATTGCAATGGCCGTGGTTATAACAAAGGCGCCTACCACAACAGCGGCAATATTTTCCAGCTGATCATGGCCATAGGGATGCTCATGGTCGGCTGGTTTGCCGGAAAGTTTGAGAAAGACCGTAACCACTATACCGTAGGCCACATCCGAAGTGGAGTTAACACCGTCAGCAAGCAAGGCGGGACTTGCGCCCAAAATACCTATGCTCACCTTGAGCACGGCAAGCAAGGCATTTGCTGCCACCCCGACATAAACCACCAGCATACTCTTATGGATTCGCTGCTCCATGGCTCACCAGATCTTCCTTCACAATATCTATCCCTGCTTGACCGGGAAGTACTTTCCACAGCAAACAGGATAAGACGGGACAATTAAAGCATAGTTCATCAGGGGACTTGACGGGGGTCTCAGCCAAGCGTGCACAGGGCGACGTCTGCTTCTTCCAGCAGTCCGGGTTTGGTCGCTCCGCTGGGGGAGATAAAAAAAAAGCCCATTCAAACGAATGGGCTTTTTTTTTATCTTTAAAAGAAAAAATTACAGCTTCTGGACGTTGGCCGCAGACAACCCTTTAGGGCCATCAACGATATCAAAACGTACCTTATCTCCCTCACTTAATGATTTAAAGCCTTCACCCTGAATGGCGGAAAAATGGACAAAAACATCCTTGCCATTTTCCTGCTCAATAAAACCAATTCCCTTTGACTCATTAAACCATTTAACCGTTCCTTCTGCCATAATTCCCTCGACTTCGACGCATCAATAGTCATTTTCTGATTCTGCCTGAAAAAAGTTCCCCATATGAAACCCCGGGAAACTGCTACTGAAATTAGACTAGCAACTTTCAAATAAAATGCAAACAAGTAATTAAGGGCCACAGAGAGAAACAAATATCGCACCTGGCACATGACAGGAAGATGCCGTCTGGTCTCTCCTTGCCCTACCAATAATGACCAGCCCTGCTGGCAAACCCCTAACTTATAAAAATAGCGAGAACCTAACTTTAAACTTGACCAACCCGTAAAAAAAAACCTTGACCAGCCAGGAAAACCTGTGCCATTGTATTAAAGTTTCACAGGAGGGTAAAAGCAAAAAATTGCTTATCTCCCCGGCAGGTTACCCTGCACCCCTGCCGACCTCACCATTTTTTTAGTTTAAACAAACCAAGGAGTCTCAATGAAGAAACTTATGACCCTATGCGCCCTTTTTCTGTTCTGGGCCCAAATTGCAATCGCCGGCGTCAACATTAACACAGCTGACCAGAATAGCCTGGAAGGGCTACCAGGGATCGGCCCGGCAAAGGCATCTGCCATTATCGACTACAGGACTACCCATGGGAATTTTGCGTCCGCAGATGACCTGACCAAGGTAAAGGGGATCGGTGAAAAAATCCTGGTCAAAATTCACGATCAAGTAGAGGTCCAATAAGGCAGTTCCCTGCGCAGATGAGTGGTGCAGATCATCTGCGCAGGGGGTCTTTTCACACATCCAGGCCCCAAATATCGCGGGCATACTCTGTTATGGAGCGATCACTGGAAAATTTACCCATTCGGGCCACATTATAAATTGATTTCCGGGTCCAAAGGTCTTTGTTGCAGAAATCCTGTTCAATAACGGCCTGGCAGTCAAGATATTGTTCCAGATCAGCCACCAGCAGATAGGGATCATGCTCACTCAGCAAGCTATTGCTGATATCCTTAAAGAAATCCCTGTCGCCATCACTGAAAACACCACTGGAGATGGTACTGATGATATGACCGATATGATCATTCTCCATACAGATCCTAGCCGGCGTCCGGCTCATCTGTTTTTTCTCAAACTCCGCCTCTTCAGCGGTGAGACCAAAAATGTAGATATTTTCCCGACCGACTTCTTCAAGGATCTCTATATTGGCCCCATCAAGGGTGCCGACAGTCAAGGCCCCGTTTAAGGCGAACTTCATATTGCCGGTGCCGGAGGCCTCAGTACCGGCAGTGGAGATCTGCTCGGAAAGATCCGCCGCCGGAATAATCACCTCGGCCTTGGAGACATTATAATTGGGGATAAAGGAAACCTTGAGTTTATCCCCGACCCGGGGATCATTATTCACCACCTCAGCCACGGAACATATCAGCTTGATAATGAGCTTAGCCTGGATGTAAGAAGGGGCCGCCTTGCCGGAAAAAATCTTGGTGATAGGCGTTTTCACACTCTCCCTGTCATCAAGAATGCGCAGATAGAGGGAGATAACATGAAGACAGTTCAGAAGTTGTCTCTTATACTCATGGATCCTCTTCACCTGGACATCAAAGAGGGAGTTGGGATCAACTTTTGCCCCGCAATAATCATCAACTTTCTGCAGGTACCGTTTCTTGTTGCCCAGCTTAACCTGTTGCCAGCTTTCCAGAAACGCGGCATCATCGACAAACGCCTCCAACTCCCTGAGCCTGTCCAGATCGGTTATCCAGGCCGGGCCAATGGCCTCGGTAATCAGAGTGGCCAGATTTGCGTTGCATTTAAGAAGCCAGCGCCTGGGGGTAATACCGTTTGTCTTGTTGTTAAATTTGCCCGGATAAAGGGCATGAAAACTTGGAAAAATACGGGTCTTCAGGAGATGGGTATGCAGTTCGGCAACGCCGTTTACCGAGTGACTGCCGACAATGGCCAGATGCGCCATCCGTACCCTTTTTTCGTTCTCCTCACTGATGAGGGAAAGCTGCCTGATTTTTTCACCATCAGAGGGAAATTTTTCAGCCACGGTGATGAGAAACCGTTTGTTTATTTCATAAATAATCTCCATATGCCGCGGCAGCACCTTGCCCATCAAGGCAACAGACCAGGTCTCCAAGGCCTCCGGCATCAAGGTATGGTTGGTATAGGCAAAGGTCCGAACCGTGATATCCCAGGCCTCTTCCCAGCCCAGACCTTCCTTATCAAGAAGCAGCCGCATGAGTTCAGGGATGGCAATGGCGGGATGGGTATCATTGAGCTGCACTGCCACCGCATCGGGGAATAAGGCAAAAGAGCTGTACTTCTTTTTAAAGCGCCTGAAAATATCCTGAAAGGTTGCGGCCACAAAAAAATATTGCTGCTTAAAACGGAGCTCCTGCCCCTCTACCATAATATCAGAGGGATAAAGGACCTTGGAGATTGTTTCCGAGGCGACCTTGCTCTGCACAGCGCTGATGTATTTGCCCTGGTTAAAAAATCCCAGATCAAACTCCCTGGATGACTTTGCAGTCCAGAGACGCATATTAATGACATTATCATTATTGAAACCAGGGACCAGCATATCGCAGGCCATGGCCATGACATCTTCGGTGTCCACCCATCTGGAACGATAACGGCCCTCGCTGTCCACATAGCTGTGCACCTTGCCATTAAAACAGACGGGATAAAGATGCTGGCTCCGCTGAAATTCCCAGGGGGTGCCATATCGAACCCAGTTATCCGGGCTCTCCATCTGAAAGCCATTGAGTAACTTCTGGAAGAAAAGCCCATACTCATAACGGATGCCATAGCCGTAAGCCGGAATCTTCAGGGTGGCGATGGAATCGAGGAAACAGGCGGCCAGACGCCCCAGGCCGCCATTACCCAAGGCCGCATCCTCTTCAAGTTCACGCAACTCTTCAAGGCCGTAACCAAGCTCATGCAAAGCCTTGCTCGCCTCGTCAAGAAGCCCAAGGTTGATCAGGCTGTTGCCCAGGGAGCGGCCGATCAGAAACTCCAGGGAAAGATAATACACCCGTTTCTGACGCCTGTCATAATACTCCTTCTGGGTCTTTACCCACTTCTCCACCAGGATATCGCGCAGGGTATAGGCCAGGGCCTTATAGGTGTCCCGGGCCCCGGCCCGTTCCGGATCTCGACCCTGAAAGCTCAACAGGTGGTGCTGCAGACATTTTTTAATATTTTCAGCAGTTGCCGCACCGAAAATGTCATTATAGAGTTTTTCTTTTTTTTCCTTTTCCGTACCCGCCATAAACCATCCTCGAATAAAAGGGGCGCCCACCAGCGGCAGCCCTTGAAATTTCAGTAAAACATCACAGCATCAGCCTACCTGGAGGAGAAAAACCAGGTCAAACTCTAAAAAAGAAATGGCTAGATCTTCTGGCGGGCCAGCCACTGCCGGGCGCCATCTCGATCCACCACCTCCCCTGTGACCTGGGCCTGCTGCAGATCATCAAGAATCTTTTTAAAGAAAGGGCCAGGAACAAAACCGGCCTTAATGAGATCATGTCCGGTGAGCAGAGGGGGTCCTGCCAGCACCGGGGCAATATGCTCCTCCCTTTGCCGCAGGACTTGGCCAAATAAGAGGGCAAGCTCCCTCTCCATCTCCGGGGGCTTTGCCTCACCCTGCCCGGCCAGGCTATCGGCCATAGCGAGCAAGAAAAGGCCCGGCAGGTCATCGCCAATATTTTTTACCAGCCGCAAACAGGCCTTGGCTGACAGGGGGCCTTGGCGCATGATATTGCAGAGATGAAAAGGCCGCATGTGCTGGGAAATAAGCAGAGCGACCTTGTTGATATCGATATTGGCAAACTTCAGCCGCTTGGCCATAGTAATAAAAAGCTGGGCCCCGACCTGATCATGCTGATAAAAGGTGATTCTCCCCTCTTTCATAGCCAGGGTATGGGGCTTGCCGAGATCATGAAACAGGGCGGCCCAGCGCAGCCAGCGCTGATGCCGGCCGGTCTTGAGATAGGCCGTCATAACCGGGGCTGATTCTGGAAAATATTTTTCAGGCTGCCTGATAATATCATCCATGGCCCGCAGGGCTGCCATGTTATGCTCAAAGACATCAAGATGATGACTGGCTGGCTGCTCCACCCTGAAACCGCTCATGATTTCCGGACAAATCTGGGCCAGAATACCCGCCTCAGCCATGGCCTGGACTATGACGCCGGCCCTGGAACTCTCGAAAATAAGATGCAGCTCCGCACTGATCCGTTCCGGTGCCGGCCGGGCAAGAAGTTTTTTCTGCTTTTGGGCCAGGGCAAGGAAACCATGATCCAGCCTGAAACCGGTATGGGCCTGCAATCGAAAACCACGAAGAATACGTAAGGGGTCATCCTGCAAAGCATTATTATAGACAAGCCTGAGCAGGTGACCGTGCAGATCGGCCTGGCCGCCACAGGGATCAATGATGGCACCAGAGGGATCAGGGGCGAGCCAGTCCGCCAGGGGAATGGCCATGGCATTGACGGTAAAATCCCTTCTGGCCAGATCCTCGGCAATGGTTTCCGACCTCTCCTTAAAAACGGCGATATCGACAAGATGTCCCTGCCAGATAAGACGTCCAACCTCTTCCCCTTCATCAAGAATAATAAATCTGGCCGGCAGGATGGTGGCCAGATGCTGGCCGAAGAGGAGGGCATCGCGGTCAATAGCCAGATCAAGATCAGGGGACAAGCGCCCCAAAAGGAAATCGCGGACCGCACCGCCCACCACATAGACCTGACGGCCCCTAAGCCGGGCCTGATCGGCAATTTTTCCCAGTATCTCCTGCATAGCTCAACGCCTTGAAAAATAAAAAATATAGTTCCATCTTGCCCCAGCAAGAGGTGGATTGTCCAGCAGAGTGGTGCTGTTTTCACCTTGCCGCCCCAGCCTGTTCAAGGTATTTATGGCTATAAACCAAAGGAGAAAGCATGCAGTTACAAAGTCTAGCCTTATCAGAAATAGATTTCCAGGACGAAACCTACCTCCTGCAACCGGTCTGCCGCCAAGAACCAACACCAAACCTGGTGGCGTCCCTGAAAAGAGTGGGCATTCTTCACCCTCCCCTTGTGGATCAAGCAGGGCGCGGCAGGTACCGTATCCTTGCCGGCCGCAACAGGCTGCTGGCCGCCCGCAGGCTCCACTTCACCTCCTGCGATTGCCGGGTACAGCCGGCCACATCCTCGCCCCTGGAGAACTTCACCCTGCTTCTTGAGGAAAAAATCACCTTTACGCCGCCCACCATTATTGAACAGGCTATTTTTTTCAAGAAGATAAGGGCCTGGATTGAGCTTGAGAAAGCTGCCCAGCGCTTTCTGCCCCTTCTCGGCCTGGAGGCCCACCCCTCGCAGGCCGAGAAACTCCTGCGCCTCAACAATCTTGAAGAGGTCATCATGGAGGCGCTCCACGCAGGCACTCTCGACCCCAAGGTTGGCTGGCAGCTGGAAAAACTCTCCTTTTTCGACCGCATGTCCCTCTTTGAAATCATGGTGAACCTGAAACTTTCGGTGGCCAACCAAAAGAAGATCACCCTGATCAGCCGAGAGATTGCCGGACGCAGCAAGACGAATATTGCCACCTTCCTGTCCGGTGAGGAGTGTCAGGCAATTCTCAACCGCACTGATCTCAATCTCCCCCAGAAAACAGCCCGTTTCATGGGCTGGCTCCAGGAAAAACAGTTCCCCCGCTACTCCCAGGCCGAGGAGGAATTCACGCAATTCTGCAGATCTTGTCATCTGCCACCAGGGGCTACGCTCCACCACTCCCCCTTTTTTGAAAAAGATGAGATCAGTCTGACCCTCACCTTCAAAAACCAGGAAGCGTTGCGCCGGAAACTACCGCTATTGAAGGAGCTGGCTGGCAACGACTGATTTTTCCGCCATCCTGGCCGGCCAAGATGGCGCCACCTTTCAGAACCGACAGATCAGATATTGCCGCGCCGATGCACGACCAAAGCGAAAAACATCTCCCTCTCCCTGGAAAAAGAGAGGAGGAGGGGGCACAAGGGAAACAACAAGAAAACGATTCTGACCAAATAGTAAGTTGCAGCATATCAGATAACTATATGCAAAAAGACCACAAACTCCTCCCCTGCCAAAAAAGAGATATTCCAAGTTTCTTTATCCTTCCACTTATCCTGTCTTTCTAAAAAAAATTGCCTGCTATAGATATGCAAAATCTCATGCTGTAAAATCAACCTTTTTTACCTCCGCACAGCCATTTCACCCTTACAAGGGTAATCGTTCGCTTTTCCGGAAAAACGGAAAATAAAAAAGAAGTGGGTCTTTAATCAGGAAGGCATCTGGATGGCGATAACGGCCTTGACGACATGATCCGTAAAAGAGAGTCCCGCCTCCCAACGGTCATTGTCGAGATATGTTTCTTGCCAGCTCACTTCAGCCAAGCCATGCAAGAGAGGGACGAGGAATCCTTCTTCAAAACTAAAAAAGAGCAATCCCTGCCTGGCAACCTGCTTGGTTGCCAGCACCCTCATCCCCCCCGGGGAGAGATCAATAGTCTGGGCAAGTGCATCACAGCCTCCCCCATTACTCCTTTCCCCTTCATAAGGCGATAGGGTAACTGTATAGGCCGCCTTTTGGCGGGCAAACAATCTTCTTTCCCGCTCTAAGGAGTGGGACAGGGGACTGGCAAGGAGAGAAGGAGGAGGCAAGACCGAGGCAGAAGCAAACTGGATGAAATGACGACACGTGCTGAAATTATCGGTAAGGCAATATTGTTCAACATGAAGCGGCAGAGGAACAAAAATACCGCCTGGCTTGAGGCTACACTCAAAACTGCTTTTGCAAAGGTAGCAACAAGTCATCCCGCCCCCGGTCCCATTGATCTGTTCAATTCCTGCTATCTTTTTGAGTCATTCCAAAAAAATACCATGAAATTTTAGATCATTGAATCTTGCTATCCTGAAGCGCAAGCAAGAAATAAACCAGGAAAAAATCATCTGAAGTTTTTTGGATTAATGCGATAGGTCTTATTTTTTTCATACAGAGCAGTTTTGCCGACTCCAAGGAGCTTGGCTACATCGTGAGCCCTCCCTTTACATTTCACAAAGGCGGCATGAATAATTTTTTTCTCAAAGGCGGCAACGCTCTCCTTGAGGGATTGCCCCAAAATCACATCCTCCTCAATCTTCTTGACATTTGCGCCACCCCCACATGTTTTTCTGCCCGTAATGCCAAAGTCAATATCAGCGGCGGCAATCATATTGTTGCGAGAATAAAGCACTGCCCGTTGCATGACATTCTCAAGCTCCCTGATATTCCCGGGCCAATGATAATGAAGCAAAGCCCCTATCACCTCGTCAGGCAAAAAGTCTATTTTTTTCTTAAAAAGTTTCCGGTACTTTTTCAAAAAATGGGTTGCCAAGGGCAGGATATCCTCCTTGCGCTCACGCAGCGGGGGTTGATGCAAGGCAATGACATTGAGGCGATAATAGAGATCCTGCCGAAACTTACCTTTCCGCACAGCCTCTACAAGATCGACATTGGTGGCGGCTATGATACGGACATCGACATGAATAGCGGCAACTCCCCCTACCCTGATAATTTCCCCATTTTCAAGAACTCGCAGGAGGGCAGCCTGCATATTGGGGCTGATATTCCCCACTTCATCAAGAAAGATGGTGCCACTGTCCACGATCTCGAACTTCCCCTTACGGCGGGCTGTTGCGCCGGTAAAGGCCCCCTTTTCGTACCCGAAAAGATCGCTCTCCAGCACAGAATCGGCAACAGCCGCGCAATTAAACTTAAGAAAAGGCTTCCCCACCCTACTGCTGTTTTTATAGACCATGTCAGCGACAAGCTCTTTACCGGTGCCTGATTCACCGGTAATAAGAATAGTCACATCCGTGTCTGCGACTTGATAGATCATTTCGCGAAGATTACTCAGGGCCTTGCTTCCACCCACCATGATGTCGGGATTAGCAAGCCTGTCGATCTCCTTTTTCAAAATATTGACCTGCTGGGCAAGCTGCTGACGCACCTTCATGCTTTCGCCCAAGACAGCTATCTTCTCCTGCAGCACCAACTCAACATTGTTTTGATATTTGGCAAGCTCCCGTTCATTCTGCTTTCTCTTGGTAATATCACGGACAACAAAGAGAATAAGATTGTCACCATGATACCCTTCAAAGGGCACATAGGTATATTCAACATAGAGATCATCAAAAACTTGGAGTTCTGCCACCTCACCATATTTCCGGGACTCTTGATGAGAATTGTGCGGGCAGAAAAGCTGCTCACAAAGACCCGCCTTACCGAAAATAGCGCTCGAACATTTCTCACCGGTGAGATCACCCAGCTTGGCAATGGCGGCGACATTCATCCTTTCGATGGTGCACTTATCACTGATGATCAAGAGGAAGTCCGGCAGAATATCAAATAAAGCCTTATTATTACAGGCTAAACGTAAGACCTCCTGCTGGGCTTCCTGGAGCGTTGACCCCATAACGAACCCCTTTCGGCTATCTCCCTAAGACAAAGGTTTATGTATTTTTCACAGCTCTCAATCCATAAACCATAACGACCCTGTTATTCGAAGGTACCTTCATCTTAGTGGAAAAATCCGCCAAAAAGAACTTTTTTACAACCGTCTTGAGAAAAACACACCCGGCAGGAGAACGTATTGCTCCATCCACCAAACAGGCAATTCGCTTCTGACGATATAATTATTTGTTTTATTTACTATATTTTCCCGTGTCAGGAAATTCCCTGTCCCACGTCAACGCCTCCCCCTTTTGAGATGGAAAGGACCGTACGGAGTTCTGTAAAACGGAAATTTGAACTTGAGGCCGCCATGCATCACCTGATCTGAGATCATCGTGGCAAAGAGGAAGAGAGTAGAGGACGCTAAAAAAAACTTCCGGGAACATCCTGGAAATCAAATTTGCTGGGAATGGAAAAGCGAACACTTTTCCAGAAAGAGGAATTACCCGCGACGTTGGGCAAAAAAAAGGTTCAGAGGAAATCCTCTGAACCCTTGATACTAATGGCGGGGTCGACCGGGCTCGAACCGGCGACCTCCTGCGTGACAGGCAGGCGTTCTAACCAACTGAACTACGACCCCGCAAGGTCTTACTATCTCATGGGCAGTACGATTAAAGAGTGTAAAGATTCAGCCATATTCAGGCCAAACAGACAACCACTCTCTTGGTACTGATGTAACCCCCATTGTAATACTGGTGGGCGGTACAGGGATCGAACCTGTGACCCTCGGCTTGTAAGGCCGATGCTCTCCCAGCTGAGCTAACCGCCCCTGAGTGAGGTGATTATTTAACAAGAGAGCCGCCCTACGTCAACGAAAAAAGCACTGTCCAAAAAAATAAAATTCCCGGCACGCCTTTGCGGTCCTGACCATACTTTAATGGGGAGCGACCTGAGGGGCCTCCTTTGTCAAATCGATCATTTCCGCGCCAAAGGGAGGCAGGTGTGACTCTTTAAAGAGTTCCTGCCCGGCCGCCAGGACAAGGGCGCTCTCCAGCACCTGATCGGCATGTTCCATAACCTGGATATCCAGGCTATTCAAAATCTTGGCCGGTATCTTTTCCAGGTCCCGCTCATTATCTTTAGGAATAAGGACATGGGTAATATTACCCCGCCGCGCCGCCAGCAGCTTCTCCGTCAAGCCACCTATGGGCAGAACGCGGCCCCGCAGGGTTATTTCGCCTGTCATGGCCACATCCTTGCGCACCGGAATCTGCAGCAGGGCGGAGACAATGGAGGTGGCCATGGTGACGCCGGCGGAAGGACCGTCCTTGGGAATGGCCCCTTCCGGCACATGGATATGGATATCCAGCTTCTGATAAAAATCCTGGGCCAGCCCAAGCCGCAGGGAACTGGCCCGCACGTAACTGAGGGCCGCCTGGGCCGACTCCTGCATGACATCGCCAAGCTTACCGGTGATGGTCAGCTTGCCGTTGCCGGGCATGAGCACGGTTTCAATCTGCAAGAGCTCGCCCCCTACCTCGGTCCAGGCCAGCCCGGTGGTCAGACCGATCTGGTCAACGTCTTCAGCCAGCCCGAAACGATGCTGAGGAGGGCCCAGATATTTACGCACCGAGACCGGTGTCACTCTGTAACGTTTTTTAGTGTCACCCTTCTTCAAGCGATCGCGGGCGATCTTCCGGCAGATACTTGCCACGGTCCGCTCCAGACTGCGCACCCCGGCCTCCCGGGTATAACTGCGAACAATTTCCAACACTGCTTTTTCCGTAAAGGAGATATCAGCCGGCTTAAAACCGTTTTCCAGAAGCTGCTTGGGCACCAGAAAACCCTTGGCAATCTGCAGTTTATCCTCCTCGGTGTAGCCACTGAGCTTAATCACCTCCATGCGGTCGCGCAGCGGCGCCGGAATGGAGGGAAGGGTATTGGCGGTGGTAATAAAGAAGACATCGGAGAGGTCATAATCGAGATCAAGATAATGATCGGCAAAAGTACTGTTCTGTTCAGGATCGAGGACCTCAAGCAGGGCTGAAGAAGGATCCCCGCGAAAATCCGTGGACATCTTGTCGATCTCATCCAGGCAGCACACGGGATTATTGACCTTCACCTTCTGCAGAGATTGAATAATTTTCCCGGGCATAGCGCCGATATAGGTGCGCCGATGACCGCGGATTTCCGCCTCATCACGAAGGCCGCCCAGGGAAAGACGGGCAAATTTACGGCCCATGGCGCGGGCCACTGACTTGGCAAGCGATGTCTTGCCCACCCCGGGAGGGCCGACAAGACAGAGGATGGGTCCCTTTATCCTCTTGACTTGGGCCTGAACGGCAAGATATTCAAGGATACGTTCCTTGGGTTCAACAAGCCCGAAATGGTCTTGGTCAAGAATTGTCTCGGCATCGTGATCGTTCTTCTTGGCCCGCCTCTTTTCCAGCCAAGGCAGGCTCAAAATAACGTCTATGTAATTTCGGACAACCGTGGCCTCGGCTGCCATGGGCGACATGAGTTTAAGCTTCTTAAACTCCTGATTCACCTTTTCCCTGGCGGCCTTGGGCAGCTTCTTGGCCTCAATCTGTTTCTTAAGTTCATCCAGTTCAGAAGCGACATCATCATCCTGCCCCATTTCCTTCTGGATAACCCGCACCTGCTCAGCCAGATAATAATCCTTCTGGGTCTTCTCCATCTTCTGCTTCACCCGACTCCGGATATTCTGATCCAAGGTGGCAATCTCGCATTCCCGCTGCAACAGGGTCAAGACCAGCTCCATCCTCTCTTTGACGCTTATGACACTGAGGATCTGCTGCTTTTCAGCGGACTTCAAGGGCAGGTGAGAGGCAAGCACATCAACCAACTGGGCGGCATTCTCTATCTTCTCCAGGGATGCGGCAACCTCCCGAGGAATCTTTTTGGTAGACTTGCGGTAGAGATCAAAGGCGGCGAGAATCTGCCGGGTATAGGCCTCAATCTCCACATCCTGTTGCGGATCCTCCTCACACTCCGCCACCTCCACGGCCAGATAGGCATCCTCATCGATGAACTCCCTAACCTGGGCGCGACGTCGTCCCTCCACCAAGGCCTTAATGGTGCCGTCCGGAAGACGCAGGAGCTGCAGGACGCCGGCAATGGTGCCCATAGCATGCACCGCCTCAGGGGCCGGATCTTCATCAGCGCCATCCCTCTGGGTGACCAGAAAGATCTCGGAGCGATCCTTCATCGCCATCTCCAGGGCGGCAATGGATTTTTTGCGGCCCACCACCAGGGGGGCAACCATATGGGGATAGAGAACAATATCCCGCAGGGGCATCATGGGATAGCGATGCTGGCTGTCGACAGGAGGGGTGGCTTTATCGTCACTCAAAATCATAACACCTTTATTTTATTAATAATTAAATGCCGGGACAGGAAGAAAAAGAAGGCCGCTCCACCCCAACAATTTTCTGCTGAGACAGGGCGGCCTTCAAGAATCACACCAGCTGATGATTGCTCATTTATGCGCTTTTCTTTGTCTCGTTCTCATAGAGAATGACCGGATAATCGCCATTGAGGATGACCTGCTCACTGATCACGCACTCCTTCACATTCTTCTCAGAGGGGAGTTCATACATGATTTCGAGCATGGCCTTCTCCATGACAGAGCGCAGGCCGCGGGCCCCTGACTGTCTCTTCACCGCCTCCGTGGCAATGGCAGCCAAGGCGCCTTCCGTAAACCGGAGACGAACATTCTCAAACTCAAAAAGTTTCTGATACTGCTTGGTCAGGGCGTTTTTCGGTTCCTGCAGAATGCGGACCAGATCCTGCTCAGTGAGCTCTTCCATGGTGGAAATCACCGGAAGACGCCCCACCAGCTCGGGAATAAGGCCGAACTGCAGAAGATCTTCCGGTTCAATCGCCGCCAGGATCTCGCCCATTTTCTTCTTGGTCTCACCGCCGACCTTGCCGCCAAAGCCCATGGATCTGGAGCCGGTCCGTCTTTTAATCACGGAATCCAGGCCGACAAAGGCGCCGCCGCAGATAAAGAGGATATTGGTGGTGTCAAGGCGGATATAATCCTGCTGGGGGTGCTTGCGGCCTCCCTTGGGCGGGATACTTGCCACCGTGCCCTCGATGATCTTGAGCAGGGCCTGCTGGACACCCTCGCCGGAGACATCACGGGTGATGGAGGCGGAATCTGATTTCCGGGCAATCTTGTCGATCTCGTCGATATAGACGATACCATGCTGGGCCCGATCCACATCTTGATCAGCGGCCTGGAGCAGGCTTACCAGGATATTTTCCACATCCTCACCGACATAACCCGCCTCGGTGAGGGTGGTGGCGTCGGCCATGGCAAAGGGGACGTTCAGAATTTTTGCCAGGGTCTGGGCCACCAGGGTTTTGCCGGAACCGGTGGGCCCCACCATGATAATATTTGATTTCTGGAGCTCAACATCAGAGCCATCATTGAGATAGTTGGCCCCCACCCGCTTATAATGATTATGAACCGCCACGGACAGGGTCCGTTTGGCCATCTCCTGGCCGACAATATAATCATCAAGATAGGCCTTGATCTCCTGGGGTTTCAGAGATGGCTTACCGGCGTCATGCACGGGTGGCTTCTGCAGGTCTTCCTGGACAATGTCATTGCACAGATCAATGCATTCATCACAGATATAGACATTGGGTCCAGCAATGAGTTTTTTTACTTCCTCCTGGCTCTTGCCACAGAAGGAACAGAGTACATCAGGATCGTCGATTTTGTTACCGGCCATAATCAGCCTTCCTCTTCACTAAGTTCACGATGAGTCAGCACCGTATCTATGATGCCGTACTTTTTTGCTTCCACTGCACTCATATAATAATCACGATCTGTATCCTTGCTAATTTTTTTCAAGGGTTGGCCGGTGGCCTTCTGCAGCATCTTGTTGAGATCCTCCCGCATACGCAGGATTTCTTTGGCATGGATATCGATATCTGCGGCCTGTCCCTGGAAACCGCCCATGGGCTGATGGATCATAATGCGGCTATTGGGCAGGGAGTGACGCTTACCCTTGGTACCCACGGCAAGCAGAAAGGCCCCCATGGATGACGCCTGCCCCATGCAGAGGGTGGCGATATCGCATTTAATATACTCCATGGTGTCATAAATGGCCAGGCCGGCCGTCACCGAGCCCCCCGGTGAATTTATATAAAAGGTAATATCCTTATCCGGATCATCCGCTTCTAAAAAGAGCAGCTGAGCGATAATAAGATTGGCAACGTCATCGTTGACCTGGGTGCCCAGGAAAATAATGCGCTCCTTTAAAAGACGGGAATAGATATCATAGGAGCGCTCCCCCCTTGGGGTCTGCTCCACAACCATGGGAATCAATGTCATACCTTCTCTCCTGCATCTTGATCAGCTGCTACATAGGAAATTTTTGTTTCATTGCGCAGAAACTCAACAATCTTCTCATTTAAGATCTCATGCATGAAAGGGAGAAGATCCTCACGACGGGCGAAATATTGCTTCACATCGGCAACGCTCATGGAATATTGGCTGGCAATACGCTCAAAACCCTTGGTGAGATCACCATCCTCGACCTTGATACCTTCCACCTCGGCAATCTTCTTTAAGATAAAATCGCCCTTCACTCTTTTTTCGGCATCTTCCTTATAATCTTCAATAAGTTTCTCGCGGCTGACACCAGCGGCCTCAAGACTCATGCCCTGGCGCTCCAGGGTCTCTTCAAGCTGTTTGATGTGGTGGCTGATCTCATGGGCAACCAGCCGCTCCGGCACGATAAAGTCGTTGTTCTTCAGAAGCTCCAGCATGATGACATCGGTGAGATCACCGGAACGGCTCTTTTCACGCTCAGCCGCGATATTCTTTTTGATGTCTGCCTTGAGATCTGCCAAGGTCTTGAACTCTTCAGAAACTTCCTGGGCAAACTCGTCATTGATCTCGGGCAGAACCCGCTCTTTAATATCCTTTACCTTGATGTGAAACTCAATGGTATTACCGGCCAGGATCTGGTTGGCAAAATCCACCGGAAAGTCGATGGTCTTGGTGGTGTCATCGCCGATTTTCAGACCAATCATGGCATCTTCAAATATCTGGCCGTTCTTGCCGGAGCCGATATCAATGGGATAATCGCTGCCCTTGACATTGTCCATCTCAACGCCTTCCTTGAAGGCCGTGAAATCGATGGTTATAATATCATCCTGGGCGGCACCGCGATCTTCAACGGTTCGCAGGGGCGCCACTTCACGACGCATGGCGGCCAGCTTTTCCTCGACATCCTCCTCGGTCACCTCCATGGCGGGCAGCTCTACCTCCAGCCCCTTATAGGTGTTCAACTCGAACTCAGGCTTGATATCGATCTGGGCCACATAGGTAAAGGTGCCTTCATCATCAAAACTATGGGAACGGATCTCCGGGTGGACAACGGCCTCCAGTTTTGTCTCTTCCAGGGCGTCAAAATAGGTATCCTGGACCATCTTATCGGCAACCTCGTTATACACGGATTCGCCGTACCGTTGCTCAAGAACCTTGCGGGGGGCCTTGCCTTTACGGAAACCGCGAACTTCCACCTCGCCGGCTAATTTCTGAAAGGCCTTGTCCAGGCGTTTTTTCACATCTTTTTCCGGGATAACAATAGTGAGGGCGCGACCAAGGGCGCTGGATTCTTCAACAGTAACCTGCATTGGATTTATTCCTTTATGTAATAACGATTCTCTTCCTGCCCGTCTAAGCAGGAAAAATAAAAAAAAGAAGCTTGCCCAGATCTTCCTGGAAACCTTCGAACCTGAACACTGGTGCGAGAGGGGGGAGTCGAACCCCCACACCAAAGGCGCTGGATCCTAAATCCAGTGCGTCTACCAATTCCGCCACCCTCGCTAGAACCCTACAAAAATAAACAACTTTCCTCTTACAGTCAAGGTGGAGGGTGAAAACATCTCATAAATAATTGGCCAGGAGAGCGGAACCCTCCCTGCTTTTCGCCGGCACAACAGACCATTTCAGCCGCCAGGACAGGGGCCCCTGAATCCATTAATCTATTGACAGAGCGCAGGAGAATTGCTAGCTACTACCCTTTATCTTTTATGCCCTACCCTGCCAGCCAGGGTCCTCTTGCCGCATTTCCTTTTTTTTAAGAAAAATCATTCATCCCCATGACCCAGACTTCATTTACTGCAAACGGCCTGCCCACCCTTATCGGCTCAATCCCCCTGGCCAGTCACGACCAGGCCCTGGATTGGATCTTGGAGATGACCCCGGAAATCCCCCTCTGGCCCCAGCTCCCCGGTCTGGCCCAGGAGGGCATGCTGGTCCAGTTTCTGGAGGGCTTTCCAGGCCTCACCAGCGACGGCGGCAAAACCTATTTCAACACCCTGGCCGCTGATTTTGACGAGGAAAGCCTGGCCTTTTTCGAGGATTACCTGGCACTCCTTGAAGATCCAGCCGGCCTGGCCGATTCCCGTTTCCAGATCAGCAGGGAGCGGGCAGCGGGTCTCTACCGCCTGGCTGAGCGCCTGCAGAAAAGGCCTTCAGCGGCGGTGAAGGGCCAGATCACCGGCCCCTTCACCCTGCTCACCGGGATAACGGACCAGGAGCAGCGGGCCAGCTATTATGACCCCACCCTGCGGGAGATCATCCAGAAGGGCCTGGCCATGAAGGCCGCCTGGCAGGTGGGGTTCCTGAAAAAAATCAATGATAATGTCATCCTCTTCATGGACGAGCCCGCCCTGGCCGGCCTCGGCTCTTCCGCCTTTATCTCCATCTCCAGGGAAAGCCTTGCCGAAGACCAGACCGAGATCATTACGGCAATCCAGGAGGCCGGCGGCCTGGCAGGGGTCCATGTCTGCGCCAACACGGACTGGCCCCTGCTGCTGTCCCTGGACTACGACATCATTAATTTTGACGCCTACGGTTATTTTGATCGCTTTGTTTCCTACAAGAACGAAATCCACGCCTTTTTAAAGCGGGGGGGTATCATTGCCTGGGGTATTGTCCCCACTGCCAAAGAGGAAGATGTCCTTAAAGAGAGCAGCGCCAGCCTTGCTGAGCTCTGGAAAAAACAGGTGGCGCAATTGTGCAACGCCGAATGGGATTATCCGCAGATCCTGGCCCAGAGCCTCATTACCCCAAGCTGCGGCACCGGCTCTCTCTCTCCTGCCGCCGCCCGCAAGGTACTGGAGATGACCCGGGATCTTTCTGCCGCCCTGCGCCGTACCTATCTCTCCTGATCGTTCTTAAAAAACGCCCCGGCCTTTGCCGCTGAGACCCACCCACCACGAACTCAACTTCGCTTATATATATTATGGAAGACCTAAACCAGACACTCCTGCAGCGCCGCCAGAAGGCCACTGAAATGGCGGCCCTTGGCGTCAATCTCTACATCAATGACTTCAAGCCCCTCCACTCCCTCCGTCAGGCCCTGCCCCAGACCGCCTATGACGATCCGGACTCCCTGCTTCCCACTGGCATGTTCACCGTTGCCGGGCGCATTATTGCCATGCGCGATTTCGGCAAGGCCGCCTTTCTGCAGCTGCAGGATGAATCTGGTCGCGGCCAGGTCTACATCAAGAAACAGGAGGTGGGCGAAGAGCGCTTCGAGATCTTCAAAAAACTGGATATCGGCGACATCCTCGGCTGCAGCGGTCCCCTCTTCCGGACCAAGAAGGGAGAGCCCACCATCCAGGTGCATTCCTTTACCCCCATCACCAAATCCCTGCGGCCCCTGCCCGAGAAATTCCACGGACTCACCGATGTGGAGATCCGCTACCGTCAACGCTATGTGGATCTCATCGTCAACCCGGAGGTCCGCGACACCTTCCGCAAACGGGTGCAGATCATCCGGCTTATCCGTGAATTCCTCGAGGAGCGCAATTATCTGGAGGTGGAGACCCCCATGATGCACCCCATTGCCGGAGGTGCCACGGCCAAACCCTTCCTGACCCACCATAACGCCCTGGACATGGACCTCTATCTGCGGGTTGCCCCGGAGCTCTATCTCAAGCGTCTGCTGGTGGGCGGCTTTGAACGGGTCTTTGAGATCAACCGAAATTTCAGAAACGAGGGTCTCTCCACCCGGCATAACCCGGAATTCACCATGCTGGAATTCTATCAGGCCTATGCCACCTATCTCGACTTGATGGATCTCACCGAGGAGATGATCTCCTCGATCTGCCAGAAGATAAACAACACCCTGACCATTCAATTTGAAGAACTGCCCGTGGATCTGACGCCGCCGTGGAAACGCTACACCATGGATGAGGCCTTACACGAAGTGGGCGGCATCAGCCCGGACATCCTGGCTGATCCGGAAAAGGTCATGGCCCTGGCCAAAGAAAAAGGCGTAGAACTGGAAAAAAAGGCCGGGCCCGGCAAGGCCAAGATGGAACTTTTTGACCTGCTGGTGGAAGAAAAGCTGATCAATCCCACCTTTATCACCGGCTACCCCACCGAGGTTTCGCCCCTGGCCCGTTGTAACGAAGCCGACCCCACAATCACCGATCGCTTTGAGCTCTTTATCACCGGCCGGGAGATCGCCAATGCCTTCAGCGAGCTCAACGACCCCATTGACCAGAAACGACGTCTGGAAAAACAGGTGGAAGAGCGGGGCGATGATGAGGAAATCTTCCCAGAGGTGGACTACGATTTTGTCAGGGCCCTGGAGTACGGAATGCCCCCGGCAGCCGGAGAAGGTATCGGCATTGACCGCCTTACCATGCTGCTGACAGACGCCTCTTCCATCCGCGATGTTATCCTCTTTCCCCACCTGCGGCCCGAGAGCAAATAGGGGCGGATCATGAATTTCGAACTCTTTGTCTGCCTGCGCTACCTGAAGGCCACCAAGAAAAAGGGATTTCTTTCTCTGATTTCCCTGATTTCCGTGGCAGGGGTGGCGGTGGGGGTCATGGCCCTTATCGTGGTTATCGCGGTGATGACCGGTTTTGGTGAAGAATTCCGCGACAAGATCCTGGGGGTCAACTCCCATATCGTGGTGCAGAAATTTGGCGGCAGCATGAAGGACTATGACCCGGTGCTTGCCACCGTGGCCAGCCATCCCGAGGTAACCGGTGCCACTCCCTATGTGTACGGCCAGTCGATGATCACCACCGGCAGCGGCGGCAGCGGTTGTGTGGTGCGGGGCATTGATCCAGACAGTGCCGGCGCCGTGCTCTCCCTGCCGGACCAGCTTATCCACGGCAAGGGCTTAGGCAGCCTCAGGCCCTCAGGACCGGGTGAGCCGCCGGGGATCATTATCGGGGTCCAGCTGGCCAAGCAGCTCCAGGTCCATATGGGCGACAGGCTGCGCCTGCTCTCCCCTTCCGGCCCCCTCTCTCCCATGGGCATCATTCCGCGCCTCAAATCATGCCAGATAACCGGCATCTTTGAGACGGGCATGTATGAGTATGACTCCTCCCTGGTCTATATCGACCTGGCCACGGCCCAGGATTTTTTTGATATCCCCCAGGAAGTACACGGCATTGAAGTGGCCATTCAAGATATTGACCGGGCAGGCGAGGTGGCGGCGGGGCTGAGAAGCAGCCTGGGGGAAAGCTTTCTGGTCAAGGATTGGATGACCATGAACTACAACCTTTTTTCCGCCCTGAAACTGGAAAAAACCGCCATGTTCATCATCCTCACCCTCATTGTCCTGGTGGCGGCCTTCAATATCATTTCCACCCTGATCATGGTAGTCACGGAAAAGACCAAGGACATCGCCATTCTCAAGGCCATGGGAGCCACTGCCAACCAGATCCTGCGCATCTTCATATATGAAGGCCTTTTTATCGGGCTCAGCGGCACCCTGCTGGGCCTGGGGGGCGGGCTGGGGGTCTGCCAGCTTCTGAGCCGCTATCAATTCATCGAGCTGCCCAGCGATGTCTATCCCATCTCCACCCTGCCCATCAAGGTGCTCCCCATGGATGTCAGCCTGATAGCCATTGCCGCCGTGCTCATTACCCTCTCCGCCACCATCTATCCAGCCTGGCAGGCGGCAAAGGTGGAGCCGGCCGCGGCCCTGCGGTATTGAGCCGCCCCCCTCCCGCTACTGCGCATTTTGAAGATGGCCCCAAAAAAACCTGTCCCGGCAAAATAGATGGATCCCTTATGGCCCAGAAAGAACCTCTTTTTATAGCAGAAAATCTCAGCAAACATTTCTACTCCGGAGACCAACGGGTGGACATTCTCAAAGATGTCAATATCACCATTGATGCCGGCGAAATGGTGGCCATTATCGGTGTCTCGGGCACGGGCAAGACCACCCTGCTCCATATCCTGGGTGGCCTGGCCAGGCCCGATTCCGGCACCATGATCTGCGCCGGGATCCACCTGGACGGCAAAAACGATAACCAACTGGCCCGGTTCAGAAACAGCAATATCGGCTTTGTCTTTCAATTTCATCACCTGCTGCCGGAGTTTAACGCCCTGGAAAACACCATCATGCCCGGGCTCATGGCCGGCGCCAACCGTCAGGAGCTGGAAGATTACGGCAAAGAGCTGCTGGCCAAGGTGGGGCTGGCCGGCCATGAAGATCAACGGGTAAACGAGCTTTCCGGTGGCGAGCAGCAAAGAGTCGCCCTGGCCCGGGCCCTGGTCCGCAAACCGGCACTGCTGCTGGCGGATGAACCCACCGGCAATCTTGACCCTGAAACAGGCAGCAGGGTTTTCGACCTCTTGAAATCCTTGAACAGGGAGCTTAACCTCACCACCATGGTGGTCACCCATAATCACGAACTGGCTGGCCGGATGGACAGGTGCCTGCTCCTGCAGCAGGGCCTCTTGTCAGACTACCTGATCTGAACATCAGAGGTCCCGGCCACCTCCTTCTGGCCAGGGAATAAATTGTAGCGACTCCTCCTTTTGCCATGACTTTTCCAGCAATTGTCGCTACACTGGCCTCCTTATTTTCCATGGCGGCCCCCAGAAAACGCAACAGAGACGAGCCGCCCTCAACGCTGATTTTTTCAAATTAATTTGCCTAATACTATTATACAATCACCTAGCAACAGCAAGGAAGAGATACCCAATATGCCTCACCGTAAATTGCCGTGCATGTCGTTTGCCGTTCTTCTTTTTCTCCTTTTCTTTCTGTCTTTGCCGGCCCTGGCCCAGGCTGCTGCCGGCAAGCCAAACACCCTTTTTCTGCCTTTAAAGACCAAGAGCCTGCAGGGCGACAATTTCAACCAGCAGCTGGATCAGGTGCTCAAGGAGGCAGCCCAGGCCCAGGATCAGGAGTTTTATCCACGCCCTGAGGCGACAGAAAGACTTGATTACCAGGGAATATGGCCCCCTTCCTATGCCAAGATCAGCGCCTTTGCCGCCGGCCTTGGGTATGATTATATTGTCACCGGCAGCGCCACCAAACTCGGCGATACCATTGCCATTGATCTCATCCTCTTTGATCTGTTAGAGAAGAAGTCGCAACCTTTCACCTTCGGCCAGGCCACCGAGTCCACCCTGCCGGCAACCATGCACTCCCTGGCGCAAGAAATAACCGCCTTCACTGAGCGCCATCAGCGCATTGCCGCCATCAATATCAAGGGCAATAGCCGGATCGACAGTGGTGCCATTCTCCGTCACATCCAAAACAGGGCCGGGGATGAATATAACCCTGCCCGACTCCAGGAGGATCTCCGCGCCATCTTCAAGATGGGCTATTTCGATGACATTACCCTGGATGTGCGCGGCAGCGACAAAGGTAAAGAGGTCACCTTTATCGTTGATGAAAAAGAGATCATCGCCAAGGTGGAGATCAAGGGTGCCAAGGAGATCAACGAAGATGACATCAAAGAGGTGTTGACCGTGACCGCCAACACCATCTACAGCCCTCAACAGGTCAATAAATCAGCAGACCTGATCCGGGCGCTCTATAAATCCAAGGGGTATTATAACACCCGCGTGACCACCAAACTCACCTATCCCAAGGATGACTACATCACCATTGAGTTCGATATTGTCGAGGGCAAGAAGGTCTATATCAAGGAGATCAACTTTCTCGGCAACCAGACCTTCAGCGATTCCGAACTCCTTGATATCATGATCACCTCTGAAAAGGGCTGGCTCTCCTGGTTCACCGAATCAGGCGTTTTGAAAAGAGATTCCGCCAAGGAGGACGCCAACCGGATCGGCGCCTATTATCAGAATCACGGCTTTGTGGATGTCAAAATCGGCGAACCTGTTATCACCAAGAAGGATGAGTGGCTCTACATCACCTTTCATATTGAAGAGGGTGAACGGTACAAGGTCGGCATCTTTGATATACAAGGCGACCTTCTCGATGACAAGGAGAAGCTCCTGGCCAGAACCAACCTGGGCGATGAACGCTATTTCACCAGAGAAGTCTTGCGTGACGACACCCTGGCCCTGGCTGAATTCTATTCCTCCAAGGGCTACGCCTTTGCCGATATTGCGCCGGAAACAAAAAAAGACGCGGCCAACAAACGGGTCGATGTCATTCTCCATATCGACAAGGGGGAGCTGGTCCACGTCAACCGCATTCTCATCAAGGGCAATGACCGCACCCGAGACAAGGTGATCCGTCGGGAAATGGCGCTTAATGAGGAGGATATCTATGACGCCTCCGCCATCAAGGCCTCTACTGCCCGCTTAAAGCGCCTCGATTTCTTTGAAGATGTCAGCATCACCCCGGAGGCCACGGAGGAAGAAAACAAGATGAATCTGGTGGTGGATGTGAAGGAAAAGGCCACCGGCACCTTCTCCATCGGCGCCGGCTACAGCTCAGTGGACAATCTGATGTTCATGGCCGAGGTGAAGCAGGACAACTTCATGGGCCGAGGCCAGCAAGTCAGCCTGCAGGCCAATATCGGCGGCACCAACACGCGCTACAACCTGAAGTTCACTGAACCCCACCTCAACGACTCCAAGCTCCTGGTCGGCTTTGACATCTACAGCTGGGAGCATGATTATGACGACTATACCAAGGACTCCACCGGCGGCGCCCTGCGCTTCGGCTATCCCCTCTGGTGGAGATGGCACGCCTATGCCAGTGTGGGCATGGATAACTCAAAGCTCAGCGATCTGAGTGATTATGCCGCGCAGATCATCATAGACTCCCAATATATCGAGACCTCCCGCTTTGTCACCTTTGGGGTGGCCCGGGACACCCGGAACCGCCGCTATCTGCCCAGCACAGGGGCCCGCCATGCCATCTCTACCAAGAAGGCGGGCAGTTTTCTGGGCGGTGACAGTGAATTCACCAAGACCGAGGCCTCCACCAGCTGGTATTTCCCGGTCTTCTCGAAACTGGTCTTCCACGCCAAGGTGGCGGCCGGCTACATCAACGAGGATGATCCGGGCGATGGCACTCCTGAGAACCCCAGCAAGCTGCCGGTCTACGAGCGCTTCTATCTGGGCGGCCTCTCCACGGTGCGCGGCTTTGAAAACGGCAAGATCAGCCCGGTGGACACCGCTACCGATGAACGGATCGGCGGCACGGAAATGGCCTACATGAACCTGGAATTCACCTTCCCCCTCTTTGAGGATGCGGGCTTAAGCGGCGTGATCTTCTACGATGCCGGCCAGGTGTGGGACAGGACCTACAAGGCCGACCCCGACGAGTATTACTACCGCTCCTCCTACGAAGAATTCGCCGACAACTGGGACCCCTCCACCCTGCGCCATGGCGCCGGCTTTGGTTTCCGCTGGCTGTCGCCCATGGGTCCCCTGCGCCTGGAATGGGGCAAGAACCTTGACCCACGGGATGACGAGGATTCCTCTATCTGGGATTTCTCCATTGGCGGCTCCTTCTAAAGGCATCGATAACCCCTTTACCGGCAAATGAGCCTGTTCTTTTCACCCAGCTCATCGAAGGCCACGAAGCAGCAGCTTTTTCTGCTTTTCTCCGGGTCCCTGGATGGGCTTCGTGGTTTATTGAGGGGGACAGATATTTCTCCTTCTTTTTTTTTCCAGCACTTTTTTTCCCTGCCCTATGGACAAACTGCTCAATCATATAAAAAAAGGGGGACCCGGCAGCATCCTCCACGCCTCTGGTCTCAGGCCTGCCGCTCTGGCCCTCTTTGCGGCCCGCTGCCTCAACGAACTCCAGCGGCCCCTTCTGCTTATCGCCCCCAATGAAGATAGGGCCGCCACCATGGAGAGGGATCTCCAGATCTTCACCAAGACCCCTGTCCTTAATTTCCCCAGTTACGACATCCCCCCCTATACCCCGCTGAGCCCGGACCCGGCTACCGTGGCCGCCCGCCTCTCCACCCTCTACCAGATGGCGGCAGGTGACCGGCAGGTAACGGTGATCGCCGCTGATGCCCTGCTGAGAAGAATTGCCCCGGTGACGCTTCTGGACACCCTGGCCGAGCTCATTGAGAGCGGGGAAGAAGTGGACCGGGACAAGCTGGTGGCCAAACTGAGCAGCTGCGGCTACGAACATGTCTCGCTGGTGCAAAACAGTGGGGAGTTCACCGTGCGCGGCTCCATTATCGATATCTTCCCGCCCCCCTTTGTCCTGGCCGGTCAGGAAGGAATCGACGCCCCCCTGCGCCTTGATTTTTTCGGTGACACCGTTGAATCCATCCGCTATTTCGACCCCATCAGCCAACGCTCCCTCAAGGAGATCCCGGAAACCGTCATCCTGCCGGTGAGCGACATCCTCTTTCCGCAGCAGGAAGAAGAGCAGAGGCAGCTGGTCACCACCTTTGCTGCCCTGGCAGACCAGGAGGGGTGGGCTGACGACCCCAGCCAGAAGATAAAGGAATATCTCAGCGAGAAACGCTCTTTCCCGGGTATCGAATTTTTCCTGCCCCTTTTTTACACCAAAACAGATACCGTGCTGGATCTCCTGCCCCGGGAGACCCTGATCATCGAGATCGACTCCCTTTCCCAGCAGCAGTCTCTGCAGCTGGTCAGAGAGAGGATCGTTGCCAATTTTCAGGAGGCCAAGCGAACGCAGCAGCCGGCCCTGGCCCCGGCCCGTCTCTTTGTTGAAGAAGAGGAACTGGGCCACAAGCTGGCCTCTTTCACCCGGCTCCAGCTCCATGATTTCATCAGCCCCAACCAGGAGACCATTGCCATCTCCTGCGGCAACCACACCCTGCTCAAACAGGATCTTGACCTCCGCCGCCAGCAAGAGGGGCTGCTCATGCCCCTGGTGGATCGCATCCATGCCCTGCAGGAAGAGGGCCACCAGACCATTATCGCCTGCCGCTCTCTTCGTCATCTCCGCAACCTTCATGACATTCTGGCCCAACACGGCCTTGATGTGCAGGAGCAGGGGCTGCCCTTCCGCCCCCAAGAGGTGGGCCGCGACCAGGTGATTTTGCTGCCGGAGCCCCTGAGCCAGGGCTTTGATCTGCCCCTGGAAAAAATCCATTTTTTCTCAGAGACAGAGCTCTTTGGTGAAAAACAGTTCGGGCCGCGCCGGCGGCGCAAGCATCCGGCTACCGGTGAATCCGTTACTTTTGACCAGCTGGCGGCCGGGGAACTGGTGGTCCATGTCACCCACGGGATCGGCATCTATCAGGGCATTGTCACCATGACCCATGGAGGGATCAGCAACGATTTTCTCCATCTCGAATTCAAGGATAACGACAAGCTCTACGTGCCCATTGACCGAATCAATATGGTGAGCAAGTACAAGGGCTTATCTGATAAAAAACCGAAGATAGACAGCCTGGGCGGCAAGGCCTGGGCCAGAGCCAAAAGCAAGGTCAAAGAGGCGGTGTGGAAGGTGGCCCAGGATCTCCTGAAGCTCTACGCCAAGAGACAGGTCGCCCAAGGTCATCTCTTCTCTGAACCAGGTGAACTCTTCCAGGAACTCACCGAATCCTTCCCCTATGCGGAGACAGAAGGACAGTTAAGCGCCATCAACAGCTGCCTGGACGATCTCACCTCGCCCCGCACCATGGACCGCCTGGTCTGCGGCGATGTGGGCTACGGCAAGACCGAGGTAGCCATCCGCGCCGCCTTCAAGGTGGTGGAGGACGGCTTCCAGGTGGCGGTGCTGGTGCCTACCACGGTGCTGGCCGAACAGCACGCCGAATCCTTCAGGGAGCGCTTTGCCGGCTTTCCGGTGCGGGTGGCAAGCCTCAACCGCTTCCGGAGCCCCAAGGAGCAGAGGGAGATCATCAAGGATCTTGGCAATGGCCGGGTGGATGTGCTCATCGCCACCCATCCCCTCCTCTCCAAGGATGTGGTTTTCAATCGCCTGGGCCTGCTCATTATCGACGAGGAGCACCGCTTCGGGGTCACCCACAAGGAAAAGCTCAAAAAACTGCGCCACAATATCGATGTCCTCACCCTGACGGCCACCCCCATTCCCCGCACCCTGCAGTTGTCGCTGCTGGGCGTCCGCGATCTGTCGGTGATCAGCTCTCCCCCCCAGCATAGGCGCAGCGTCAAGACCTTTGTGGCCCGCCATGATGATCTGGTCATCAAGGAGGCGGTGATTAAAGAGATGCAGCGGGGCGGCCAGGTCTTTCTGGTCCATAACCGGGTGCAGTCCATCCACGAGATGGCCATGCGCCTCCAGAAACTGGTACCCGAGGCCAGGGTGGCCGTGGGCCACGGCCAGATGCCCGGCAAGGTGCTGGAAGAGATCATGGTGGATTTTGTCAACCATCGCATCGATGTCCTGGTCTGCACCACCATCATTGAATCAGGGCTGGATATCCCCAACGCCAACACCATCATCATCACCCGGGCCGACCGCCTGGGCCTGGCCGGCATCTACCAGCTCCGGGGCCGGGTGGGCCGCTCCAGCAAACAGGCCTATGCCTACCTGCTGGTACCCTCTCTGGACGGCCTTTCCAAGGATGCCAAACAGCGGCTCCGGGCCCTGATGGACTATAATGAACTGGGCGGCGGCTTCAAACTGGCCATGAGCGATCTGCAGATCCGCGGCGGCGGCAATATCCTGGGGGAATCCCAGAGCGGCAATATCGCGGCGGTGGGATATGATCTCTATCTTGACCTGCTGCAGAGAACGGTGGAGGATCTGAAAAGAAGAGGCCCTGAAGGCGACCAGTTTGATCAGCTCCCTGATTTCGAACCGGAGATCAATCTGCAGCTCTCCGCCCTGATCCCCCCCTCCTACATCCCTGATGGCGAGCAGCGCTACATTGCCTACCGGAAGATCTCCAGCATTACCGGGCGCGAGCAGCTTGCTGACCTGCGCGATGAACTTATGGACCGCTACGGCACGATCCCCTCAGAGACCGAAAATTTACTGCGAATTATCGAACTTAAGATGCTGATGAGGCCTCCTTGTATTATCAAGCTCGATCAGGGGCCGGGCAGTCTGGCCTTTTCTTTTCTGCCGGAAACACCGGTGGCCCCGGAACAGATCCTGCTTCTGGTACACAACTCCAAGGGCACGGTGCGGATCACCCCGGACAACAGGCTGGTGGTGACCACCTCGACCAAGAGCAGTGACGCCATTTTCAAGGCCGCGAAAAAAGTATTGCAGCAGTTCCAGGCTGATGATATATAAACTCTAATCCCCTATCCTATCGTGAAAAAATTGACATACAGCCATTCCAGCCCCTACCCCATGTTATATATCCTCCGTTTCCTTTTTTTCCTGCTCCTTTTTCCTGTCCTGGCCCAGGCCGAGGTCATTGACCGGGTTGTGGCGGTGGTCAACGATGATCTGATCACCCTTTCCGAATTAAACAGCGAAGGGGCCCTCCATTTTGAGAAGATTCGGGAAGAGGCCCCCCCTGAAGAGCGATCCCTGGCCCTGACCGCGGCCCGCAAGGAGATTCTGGACAATCTGATTGAGCGCAAACTCATTGCCCAGCGGGCAGCGGAACATGGCATTGCGGTGAGTGACGAAGAGATTGAGATGAATTACTTCCGGATCATGGAACAAAACAACTTCAGCAAGGAACAGTTCGCGGCCGAACTGGCCAAGAGCGGCCTTTCCCCGCAGATGTACAAGGATAATCTCCGCAATCAGATCACCCAGCAGCGCCTCCTCGGGGTTGAGATACGCTCCAAGGTGGTGATCACCAATGAGCAGATCGAGGAGTATTACAACACCCAGTATGGTCAGATCAATAAAGAGGACGGCCTCCATATTCTCCAGATCGGCTGCCTGTGGGGTCGTGACAGTAAAGCCGCCAGCAAGGAAGAGGCCCTGATGCGGGCCCAACAGCTGCGCGGTATGGTGATGGCCGGCGAGAACTTTAAGGAAATAGCCAGATCATACTCTGATCTGCCCTCAGCAAGCGATGGCGGCGATATCGGGGTCTTTGGTCGAGATGAACTCTCCAGGCCCATGCAGGAAGGATTTGACGGCCTGCGCGCCGGCGAGGTCAGCCCGATCATCGACAGCGGTGACAGCTTCCAGTTCTTCAAAATCCTCTCCAGCAAATCAGGAAATGTCATTACCCAGGCCCCTCTCCAGACAGTACGAGAAGAAATTCGGGCCCTGCTTCAGGAGCAGCAGCTCAAGGAAAAATTTGATAAGTGGGTCATCCAGCTCCGCGAAGACGCTTATATCAAAGAGCAACTCTGATCGCCGCCTTTCCCTCACCCCCTTTATACCGCTTCAATTGACGCCCCAAGAGGGTTGCGCACCTCATATTCCCTTATGATTTTGAGGCGGGATTTGCCTCGGAACCCTTTGTGGAGTAGAGTCAAACATTTACATTACCCACCTCAGATCTTATTTTCCCAATGGGATCGACACTGCAGGGGATTTCATGACTCAGGAAAACAATACAAAAACAGGGTCTGCACATGCTGAGAAATCAGGCCCGGAGAGCAGTCACCCCTTGGGCGCCTATCTCCAGCGTGAACGGCAAAAAAAAGAGCAGACCATTGAAGAGGTTGCTGAGTCCACGTGTATTCCCACCCAAATAGTAAAGGCCCTTGAGTCAGGTGACAAAGACCTTTTACCTCTTTCTGTGTACACCAAGGGTTTTGTGAAAATTTATGCGCTCCACTTAGGACTTGATGAGGATGAGATTCTGGAAAGATTCAGCAAGGAATGGGGAACGGTCTCCTTATCAACGCCGGATGTTCTGTCCGGCGAAAGACTGGCTGAGTCTTCACCCTTCTTTCTTTCCTTTCGTTTCTACTTCATCCTTTTGCTCCTCGCCCTGGCCTTGGGCCTCGCCTATTTTTTCTTTCAGGCGGATGATGCGCAGCCGGTGGACATGACAGCTCTCCCCCCTGTCGGACAGGAGGGGGTTGCACAGGCGGCTGTGGCGGAAAAGGAGATCAAAGAATTACAGATTATTGCCGCGGGGCCCAGCCGGGAAACACCCCTGATCTCGCCGCAATCAGCGGGCAAAATGGGCCTGGAGCATGACAGCACGACCACCCCCATGATGGTCCGCCAGGACAAGACCCCGGTGGATGCTGTAGAGCAGGAGCAAGGCCGCTTCCTTGCCGCCGGCTCCGTCCACCTCCACATCCGCTTTCTCAAAAGGACACACCTGTCCGTGGGCCAAGATGACAAGCAGCCTGAAAAATTCATCTTTGCCAAGGGCGAAGAAAGCAGCTGGCAGGCAACAAGGCGGATCACCCTCCATGTTGACCCCGCCGATGCCGTGGAGATGACCTTGAACGGGTCCCCAATCACTGTTGAAGGCACCAGCAATGCTGGCTCCCTTGCCATCACCCTGCCCACTGATCTTCCCAGCTGATAATGGCAAACCACGAAACCGAGGCCGTGGTCTTGAAGATCTTCGACCATGGTGAATCTGACAAGATTATCACCTTTTTTACCTCCGGATTCGGCAAGATAACGGCCATTGCCAAGGGCGCCAAAAGAAGCAAAAAACGTTTCGTGGGTAAACTTGAGCTCTTTAATCATCTCCACATTGTTTTTGCCGACAGCAGGTATTCCTCGCTGGTTCGAATTGACGAGGCAGAAATCATCAACCCCTTTCCGGCCCTGCGCAGCGATTACCAACGTTTTGTCTGCTCAACCCTGGCCAGCGAACTTGTATTGAACTGGACAGCAGAACATGATCAGGACGAGAATCTCTTTCACCTCCTGACCTGGACCCATGGCCAGCTCACCAAAAACGCCCCCCAGGCGACTCTCCTTCTTTTTCAACTCCACCTTTTCACCCTGCTGGGCTATCATCTCCATCTTTCCTCCTGCTGCCAATGTCGTGTTGCCGTGGACAGCTCAAGAAGTTTCTCTTTTTTCTCGCCCAAAAACGGCCTGGTATGTTCTCCATGTGCGGCGCTGGCACCGGAAAAGAGCTCCGGCGGCCTGCCGCTTTCCCTGGGGACCATCCGGCTCCTGGAAAAGGCCCGCCAACTGACGGTGGACAAATGGCCCCGACTCCATTTTTCCAAACAATCTCTCAACGAGACCATGGCCCTCTTCCAGGGTCATAACGACTTTCTGCTCCAGAGGAATATTCTCTCCTGGAAGGAGCTCCGCGCCCTCTAATCATGGTGGCTGACCCAAAAAATGGGCCATCATATTTTTTTTCATTTTATAACAGCCCGTTGAAAAAGGTAGCGAGCGCAGCTGAGGCAAGGAAAAATGAGGCGAAAAAGCGCAGTTTACATGTGGTAAATGAGCATTTTGAGCCGAATTTTGACGCCGCATCAGCAGATAGCGAACGAAGAGAGACCTTCGAGCGCAGTAGTTTTTCAACAAGCTGATAAGGATCACCCCAAAGAGACCATGACAAAGATACCGTTTCCATCATCCTCCAAACAGTGGCTGGGGCTGGCCACCGGCACTTCCCTGCTGGCTCTGGCACTTGCCATCACCTTCAGCAAGTGCCATCCTTTCACAGGTCAAGGGAACAATCAGTTGCAGACCATCCAGGCGAAACATGTCCCCCTCACCGGGGCTCCCAAAAAACTGAAGGTCTCCTCTGCCCAGGAAGTCTGGGATTATTACCAGGAGATCGGCTTCACCATGGAGAACCTGGAGAGAGGGCAGATAAAGGTGCCCCGTATTTATCTGGCCAACATCATTGATACCTGGTCGGACAACGAGTCCATCGCCTTTAAAAAGTCTCTCTTCTACCGGACCATGTTACCCCTTATTCTCCGCGTCAATGAACTTATTGCCGGGGAACGACAGCAATTGACAGAACTTGTCGCCAAGAGAAAAGAAGGCACTCTGACGGCCCGGGAAAGTCAATGGCTGCAGCAACTTGCCCGTGCATACAAGGTAACAAACCAGTCATATCAGGGACCCCTCACCAAGCAGCATCTCGCCACCCTCTTCTCCAGGGTGGACAGCATCCCGCCTTCCATGGCCCTGGGTCAGGCCGCCTATGAAAGCGCCTACGCCACCTCCCGCTTTGCCATGGAGGGCAACGCCCTGTTTGGTCAGTGGCGCTGGGGAAGCGGCCTTGTCCCTGCCCAGCAACGTGAGGGCCTGGGGGATTACCGAATCGCTGATTTTAAGGCCCCCCTGGACTCCATGGCCGCCTTTGCCAGAAATCTCAACACCAACAAGGCCTATGTGGAGTTCAGGAGGCTGCGCAGTGACCTGCGCCGCCGGGGAGAACCCTTGGACGGCCACACCCTGGCCGCCGGCCTGGAAAAATATTCGGAAAGAGGGGCACTCTACATTGAAACCCTGCGCCAGATGATGCGCCACAATAATCTGGGCAGGCTGGACGTGGCCAGACTCGGCAGCGGTCAGCCCATCAGCCTGATCCCCAAATGGGCTGACCAGGAACAATGACCCCAAGAAGTGCGGAGCGACATCGTCAGGGGCGCCTCTCAGGAAGGCCGCTTTCTGAGGATCCTGCCCTGTTTTCTCAAAAAAATTCCAGATCCACCAAAAAATTCTCGTCAAATGGGTGAAAAAATTCAATAATAGGATTTTTACCCTGTTTTTTGCTGAAAAAATCGTGTTTTTCAAAGATTTTTCCGGCCATTTAGGGTATATTATCTCTGATTTTTATGAAAAAGATCTATTTCGTGACTACCGGCGGCGTTTAGCCGTCTAAGTCCCAGTCAATTTATTCTAAGGAGAATCATATCATGACAATTGAGGCAGGCAATAAAATCAGCGTCCACTACACCGGCACATTTGAAGATGGTGAGGTTTTCGATTCTTCCAAGGAGAGCAGCCCCCTCTCTTTCGAGGTTGGAGCCGGACAGATGATCCAGGGTTTTGATCAGGCCGTGCTCGGCATGAACCAAGGGGACTGCAAGAAGTTTACCCTTACCCCTGAAGAGGCCTATGGTCCCAGAAACGAAGAGCTTCTCATTGATATTCCCAACGCCAATTTCCCGGAAGACCTGAAGCTTGAGGAGGGCATGATGCTGCAGATGACCAATCAGGACGGTCAGCCCGTACCAGCCACAGTGGCTGAGATAAACGAAGAGAGCGTCAAGATGGATGTCAACCATCCCATGGCCGGCAAGACCTTGATCTTTGATATCGAGATCGTTGAAGTTGCCTGATTTCGACCATTTCCCCACCAGGGAGACGGCGCCTTGAAACCAAGCAGAACCTTTCAGGATGCTGTCTTCCCATCTTCCTTTTCCCTTGGATGGCTGGAAACACCAGCCATCCTGTCCCTTTTCATCCCCTCCCGGTTCCCCCCGACAAAGAGGCGATGTCCCCCTCCCCTCCCTTTTTGAACAGCCTCTCCCCGCCCTGCTCCCATCCTCTTTGCTGCCATTCTTGTTTTTTTTTTAACTTTTCCAGCGTAACGCATGAAAATAACGTCTTGATTAATTTTAAATTAATTGTTCTTTACATATTTGTGTTTATATAGAGATACCAGCACCTTATTCTGGCCAAAAGGAAAGCATTATGAATTGGAAGAAAATGACCATCGGCAAAAAAATTGTATGCGGTTACACAATTATTCTCACCATGCTCATCGCCATTACTGCCATCAGCTATTTTGGCGTGGGCACCATCCTTTCCAACGCCCATGAGGTGATCAGCGGCAAAGAGCTTGACAAGGTGCTGGCCCAGCGGGAGGTGGATCATCTCCACTGGGCCCAGGCGGTCAACATCCTGCTCACCGACGAGAGTGTCACCACCCTGAATGTGCAGACCGACCATAAAAAATGCAAACTGGGCAGCTGGCTCTATGGGGAAGGACGCACAGAGGCGGAACAGATGCTTCCCGGTCTGCAGCCCTTGTTCAAGGAGCTTGAAAGACCCCATGAACAAATGCACTCCTCGGCCAGTGCGATCAAAGAGGTGTATAAGCCAGCCGATCCCACCCTGCCCATCCGCCTTGTGGAGATAGAATCCGCCCACCGGGCATGGGCCACCAGATTACTTACCGCCATAATCAATAAAGAGAGCACGGTGAAAAAGGTCTCCACC
>JAVLBA010000169.1:0-1463 GCA_031581485.1 Desulfurivibrionaceae bacterium | reverse complement strand
AGGCCAGAGCCATAAAATGGGCCAAGAGGCACAGCGGCAAGGTCAACGGGGTGATGCGGTTCGGCAATTTGTCGGTACGGCAGAGGTCAGACGTCGAAATGCGCCCCATGACCATGGAGCAGGCCCTGGCTCAAATTGGTGAGCTGAGGGGTACTTATTTCCCCAGGCAGAGGAAGAGCGGGGAATTTGTCCTGGTCGCCAAAAAGGAAGGCGCCAACTCGGTGCGCATGAACTTCGACATCCCCGCCCTGGATGAAGAAGGGTCCGGGATGAAGATGAGGCTCGGCAAGGCCACCAACCAGATCATGGCCCAGCTGGGCAGAATCCCTTTCTCCGGCGGCACCATGGCCAGCGAAGCCAGAAGGCTCAAGAATGAAGGGTATGCGGTAGAGGTGAGCCGAGACGAATCCATCAGTGATGACATGTACTCCTCCGCCGGACTGGTCACTGCGCTAGATGCCGCCCTGCAATCCTCCATGGCCGGGGTGGACATGAACAGCCCCGAATCGGTGAAGGCCGGCCAGTTGATCAACAAACTCCTCACCATGCAGGCGGCCGACATTATTAAAACAAGGGGCTTTCTTTCCTCCCGCCTCAAGCGCGTTCCCGAAATATGGGAAGGGTACGAGACGGACATGGGCAAGGCCTACACCGGCTACGCCAAAGGGGTGGCAGCGGGCGTGGCCAAGAGAGAGACGGCCAAGAAAATGATCCTGGCCTTCTCCGGCCGGGATTATTCCTGGCAGCAGTACAAGGAAGAAGTCCAAGATGGCACCTGGGAAGAGTGGCAGGACATAGTCGAGCAAAGAAGAATCGACCCAGGCAAGCAGAAGAACCTCTTTGGCGACGTGCGCACCTTCATGGTGGATGTGCTGCGCAACGACGAGCAGATAGATAGAATCATCGGCACCATGAAGGGGCTGGCGGTTCTCAAGTTCCTCTCCTTCCGGATCTCCTCCGCAGCGGTCAACGCCACCAACATGGTGACGGGTGTGGTTGCAACTCTTTCCGGGCATCTCGGGATCAGCATTTCCAAAGCCCTGGTTCTTGTCGGGCAGGCGGGCGCAGCTTACGGACAGTACCGACGCGGCAAAGGGGCACAGGCAGACAGGGCTATTTTTCAGGAGATAACCAACAGGGGATGGGACAATCCCCTATTCAACCAGGAGGCGATGCGGGAAACCAGTTCACAGATGGGCGAGGCCTGGGACAAAGTGATGACGTGGGGCATGTATCTGTTCGGGGCCGTGGAAAAGTTCAACCGGGCCACCACCATTTTCGCAGCCTATAAACATTTGCTCACCACCAACCCGGAGATGTCCGACTCGGTGCGATGGGAACAGGCAAAACTGATGTTGATGAACTTGTCACCAACCTTCATAAACTTCTTGCCGGCGTGCTTGCCGGGTTCGCCACCATTTGCACCGGGTCCGTCGGCCTCGATGTCGTAACGGGAGACGACG
>JAVLBA010000168.1:0-1569 GCA_031581485.1 Desulfurivibrionaceae bacterium | reverse complement strand
GGGGGGCACGGCCCGATGGATGGACAGCGTGTTTCAGGATGCCGGTACCCTGACGGTGCGGGTCAGGATGACCGATGTGTCCAAAGCCGGCGGCATGATCCTCCAGACCTTTGACATGGTGGTGAGCAGTCATGGACGGCTGATTTATGAAGGCACCACCCATTTTGGATTTTTCACCGGCCCGGCCCTGGCCGATCTGCCGGCCGTCATCATCCTTGACCTCAAAACGCTCTCCATCAAGGAGCCGGATGTGATAGACCGGGACTGGTGCCAGGGTGGTAAAGTCACGCACCTGGAAGGAGAGATCTGCGGATTTCTTGTCAATGCGCCAATCAAGGTGGAGGCGGCGCACCACCTCCTCGGCATTGGTGCGCGACTTGATGATTTCAATCTCCGCTGCAATGGGGCTCCCCTGGCCCAGGCCCAGGTCACCCAAGAGATCGACCTTGCCCTTCTCATCCCGGACATGCAGGGTGCCTGAGGCCTCGAAGATGGGGGTGGCCCGGAAGGTAAAGAGGGCAACGGCGGAAAAGACCGCCAGAAAAAGGAAGAGGACGATTTTTTTGCGCCTGACCAGGACTGCCCAATAATCCATGAGATGGATCTCTTCTTCCTGCCAGGCAGAATGAGGATCTGGAGGGGATTGTCGAAAGCGGTCTTGGGAGTCCATAGCGTCTCTTAAATTCTTTTTTTACGGGTAAAGTCCGGAGGGAGAATGATCAGCAATTAGTCTTCCAGGTATTTAATCTGCACAAAGGGCGACAAGATAGCACTGACGGCCTGCAGGGAAGGCAGGATCTCCTGAAGGGCCTGGTTCCAGCTGCCCACCGCGCTATGGGGAACATAGATGATATCGCCTTCATTGAGCATGAAAGGCAGACTGTTGCCGCGCATGATCTGGTTTTGATCGGCCACAATGAGCTGGCCGCGGGTGGTGGAGAGGGAGCGGATTATGCGGATATGCTCATTATTGCCCTTGATCTCGCCGAAGCCGGAGCTGGCCAGGGCCTGGGAAAGACTGAGGCGACCGTTGGGCATGGGAACCGAGCCGGGCTTGCTCACCGCCCCAAAGACAAAGACATTTTGATTTTTGTCATCGGGGACATAAAGGGTATCACCGGCCTGCAGCCAGATATTCTGCTGGATGGCACCTTGACGCAGGAGCTGATAAATATCAACCGGCAGGGTCTGGCCGTTGCGGATCAGGCGGGCGCTGCGCAGGTTGGCGGTATCGTGCATGCCGCCGCCGAGGGAGATGCCGTTGAGCAGGGTGAGGGGCCGATCCATATAATAGGTGCCGGCACCCTTGAACTGACCGAGCAGATAGAGGGGATGACTGCGGTACTCGGAAATCTCCACCACCACCCAGGATTCTTTGAGATAGCGGCTGAAGACCTTCTCGAGCTTGGTCTGAATCTGGGCAAGGGTGAGGCCGGCCACCTGGATAGTCCCCACCAGGGGCAGACGAATGAAACCGGAGCCATCCACCCTACTGCCGGAAACTTTATCGGAACTTGCTGTCTCCGGGCTGCTCAACTCGCTTCTGCCGGTGACATTAACAAAGAGGAC
>JAVLBA010000167.1:0-1730 GCA_031581485.1 Desulfurivibrionaceae bacterium | reverse complement strand
ATAAAAAAATGAATCTTCGTTGCCTCACCCGGCGTTTTCCATTGCTGCCAAAACTCCGGAGAGATGATAAAAATCTTTGTCAGTGGTGAATCATACTCTATTGAAATCACTTAAGGTTCGCGGCGCAACTCCTTTTTTTCCTTTCACCTTTTTTCCAGGCAGGAACAGGTATGTTCTTACCTTAGGTATCGCGCCAGGCCCGGTCACAGCCGGCCTGGTCTGGACCATGACGGAAAAGCGGCGCTCTTGGCGCCAATCAACTAAAAAAACAGTAGGGATCCTTGTCAGTAAAGACATCCAACCCCATGCCATGGGTTACAGCAAGGCAACCGCCGCAGACAGCCCGTATTTCACAGGCACGGCAGGCCTGGGAGCCGCTCCGGTATTTCCGGGCCGTTGTGGAATGATAGATTTCGGCCAAGGTGTTGTCGCAGATATTGCCGATGAAAGACGGAAACTTGCGGCAGGCATGAATCTCGCCCTCCGCAAGCAGGGAGACAAAATTGAAGGCCGCCCCACAGCCATAACCTGTACAGCCCCCGAAAGAGGCGTTCCCATGCCGGGCAAACAAGGCGTTCAAATGATTGTCCTTGCGCCCCATGCAGGGATTGGTCAGAGAGGCCTCGTGATAGCGTTCTAAGAATTCTTCATACCCCTCGGTGGGGGCAGAAAGCAACTGCGCTCCCTCGCCCACCATGGCCAGCCTGTTGAAGTTAAAGAGATCAACCTTATCCCTGAGAATTTCCGCCAGGGCCAAAACCTGATTTTGATTTTCTTTGGTCAGGGTCAACATAACCATGGAATAGATACCCATCTCCTTTAAAACGGCCAGAAAATCGATAATCCGCTGAAAATGACCCGAGCCACGAATATGGTCATTATGCTCCGCAAGCCCTTCCAGGCTGACCTGGTAAAATTCCAAGGGCTGGACGGCCTGCAACTCCGCAAGCACCTCCGGTGACGTCGGATTGCCAAGAATAGCCAACTGAAATCCCCGCGCAGAGGCGGCCTGATAGAGCTCGCTGAAGCGGGGATAGAGCAAAGGATTGCCGCCGGTAAAGGTCACTTGGCCAGAGACATGATGCTCACGACAAAAAGCCCTGAAATCATCGAGAATCACAAGTCCTTGCTCAAAATCAACGGCCTTGCGACTCGTCCGGTCGTAACAATGCTTGCAGTGGAGATCGCAGGCCTGGGTAATATGCCATTGCAGGGTAAAGGCCGAGGAAGAGAGATGCTTCTTCGAGATAAAATCATTTGCCTTAAATATTGTGGGATCGCGACGTAGGGTGGTTGCCGGGACCAGGATATACCCTTCCTGCTCCGCCCTCTCCAGAACACGGTCCAGATAGGCCAAGGTCACCTTATGCTCGCGCGCCGCCTGAGGCAGTTCAACATGCTCTTCAACAAGCTTTAAGGCCAGAAGGTCACGGGGGCCGGCATTTTTATAGCGTACTGCACCACTTGCCAGCCGCCAGATGAGCACCAGCTGTTCGCCGGGTTCCCCCTCTTCAGCGCGCCCCGCCAGGATGGGGACCAGATTCTGCCAGGGGAACTGGGCCAGGCGCACCAGGGGCAGGACAGGCAGAGCCAGTCGGGCGATGCCGTCTCGGCATTGTTTTTGTTGTAGGGCGGAAAGCATGATTGAATATATAGGTATTACTTAATTACCCCCTCTCCCAAGAATGGGAGAGGGTAGGGGTGAGGGTTGAAAAGTCTATGAGTTGCAC
>JAVLBA010000166.1:0-1746 GCA_031581485.1 Desulfurivibrionaceae bacterium | reverse complement strand
CGGTTCGGAGATGTGCAGGGCGCCCAGAAGCAGGGGGCCGGCGAACAGGAAAAAGATGAGCGTCCCCAGGGCAATCAAAAGCTCGCGGATAAAGACCTTCTGCCGTTTTTCAAGGGGGACCCTTTTGAGAATAAGGAGGAATACCGGGGCATTGCCAAAAGGGTCCATGACCAGAAAAAGAAGGATGCTTGCGGATAATAAGGACATTTTTTCTCTGAAACCCCGGCTTATTTGCTGTCCAGGTACAGGGCCTTGAACTGGGAGGTCAGGTCCCGCAGTTCAAGGCCATGGCTGAGGTCTGTGCTCTGTTTGCACTTCATGGCCGTGATCAGCATCTGATGGAGCAGGGTAAGCTGCTGAGAGTATTTCTTAGCCGACGGTTTGAGGCGCTGGGTCAGGAAATATTGGCTGACGATTTCCTGGAGTTTGTCAGCGTGTTTCTCTTTGTTCATCACCCACCGGATGAGCTGGTTACTCTGCTGCGGATCTTTTTTCTCGATCTCTATGATCTGCTGCATCGATCTTTCAATGGTGGTTATATTTTCAAGAATGAGCTGGATACGCACCTCGTCATCATAAATTCCACAGGGTATTTCACAATGGGCCTGGCTGTGGGTTGCCATAAAAAAGAGGGAGACAAGGGCAACACCTGCGGCAAGTAGGTACTTTTTCATGATATTCTCCTGAGATAAGGGAAAAAGGGCGGCAGGAGTCCTTGTCGTTCTCTTGCCGATCTGCCCGGCAGGGCAGGGGTGACGCTGCATCCTCCTGCCCGTATCATGGAGCCTGACGGCTTTTATGTCAATGGCTGGTTGCCCCAAAAAAGAGGTGGCCGGGCAAAGGGGGCCTGTACCCACAAAAAAAGGCGGCGTGGATGATCCACGCCGCCTTGAAGCCGGAGTCAGGGGAAACTCCGGCCGGAGAAAGAAAATGAAAAAAATTAGAACTTGAAGCGGGCGCCGGCCATGGTGGTCTGGATATCGTCCAGGTCAACATTGGCATAGGTGACACTATCGCGGTCAAGCTCCATGTTGCGGAAACCGAGATAAAACTCGGTATTGATGGGATCGGCCTTCTGGACAATCTGCAGGCCGTACACCGTGCCCTCATCACCCTTGGCTGCGAAATCGTCGAACATGCCGTAGTCAACAGAAACGGCAGTGCTGCCTAAGGAGAAGGGTTCGAATATATACCCCACCTTGACGTAGCTGAATGAGGCGTCATCACGATCGGCGGTCGTGGTAGGATCATCATCAAATTCGGCATTGCCGGCGGCCACGGTGAAGTTGAGGCCGAAGTTGAAGAGTACGGAGGCGGAACCGCTCATCCTGTTGCGGAGATTCTGCTCCTCAGGATCGTCTGCACCTTCATAGGCGTAGCCGATGCCGGCCCGGAACTCAAGGGGCTCGAGCTTCTTGCGGTAGGTGAGGGTGATATCCGCGAAGTTGTCTGCTGCCGAAGCAGCGGCCAGGGAGAGACCTGCCAGCTCGGGGCTGTCGTAGCGGATCATGTTTTTACGGCCGCCGTCGAGTTGGTTGAAGACATCACCCACTGTAATATATTTAGGATCCTCATCGGTACCGAAGTTATATTGATCGTTCGCTTGATCCCAGAACTCGAAGCCGCCGCCGCTCAAAGCGATTTTGGAATAACCCGCCAGCTTGGTGCCGGACAGATCTTTCTCGGCAATGCCGTCCGTGGCGGTGGAACCGTGACCCAGGGTGAGCTTGCCGGCCTGCTTATGCT
>JAVLBA010000165.1:0-1814 GCA_031581485.1 Desulfurivibrionaceae bacterium | reverse complement strand
ATTTGAGGCGGTGGGGTTGGGTCGCCTCTTCGCCGAGACGTTTCTTGCGGTCTTCTTCGTATTCGGTGTAGTTGCCGTCAAAGAAGTTGACCTGGCTGTCGCCCTCAAAGGCCAGGATGTGGGTGGCGATGCGGTCCAGGAACCAGCGGTCATGGCTGATCACCACGGCGCAGCCGGCGAAGTTCTCCAGGGCCTCTTCCAGGGCGCGCAGGGTGTTGATGTCCAGGTCGTTGGTGGGCTCATCCAGCAGGATGACATTGGCCCCTTGTTTGAGGATGCGGGCCAGGTGCACCCGGTTGCGCTGGCCGCCGGAGAGCAGGCCCACCTTTTTCTGCTGCTGGCTGCCGGAAAAGTTGAAGCGGCCCACATAGGCCCGGGAGTTGACCTCCCGGTCGCCCAGCTGCAGGAGATCCTGGCCGTCGGAGATCACCTCCCAGATGGTCTTTTCCGGATCAAGGACGTCGCGGGACTGGTCCACATAGGCCAGCTTCACCGTGTCGCCCAGGATGATCTCGCCGCTGTCCGGCTTTTCCTGGCCGCTGATCATCTCAAACAGGGTGGACTTGCCGGCGCCGTTGGGGCCGATGACCCCGATAATGCCGCCCGGCGGCAGGGAAAAGGTCATATTTTCCATCAGCAGCTTGTCGCCGTAGGCCTTGGTGACTTCTTTGGCCTCAATGGCGATATCGCCCAGGCGCGGGCCGGGCGGTATGAAAATCTCCAGTTCCTTGATCTTCGACTCCTGGTCCTGGTTGACCAGCTGGTCGTAGGACTTGATTCGGGCCTTGGACTTGGCGTGGCGGCCCTTGGGGCTCATGCTGATCCACTCCAGCTCCCGTTTCAGGGTCTTCTGCCGGTCGCTCTCCTGCTTTTCCTGCTGGGCCAGACGCTTCTGCTTCTGCTCCAGCCAGGAGGAGTAGTTGCCCTTCCAGGGAATACCCTTGCCCCGGTCGAGCTCGAGGATCCAGCCGGCCACGTTGTCGAGGAAGTACCGGTCATGGGTAACGGCGATGACCGTGCCCTCGTAGCGCTGCAGGTGCTGCTCCAGCCAGCCCACGGTTTCGGCGTCCAGATGGTTGGTGGGCTCGTCCAGCAGCAGGATGTCCGGTTTCTGGAGGAGCAGGCGGCATAAGGCCACCCGGCGGCGTTCACCGCCGGAGAGCACATCCACCACGGCGTCGCCTGGGGGGCAGCGCAGGGCGTCCATGGCCATCTCCAGGCGGGCGTCCAGGTCCCAGGCCCCCTGGTGGTCGAGCTTCTCCTGCACCTCGCCCTGGCGGGTGATGAGGGCGTCCATCTCGTCGTCGCTCATGGGCTCGGCGAATTTGTTGTTGATCACGTCAAACTCGGCCATCAGGTCAATGGTTTCCTGCACCCCTTCCTCCACCACTTCCCTGACGCTCTTGCCCGCAGCCATTTCCGGCTCCTGTTCCAGAAAGCCCACGGTGAGGCCCGGGGAGATGGAGGTCTCGCCCTGGAATTCCGTGTCCCTGCCGGCCAGAATACGCAGCAGGGAACTCTTGCCGGAGGCGTTGAGGCCCAAAACACCGATCTTGGCCCCGTAAAAATAGGAAAGATTGATGTTCTCCAGAATGGGGGTCTTCTCATAATACTTGGAAACATTGATCATCGAATAGATGATCTTGTTTGGTTCGTCACTCATGGTCTTCTCCTTAACAAAGAAACATATAGGAATCAGCGGTTCTTCTGCAGCCAGGACACGCAACTTTACCAGCCCGTTGAAAAACTACTGCGCTTGCTGATGCGGCGTCAAAATTCGGCTCAGGTAAGCGAGCCTGCGAGACTCCGAAATG
>JAVLBA010000164.1:0-1882 GCA_031581485.1 Desulfurivibrionaceae bacterium | reverse complement strand
CTCCTTGGCGGCGTAAAGGGCCTGGTCCGCCTTGGCGATGAGCTCTGCGGGGTCGTTGCTGTGGTTGGGGTAGATGGCGATGCCGAGACTCATGGTGAGGGAGACCCGCGCCGTGCCGCAAATAAGCTTCAGGCCCGCCATTTGTGCCCTTATTCTCTCGGCCAGGAGCAGGGCCCCTTTCTGGTCGGTGTTTTCAAGAAGAAGGGTGAATTCTTCGCCGCCATAACGGGCCGCCAGGTCAATGGAGCGCACGGACTCGCGTAATACCCGGGCCACTTCCCGCAGGACCTCATCGCCGAAGGGGTGGCCGTAGGTGTCATTGACCATCTTGAAATGATCGATGTCGCAGAGCAGAAGCGCAAATTTTGTGCCCAGGCGCTGGGCCCGTGCCGCCATCTGGATCAGGGCATCTTGAAAGGTGCGGTGGTTGGCCAGGGAGGTGAGACCATCGGTGGTGGCCAGCTGGTACACCTTTTCGTGGGCCCGTCCCTGGTCAATCTTGGTGGCGATGTGGGCGCCGATGAGATCCAGGATGTCGCGTGATTCCTGGCTGAAAAGGCCGGGGGAGACACCGGCCACAATCAGGGAGCCCATGGGCTCTTCCTCTTTTATCAGCAGGGGCAGGATGAGCAGGGAGCGAAAACCGGCCATGGGCCTTTCCTGCGAGAAAATGGGGGCAGGGCCGTTATATTCGGGCAGGGGCGGCATGGGGCGCTGCATCTTCATGGCCTGATTGACCAGGCAGGCCTCTTCAGAAACCAGTGACCCCACCAGCCCGTTGGCACCGGGACCCTTGGCCAGGACAACGGCGTGCTCTGTTTGGTCTTTGAGGGTGACGGCGACAAAGTCGGCGCCCGTGAGGTCGCGCACCGCTCTTTCCGTGGCCAGAAAGGCCTCTTCCAGCCCCAGGACGCCGTTAAGTTCCTGGAGGGCCAGGCAGATCTGGGTGGTGGCCTTCTTGTCACGGTCAAAGTCGGCGAGCTGGATAGCCAGAAAGATGTCGTAACTGATCTTGCGGCCCGCAGCCCGCAGCAATTCCTTTACTTTTTCCGGCCAGGAGTCGGCCAGGTCTCGGTCCACACAGAGATAGCTGGTGGGGCAGGTGGGGCAGATTTTATCCAGGGTAAGGGCGAAGAAACTCCCCACTGCCTGACCCTGTGGGTAATAGGGCAGACCCCGAAAAAGCGGCGACGAGGGCTGGCCGGCCAGCTCCTGCCTCCCCTGCCTGAGGCTGATGAAGATCCCTGAATCGGCGGAGAAGCTGTGGGCGAACTCAAGCTCCTTGGTGGAATAGGAGGCCCTGACCGCCAAGGTCTCGCCTTCCTGGTCGGCGGTTACCAAAAGAGCCGAGGTGAGGTGGAGATTATGGCAGAGAAGCTTCAGCTGCAGGCTAAAGGAGGCGGCCAGGGCCTCGTTGGTTTGAGGCTGGCTGTAGGGCGCGCCTTGGTGGCTGTCAAAGAAAAGCGGGGTGGGCGGGACGGAAGGGGCCAGGGGGGTGTTCCTTCTGTTGGGGAGAGCCGGCACCGGCAGGGGGGTGGCCCTGCTCCAGATATAAAAAGGGGCCAGGAGGCCGATTAAGGCGAGGGGATGTAAAAAAAAGGGCAGGCGGTAACGGCTGATGATAAGGCCGGCCAGCCAGGCAAAGACCAGGAGGATTCCAGCCCGGATATGGGAGGGGAAGGCATTGTTTTTTGCAGGCATGGGCGTTATCCCTGTCCGTAACACCCCCTCGCTGAAACCGGCCATCGTTTGACTGGAGTCAGACGATGCTGAGGCAGTTGCTGCAGACATTACAGGTGTCTGTCTGGGTCATGTCAAAAGAGGCATGAAAAAGTTCTTTTCACCACCCGGGTAGCTTAATGTATTGGCGTAGGCAGCGCCG
>JAVLBA010000163.1:0-1903 GCA_031581485.1 Desulfurivibrionaceae bacterium | reverse complement strand
GACCAGAACATCTCCAGCGAGCAGATGCCCCTTTGTTAGGGTTGCATGCTGTTCATGTGATATGAATCGAAAATTGTCCGATCGAATAGCCCCATCCGACATATCTGATGCGGAAATAAACGGGACACCATTTGATAGAAATTCTTTAGCTTTTGGGTACTTTGATGAGTAATTCCCATCTCCAATAACAATTGGTGCTTCTTGGACATATGTTATTTTCCACTCACTCTCCATAACCCAGCACCTCCAGGTTACGGCGGATGACGGCATCCAGCTCCGCCCCTGCGCGCATCTGCCCATAGAGGGTGGCGGAGAGCTCGGCCATCTTCTCTTCAAAGGGAATGCCGTCATCCTCAATATCTGCTGCTCCCACATAGCGGCCCGGGGTGAGGACATAGTCATGGGACTTGATCTCCTCTAGGCTGGCGGCCTTGCAGAAGCCGGGTTTGTCCTCATAGACCCCGTCCTTCTTCTCACCCCGCCAGGCATGGTAGGTGCGGGCGATTTCAGCGATATCCTCGTCGGAGAGGTCCCGATGCACCCGGTCAATCAGGCTGCCCATCTTACGGGCATCGATGAACAGGGTCTCGCCCTGGCGGTCACGGAAGCCCCGGGTGGAGTCCGCCTTCTTGTTGCGGCTGAGAAACCAGAGGCAGACCGGAATCTGGGTGGTGTAGAAGAGCTGGCCGGGCAGGGCAACCATGCAGTCCACCAGGTCGTTTTCAATGATCTTCCGGCGGATCTGCCCTTCCCCACTGGTATTGGTGGACATGGAGCCATTGGCCAGGACAAAACCGGCCACGCCGTTTGAGGAGAGCTTGGAGATCATGTGGAGAATCCAGGCATAGTTGGCGTTGCCGGCGGGCGGCACCTCGTACCCGGCCCAGCGCGGATCGTCGGTGAGCTCGTCGGCAGCCCGCCACTGCTTGAGGTTGAAGGGCGGGTTGGCCATGATGTAGTCGGCCTTGAGATCCGGGTGCTGGTCCTTAAAGAAGCTGTCGGCCGGCACCTCGCCCAGGTTGCCGCCAATGGAGCGGATGGCCAGGTTCATCTTGGCCAGCTTGTAGGTGGCGCCGATGGCCTCCTGACCGTAGATGGCGATGTCGCGGGTATTGCCGTGGTGGTTCTCGACAAACTTGATGGACTGGACAAACATACCGCCTGACCCGCAGCAGGGATCATAGATCTTGCCCTTGTACGGCTCGATCATCTCGGCAATGAGGTTAACCACATCCTTGGGCGTATAGAACTCGCCACCGCCCTTGCCCTCACTGGCCGCAAATTTGCCCAGGAAATACTCATAGACCCGGCCGACCACATCCTCTTTCTTGTCCGCCACCGTATCAATATTGGAGATGGAATCAATGAGCGCCGCCAGCTTGCTGCCATCCAGGCCCAGGCGGGAGAAGTAATTATCCGGCAGCGCCCCCTTCAGGGCCTTGTTGTTCTTCTCCACCGTGGCTAGCGCCGTATCGATCTTAATGGCAATATCATCCTGCTTGGCATGCTGCTTGACGTAGCTCCAGCGCGACTCCTGGGGCAGGTAGAAGACATTCTTCATGGTGTAGAACTCCACCTGATCCAGATACTTCTCCTTGCCCTCAGCTATCAACTCGGCCCGCCGCCCCTCAAACTTGTCACTGGCAAATTTAAGAAAGATGAGAGAGAGCACCACATGCTTATATTCGGAGGACTCCACCGAGCCCCGCAGCTTATTGGCGGTATCCCACAGGTTCTGCTCAAAGCCGTTTGTCTTATTATTTGTTTTGTTTTGTGCCATATGGAACCAACTCCGCCCCGGACGGGGAGAAAACTGTTATTGAGAGAAGCCCCAACACCCGCCAACCAGACAGATAAAACCCGCGCTGTTTGCTAGGGGATCCCATGAGATGTACCCGAAAAC
>JAVLBA010000162.1:0-1918 GCA_031581485.1 Desulfurivibrionaceae bacterium | reverse complement strand
GAGAGCAGAAGCATGGGTATCAACAACAAGGTGCTGCTGGAAAATATTGAATGGTTTGATGAAACCGGTGAGGAAATGGTAAAACGTCTCCCCAGTCACGGTTCCGCTGAAATCAAATTCGGGGCCCAGCTCACGGTTCGGGAGAGCCAGGCCGCTATTTTCTTTTACACCGGCAAGGCGTGCGATGCCCTGGGCCCAGGCCGGCACACCTTGAAAACAGGCAATATTCCCATAATCACCAAACTCCTTTCCGTCCCTTGGGGGATGGAAAGTCCTTTACGGGCCGAGGTCTATTTCGCCAACCTGAAGACGTTCACCAACCTGAAATGGGGAACCCGTGATCCGGTGGCCTTCAAGGATAGCGATCTGGGCCTGATCAGAATCAGGGCCCATGGCGTCTTTAATATCCGCATTATTCAGCCGGTGCTCTTCATCAATATGCTGGTCGGCACCATGGGCCGACTCACCTCTGCCGAGATCAGCGATTACCTGAGACAGGTCATTGTCTCCCGATTCAATGACCATCTGGGAGAAGAACTCGACACCATCTTCAACCTGCCCGGCCGCTATGATGAACTCTCCCATGGTCTGCAGGCCAGGCTGGCGGAAGATTTCAGCCATTTCGGGCTGGCCCTGAGCAGCCTCTACATAACCTCCATCACCCCACCAGCCGAGGTGCAGAGATCCATTGACGACCAGAGCCGCTTGAATGTCATCCAGGATATGGAGAAGCTGGTGCAGCTTAAGGCTGCCTCGGCCATGGAAAAGGCTGCTGAAAATCCAGGTGATGCCGGGGCCGGAATGGGCATGGCCATGGGCTATATGATGCCGGCTATGTTTGCCGGCACCCTGGGGGCAAAAGGCGAAACTTCTCCTGAAACCAGCCAACAGACAAGCTGTCCCGACTGCCATGGCCAGATCCCGGCATCCTCCCGCTTCTGCCCCCTGTGCGGCCACCAGATCCTGGTTCTTCGTCAATGCGCCCACTGCGGCAAGAATTTGGTTCCCAGCGCCCAATTCTGCTGCCGCTGCGGTCATCCTGCCGAGGAAAAAGCCCTGGAGAAGATCTGCCCTTCCTGCAAAGAAAAGAATCTGCCGGGAGCTCTTTTTTGTAATTATTGTGGAGAAAAACTGCAGGGGTAGAAGTGACTCATGAATCTCACCCTCCTTCAACAATGCCCCCAATGCGGAGGCGAGGTGGAGCTTGCGGAAACCGACCGGGTACTGACCTGCCCCTTCTGCGGCGTACGTCATCACTTGGCCCGGGGTACGGCCCGCTTCATCCTCCCCCACCTCCCGCATCCGGGCAGGCTGATCCATGTCCCCTATCTCCGCTGCAAGGGCGCTGTTTTCTCCTGCCACCTAAACGGGGTGGCGCACCACCTTGTTGATACCACCATGGCCGCGGTGGCGCTCCATTTCCTGCCGCCCACCCTGGGCTACCGACCCCAGACCATGAAAATGCGCTATGCCTCGGACAATCTTGACACCACCTATCTCAAGAGCACTCTTGCCATCAGCCAGGCCATTGCCAGGGCAGGCGTCCGCCGCCGGGAGATCAGCGGCAGCAGCCCTCCCCTGCACCAGGAATGGCTCGGTGAGACCATAAGCCGCATCTACCTCCCCCTCCTCATCCATGGGGACAAGGTCCTTGACGGGGTCACCGGTGATCCCCTGGCCAGGCAGCCTGACCGCTCCGACATCTTCACCGCCCTGGCCCTGCCTGCCCTGAACTGGCAGGCCAAACTCCTGCCCACCATCTGCCCCAACTGCGGCGGGGATCTGCACTGCGAGCAAGAAAGCGTGGTCCTGCTCTGCGGCCATTGCGACAGGGCCTGGCAGGAGAGCGGCCAGCGGCTGACAGGGGTGCCCTTTGAAACCGTGCCCGCCAAGGGCCCGGATGCCATCCACCTGCCCT
>JAVLBA010000161.1:0-1963 GCA_031581485.1 Desulfurivibrionaceae bacterium | reverse complement strand
TCTGGCTGATCAGGCCTATAACTCGTTTAGCGCCTTTCCGGAAGATGCCCTGGTGCGCATTGATCCGGAAACCATCCGCAAGAAGGGCATGGTGCCGAAGAACGGCAGTATCTTCTTCACCATCTTCCAGACCTTTATGTCCGGGCGTGATGGAGACGGCAATTCCGCCCCCAGCTTTGGCGATTATCCCCCCGATTTTTTTGATTTTATCGTCATCGACGAGTGTCACCGGGGCGGGGCCAATGATGAGAGCAACTGGCGGGGTATCATGGACTATTTTGCCCCCGCCGTCCAGCTGGGTCTGACCGCCACCCCCAAACGGAAGGGCAATACCGATACCTACCGTTACTTCGGGGAGCCGGTCTATATCTATTCGCTTAAGGAGGGGATCAACGACGGCTTTTTGACCCCCTTTAAGGTCAAGGAGATCGCCACCACCCTGGACAACTATGTCTATACCTCCGACGACCAGATCATCGAAGGGGAGATTGAAGAGGGCAAGCGCTACGAGGAAGATGATTTCAACAAGGTCATTGAGATGCGGGAGCGGGAGGCCTATCGGGTCAAGCTCTTCATGGGCCAGATCGACCAGCGCCAGAAGACTCTGGTGTTTTGTGCCACCCAGGTGCACGCCCTGGCGGTGCGTGATCTTATTAATCAGCAGAAAACAGGCAGTGAGCCCAACTACTGTGTGCGGGTGACCGCCAATGACGGGGCCCTGGGCGAACAGCATCTGCGCACCTTTCAGGACAACGAAAAGACCATCCCCACCATCCTTACCACCTCCCAGAAGCTGTCCACCGGCGTCGATGCCAGAAATATCCGCAATATTGTCCTGATGCGGCCCATCAATTCGATGATCGAGTTCAAGCAGATCATCGGCCGGGGCACCCGGCTCTTTGACGGCAAGGATTATTTTACCATTTACGACTTCGTCAAGGCCTACGAGCATTTCAGCGATGATGAGTGGGATGGACCACCTGAGCCGGAGCCCTGCGCCACCTGCGGCACTTATCCCTGCACCTGCCCCACGACGCCGTGCGAGAAATGCGGCCTTTTTCCCTGTGTCTGTGAAAAGCCCCTGTGTCCGGAATGCGGCTGCCGCCCCTGTATCTGCGCCAAGGAACCGTGCCCGGAATGCGGGGAACAGCCCTGTCTGTGCACAAAGAAGGTCAAGATCAAAATCAAGCTGGCGGACGGCAAAGAGCGCGCCATCCAGCACATGATGGCAACCACCTTCTGGAGCCCGGACGGCAAGCCCCTGTCGGCGGCGCAATTTGTTGAGCGGCTCTTTGGCGAGTTGCCGGAGCTCTTTAAGGACGAGGACGAGTTGCGGGCCCTCTGGGGACGCCCGGACACCCGCAAGGCCCTGCTGGATGGCCTGGCGGAAAAAGGCTTTGGCGACGAGCAGCTCACCGAGGCCAAAATCATGATCGACGCCGAAAACAGCGATGTCTTTGACGTGCTGGCCTATATCGCCTTTACCCTGGCGCCGATCAGCCGCGCCGAGCGGGTGGCCCTGAGCCGGGAAGGCATCCTGAGCCGCTACAATTACAAGCAGCAGGAGTTTCTGGGCTTCGTCCTGCAGCAGTATGTCAAGGAAGGGGTGGGGGAACTGGCCCAGGAAAAGCTGCCGACCCTGCTGGAGGTGAAATACAACGTCCTCAGTGACGCCGCCGCCAGCCTGGGGAGTATCCCGGAAATCAGGGACGTGTTTATCGGCTTCCAGCACTATTTATATGAGGCCAGGGGGTGATCCGTGAAGAGGTCAAAGGCGGAACCCGGAACTGGATTTTCTGCGCCGCTCATTTCTTTTCACCCTCTATATCCTCCAGAAATACGGTGGCAAAACCAGGCCGCATACCTTTTATGAAGATATCTTTATCAAGGCCTTCCCGCAGTTTCTGGAAGAGGTGCCTGAAACGGCTTATCAGTCACCCGAAGAAACCGTGCGCCATTGTTA
>JAVLBA010000160.1:0-2001 GCA_031581485.1 Desulfurivibrionaceae bacterium | reverse complement strand
TCTGGGGCCACCTGGCCCCCTTTTTCGGGGGCTTGAATTCCATGATCTTTACCGCAGTAGCGGTCTTGAGCATCTATTACTACAATATGCACGGCGTCATCACCCGGATAGAGGAGGATACCCGCGCCCTCTTCCAAGCCCATGAACAGTTGAAAAATGCCCATACCGAGCTGCGGGACCTCAATTTGTCCCTGGAACAGCGGGTGGAAACGCGCACCCGGCAATTGCAGCTTTCTGAGGAGAAATTCCGCGGCCTCTTTGAAAGCTCCAAGGACATGATCCTCTTTTGTGATCCCCATGGCATTATCAACGATATCAATGAAAGTGGCCGGGAAATCCTGGGCCACCAGAGACGCAGCGAGGTCATGGGCAGACCCCTGGCCATCTATTTTGCCGAGGAGGAGAAGTGGGCCCGCTTCTCCTGCAGCCTGGCCGCACAGGGCCATGTCAAGGAGTTTGAGGCAGAGTTCCGCCGCCAGGACGGCAGCCGTCTCTACCTCATGATTACCGCCTCCATGATTGGCAAGAAACAGGGTGAGGTAAAGGGCTATGAGTTGATCGCCAAGGACCTCACCCATTTTAAAGAGGTCACCGACCAGCTCATCCAGTCGGAGAATATGGCCTCAGTGGGCCAGCTGGCCGCGGGTGTTGCCCACGAGATCAATACGCCCCTGGGCATTATCCTGGGCTATTCTCAGCTGCTGCTGGAGGATTTTCCAGAGGATTCAGAAACCAGCGAGATCCTGCACATCGTGGAAAAACAGACCAAGGCCTGCAAGCGGATTGTCGCGGATCTCTTGAAGTTTTCCCGCCACAGCATGAGCGGCGCCCACCATGCCGTGGATCTCAACGCCTGCATCCAGGAGGTGCTCTCCATTGTCGAGCACAGTCTCAATATGGACCACATCTATGTCCAGCGCGTCCTGGCCCCCTCCATCCCGGAGATTGCCGGTGACCCAGAGAGGCTGCGCCAGGTCCTGGTCAATATCATCAACAACGCCCATCATGCCATCGGCAAGGAGGGTATTGTCGGCGTCTGGAGCCGGTTTAACGCCCATTGCCTGGAGGTGGAGATCATCATCGGCGACACCGGCTGCGGTATCCCCCCGCCGGTGATCCCCCGTATTTTTGATCCCTTCTTCACCACCAAGGGGGTTGGCAAAGGTACAGGGCTGGGGCTTTCTGTTTCCTTCGGGATTATCAAGGACCATGGCGGCGCCATTGATGTCCATTCGCCGCCTGTGGACCCTGAGGTGCGGGCCGCCGGCATGAACACGGCCTTTCATATTTTTCTGCCGGTGGCGCCTTCCCGGCCGGCCACCGAGGCGCAGCCATGAGTACCATCCTGGTCTTAGACGATGTGGAGGATGCCGCTGTCCTGATCAGCAGGATCCTCAGGAGAAAAGGGCACACGGTCTATTTTTTCATGGACGAGGATGAGGCCCTTTCCTTTGCCAAGACGCAGCCCCTTGACCTGGCCATCCTGGACATGAAATTGCGGAAGATGGACGGCATCGAGGTGCTGGCGGAACTCAAACGGATCCAGCCGTCCATCAAGGCCATTATGCTCACCGGCTATCCCACCTCCCAGACCGCTCACCGCTCCCAGAAAGAGGGCGCTGCCGCCTATTGCGTCAAGCCCCTGGACAAGGATGAGCTGGAGCAGACCGTGGCGGCGGTTCTCGGTTCATGAAGGGGAGGCCTGGCAGCCGGCATGGGCAAATGGGCAATGCCCTTTAGAGGATAAAGCCTGCTGGTGGCCTTGGGTACATGAAGCCTGCCAAACAGAGGGTCTCGCCGGCCGGCTCAATCTGAGCGGGCCCACCGGGCAGGCCGGCCTGCCCGGGAATAGGGGTTGGCGTGTTCTGCTTGCGGTCTCTCACAGCGAGGCGAGATAGTGAAAATAGATCTGGGTGAAGCGGCCGGAAATGGTGTCCGGGCAGCTGAAGAGCAGCTCCGTGTCCGCTGGAAAGACATCGGAGAGGGCGAAAAAGAGCTGGC
>JAVLBA010000015.1:0-44623 GCA_031581485.1 Desulfurivibrionaceae bacterium | reverse complement strand
GCTTCTTTTCTACTAACGGGGCTGAATTGCTTTGGGGAGGTACGTCTCCCCTGCGGCCTACAGTGTTCCCTGTGTACGCTTCACGACTGTTGTTCGCAATACTTATGCTCCGCCAGTCGCGCAACACTCGGTACGGGCTGCTGGTTAAGCTTTGCCCGATAAGGACTTCCTACCTTGATACTGGGCAAGGCACCCTATAAGAAGCACCAAGCTGCGCTTGGCGCACTAACGACCCTAATCACTTGCCGCCCTCGGACTTCACCCCGTAGGGCCGCATGCGTTCTTGCGGTCAAGTGAATTTATTGGTTAGCCGCAGTTAAGGTTCCCATATCTCTGCTTCAACCTTTTTCCACGCTTTGCCTGGAGTAACTGGCAGCTTTAATCTTTCATGAAGGTGCTTTGCAAATGGTTCAAACGAAGCAAAAGCCTCTTTTGAATTGATGTTTAATTCCTTTACGATCTTTTCAACTCTACCCAATACACCTGGTGCCAACATGGCAAGTTCAGTATTAAAAGGTGGGTACTCCTTGAGAATTTCTGGGTCTTGCAAGCCACCCATATTGCTAGGGCCGTTTAAATCAAAATAGCAAACTTCTAAAAAGAGATTTAACGCGCTTTTTTTATTACCTTGTTTGTGCAGGATTTCAGCCATTCCAAACCTAGCATTTCTATAAAGTCCCCAATCAGTATTTTTAGCGTGTTTGGCAAGACTATTATTGAGCTGTGAATATTCTATTTCTTCTTTTGTAGGTTCTCGATTAAGGCTTTTAGATAGCGATTCTTTCTCGGACTCAAAGGCTTTACGTTGTGCTAAAAAATCATCATGAGTGCCATTTACTATTGCCCATTGTTCTTCAAGTTGAATTGTTTGTTCTTCTGTCACCAAAATTTTCTGGTTGTTGATTGGACTAGTGCGTACATAAATAAAGTTCCCGCAAGACGGGCATTTTTTCTTTCTACCAGGTTTTTTATCTAACGATATAGAACAATATGGGCACACTGGCTCAATGTTGCCTATGCGTTCGAACGTTGGTTTTTTTTTGAACAAGAAATCAAAGAGACCCATTTGACTCACCCTTTATTGCTACGATGTATTCTGAATAAAGCTGATTTGCTTGGTCTGCTGAAGACCTAAACACGGTTTCGGAGTAACCCACTTTTTTTATTGTTTCATACATATGTTTCCGGACGGCCATGAGTTCTTTTGTCGTAGTTATGGCTTTTTGCCGTTTGTCTGGATCGGGAATTTTCTTGCTTAGCTGATGGAGTTTTTTTGCCCCAAAATAACATGCACGGGCTATTTGAATAGATTGCCATTTCAAAACATGTTCTGGCGTTTTTAGAGATAAAACAATTGAACCAAACCAAAACTCTCTAAAACGAGTAATCAGATCGAAGAGACCAACAAAAGATAAAATAGCACCAACAACATAAAGTGTAATTTCCAATTTATCTCCTTGGACGGCTAACAGTGTAATAAGTGGAATCCAGTCCGTCATATCACCCCTATAGCTGGTCTGATTTTCCACTTATCAGGATATTAAGGCATAATAAGTGGAAAATTCACCGTCTTTCTGTCCACTTATTACCAATCTACTTGCATCTTTTCCCTTTATTGCAATAATCGAAGAGCCATGATGGCAATAAGCCTCCCTTGCCTCCTGCCTTGGCAGAGGAGGACAGCCTGAACATGGCAACTGTTCGAAGATATTTTATTTGGTTAGGACGATGACCCAGAAGCGTTCTTATGTCAACGATTTTTCAGGAATTATTGGCAAAAAAGATAGGCAGATTCAAGTTTAAAATGCGCCACCTGAGCTAAGAACAGGCCACATCACCATGCCCCCTTGGCCCATGGTCTATAAGGTCGCGCCCTATTCTTGAGGTTCGGTCGGATTCTCAAGATGGTAGATGGCGGCCAGATTCCTGTATTGTTCCGCGCAATCCAGGCCATAGCCCACCAGGAAGCCCTCTTTAACCACAAAACCCCGGTAATCCACCGCCACCTCGATTTGGCGGCGTTCCTCTTTGTCGATGAGGGCGCATATTCGCAAGGAGGCCGCCCCTTTCTTCAGGAAAAAATCTTTGAGAAAGGCGAGGGTCTGGCCGGTATCAATAATATCCTCAACCAGAAGAACATCCTTGCCAACCAGATCAAGCTCGACATCCTTACTGAGGGAGATCACCCCTGAGGAGCTGGCTGCCTTGCCGTAGCTGGCCACCCGGATAAAATCAATTTCCACATCAAGGGTGATGGCCCGGGCCAGATCAGCCATAAAGATGAAGGCGCCGTTTAAGACCCCCACCAGGACAAGGGGGCGATGGCGATAAAAGAGGCTGATTTCTTGGCCCAGCTGGTCAACCCGCTGGGCGATTTCTTCCTGAGACAGGATACATTTCTTAATCGACATTGGAGAGAGTCTCCGCACCAGGCGCCTGCCTTGTGCGGCAAGGCCCTTTTTAGAAGAGGATAGAAAAAAAGAGGATCAGAGGGGGATATCGCCGACAATATTGAGCCAGGAGCGATCCAGTTCCTGCGTGAACTCCTGGACAAAGCCCGCCACCTCGACATCGGCAAAGGCCTTCTGTTCCCCACTCACCAGAATCCAGGCAAAGGAGTCGGCAATATCGGCCGCTGCCCCATTTTCCTGGCAGCCCACCACGATTCCCCTCTGGCTGGCAAAGAGTTCAGCCAGGGCGACCAGGGCCACTACCAGGAGATGCTCCTTGGCCTGTTCCGGATGATGATGGAATTTGGCCGCATCCACAAAGGCCTTGGGCAGCCCCATGTTTTCCGCCAGATAGGCGCCCACCTGGCAATGGTCAGCTCCCATATAGTGGTGCTCTGCCCCGCAGAGGGAGAGCGTGTCGAGGAAACCAGGGCGTTGCAGCTGCGGATAAAAAGAGGGCACCTGAATATCCAGGGAAAGCATGCCGATATCATGGAAGAGGCCGGCCAGATAGATGTCTTCATAGACCTGGACGCGGATCACCTCTGCCAGCAGCTCAGCAATGCGACCCACCACCACGGAATGACGCCAGAATGAGCGGGCCAGATCAGGATAGCCCCCGAAATAGTCGTGGCCGGTGAGGCTCTTTTCCCTCTCCTCGCTCACCAGTTCCCGAATATTCCTGACCCCCACCGTCACCAGGGCATGGGCCACGGAACTGACTTCGGTGGAGCGCCGGTAAAAAGAGGAATTGGCCACCTGCAGTACCCGGGCAGCCAGAAAGGGATCAAGACAGATAAGCTCGGCAAACCTTCTGGTGTTTTCGCAATCACCCAGCAGAAAGCGGTCAAGCAAAGAGCAGACAGCAGGATTAATGGCCAGATCCAGATGCGACTGCACCCGCCTCTGCATGCGGGCCTTGGCCACGGATCTGGGGGCCGGCACAGGCGGCAGGTCCCTGCCATGGACCACCAGGGACGATAAGGGCTCAATGGGCGGTTGCGCTCTTTTTTTATTTGTTTGGGCAGGGATCTCCTGCTCCACCTGCTCTGCCACGGCCGGCACTTTTATATCCAGGCCGGTCATCTTCTTGTTGGCATCAACCAGGCGCTTGACCAGAATCTCGCAAAAACATTTATAAAATTTCAGCTGCAAGAAGACATTGGCGTGGTTGAGGATCTCCGGCTCCACCATGAGAATGTAGGCATCCGAGAGGGTGCGGACTCCGGCGGTCCTCTTAGTCTCGGCAATCATGGCCATCTCGCCGAAGGTGGCGCCGGTGGTCAGGGTGGTGAGCTCCACGACGCCGTCCGCTGTCGTCTTAAAGACCGACACCGTGCCCTGCACCAGGATATACAGAACCCGATCCGTGGTATTTTCCTTGATAATATGGGTAGCAGGCGGCACCTTGAGCCAGCGGCTCAAGGCCAGGAGTTGCTTGAGCTCATGGTCATTAAAGGGGGCAAAGAAGGCTATCTTTTTCAAGAAGAGCAGCCGCTGGTCTGGCTGCTCTTGAGTAGAGTGCTGCTTTGCGCCCGCCATCCTACTTCCCCAGACAAAATTGTTGGAAAATCATATCAAGGACATCTTCGGTGGTGGTTTCACCAATGATCTCTCCCAGATGATCAAGGGCGGCCTGCAACTCTATGGCCACAAGATCAGGTGGCAGTTCCATGGCGATACCTTCAAGAACACGAGCCGCGGCCTCCCTCGCCTTTTCCAGGGCGGCCCGATGGCGGACATTGGGCACCACGTCATGGCCCGGGTCCCACTCCTCACCACCGGTGACAAGGTCATAGACCGCCTGCTCCAGGGCATCTATACCCTCTCCCTCTTTGGCGGAAATGGCCACGGTGGGCGAACCCTCCAGCTGGTCCTGGAAATCCGCATGGTGATACTCTTGGACAAGATCAATTTTATTGATCACATACAATACAGGTTTTGCCGGCAGGGCCTGGCGCAGCAGGTGGTCCTCAGGGGTAAGGCCTGTAGTGGCGTCGATGAGGAAAAGAACCAGATCCGCCTCAGCCAGCTTGGCCCGGGCCCGCTGTATGCCCATTTCCTCCACCGCCTCGGCATGTTCCCGGATGCCTGCCGTATCGACGATACGCACGGGCAGGCCGCAAATGGTGAGCATCTCTTCAATGGTATCGCGGGTGGTGCCGGGAACCGGGGTGACAATGGCCCGCTCCACACGCAGCAGGCTGTTGAGCAGACTTGATTTGCCGACATTGGGGCGGCCGAGAATAACCACGGAAATGCCCTCCCGGTAAATCCGTCCCTTATCCGCGGCCGTGATCAGGGCGGTGAGGGGGGCGAGGACATCATCTTGCATCTGGCGCCCCATGACCTCGGCATTGATGATCTCCACATCCTCATCCGGAAAATCAATGGCCACCTCGATAACGGCGAGGCAGGACATGAGCTGGTTGCGGATGGCCATAATGGTGGCATGGAGGGCGCCGCCCAGCTGGTTGCGGGCCATGTCAACCCGGGCAGGGGTATTTGCCTCCAGAAGCTCCATCACCGCCTCGGCCCTGGTCAGGTCAATCCGGCCGTTCAAGAAGGCCCGCTTGGTGAATTCTCCGGGCGCAGCCAACTGGGCCCCTTCTCTGAGCAGCAGGGCCAATACACCCTCCAGGATCAGATAGCTGCCATGACAGTGGATCTCGACCACATCCTCACGGGTATAGGTCTTGGGGGCCTGCATATAGACGGCCAGCACCTCGTCGAGCATGGCGCCGGATTGGGGATCCCTGATCAGGCCATAGGTGAGTTGATGGCTCCGCATGGGGCTCTGCTGATTTTTGGGATGAAAGATGGCAGCGAGCAACAGCCGGGAACGGCTGCCGCTGATCCGGATAATGCCGACGCCGGCCGGTCCGGGCGGCGTGGCAATGGCGGCTATGGTGGGTTCCGGGGATTGATCAATCATAAGGAGGTAGCTCGCAGGTTGGAATTCCCCTTATCTTAACCACCAAGGCCGGCCAGGGCACGAAGAATATCTCAAAATCGTGGCCCTTTGGTGGTGAGCCGGAAAAAAAGCGGGCTGGCAGCGGTCCTGTTTCGCCTCTTTCCTGCAGACAGAGAAGGCGCCTTACTTATCCGGAGTCCGGGGAGGGCGGCTGTTTTTTTTGCGGCTGGAGCGGCGCCGCTGGCTGCCTGGCTTGTAGATCAGAATCTTTTTAAAGAGGCCGCTCCCCACACTGCGGCTCCGGATGGTGGTGTCATCCTGGAGCGCCATGTGGACTATCCGCCGCTCAGTGGGATTCAAGGGGGGGATGGTGCGGGTCACGCTCTTCTCCCTCACCTCAGCGGCCAGGGAAAGGGCCAGATCCTGGAGGTGGGCGGCCCTGTTTATCCGGAAGCCCCCGGCATCCACCACAAACATGGCGCGCTCCGGCAGCTGGGCGCTGATCATCTTGCGCAGCAGATACTGGAGGCCGTCCAGGGCCTGGCCGTCACGATCCTGCAGGGCCTCGACATGGGGGCCGGTAATCTCCAGGATGGTCTTGCCGTTTTCTTCGCCGATAAGGATTTCTGACTCCATATCCATGAGGGCCAGCATCTTGCCCAGCTCAGTGATGAGCTGCTCGTGATACTCGGGAGGTACCGGCGAGGGCTCTACCTTGGGCCGCCTGGGCGGGCGCGGTTGGGGGCTGGATTCCTCCTGGCCCTTGTCGGGGGCAGCTTCCTGCTGCGGCGGGGGGACACTCTTGGCCTTGGTCTTGGCCGGTGCCCGCCGCTTCTTGGGGGCTGCCGGACCGGGCTCCTCTGGTTCAGGGGCAACAGCGGTCTCAGCACCAGCCTTTAAAGAGGCCCGCACCACCACGGAGGGGCGGCGCAGCAGACCAAAAATCCCGGTGGTGCCGGTGGAGAGCACATCAATATCCAGGGCATCACGCTCAACGCCGAATCTCTTGCAGGCCGCCTTGACCGCCTCATCAATATCACGGCCTTTAAATTCCAACTTTACTGCCATTGTTATCTCCTTGACATCACGGGAACATCAAAAACACATCCAAGCAACCTGGGGTGAGCCGGCTCTTTGTGGCCGGGCCCGCCCCTCTCTTTGAGATCAGTCAGGGGCCTTGTTGATGGCGTACTGCTGGGCAATGGAGAGGAGGTTGTTGACGAACCAGTAGAGCACCAGACCAGAGGCAAAATTGATAAACATGAAGGTGAAGATCACCGGCAGAAACATCATCATCTTGGCCATGGTGGGGTCACCCTGGGCCGGGGTCATCTTCTGCTGGAGGAACATGGAGGCCCCCATGAACAGGGTCAGGACCGGCAGGCCGCCGAGATAGGGGATATCAAAGCCGAGATAGAGGCGGTCCGGGGCCGAAAGATCGGTAATCCAGCCAAAAAACGGGGCATGGCGCAGCTCAATGGTCTGCATGAGCAGCCGGTAGAGGGCAAAAAAGACCGGAATCTGCAGCAGCATGGGCAGACAGCCGCCCAGGGGACTGACCTTGTAGGTCTTGTAGAGCTGCATGATCTCCTTGTTCATGCGCTCCCGGTCCTGACCGAATTTCTCCCGGATCTGGGTCATCTTGGGCTGCAGCTTCTGCATGGTCTTCATGGACTTCATGCCCTTGTAAGAGATGGGCCAGAAGAGCAGCTTGATAATCACGGTCACCAGAATGATGCCCACCCCGTAGTTGGGGATATAGCTGTAGAGAAAATTGAGCAGAAAGAGCATGGGCTTGGCCAGAAAATCAAACCAGCCGAAATTAACCGCCTTGTTGAGATTATGGCCGATATCCTTGAGGATAGTCAGCTTCTTGGGGCCGAAGAAGACCTTGTAGCTGTAGGTCTTTTCCGCTCCCGGGGTAATAGCCACCACCCCGGCAGTCAGGGTCGAGGAGACCTTCTCCTTGCCCAGCAATTCAAAATGGGCGGTCTGGCGGTTGCCTTCAGGGATAACCGCCATCATGAAATAGACGCCTTCATAGGCAACCCAATCCAGATTACCGGTGCGCTGCAGGGCCCCGTCTTCCAGGTCCTTCACCTTGATCTGTTCCAGGGCATTGTTCTGAAAGAGGGCCGGGCCGGTGAAGACAAAGGTGTTGTTGTCGTTTTTGGTCAGCGGCTCATTCACCAGGCGCAGATAACCCGCCCCCTGGACCTGATCTTCCCGGGAGCTGTTAAAGACAGAGACAGCCAGGTCGATCTCATAGGAGTCATCACGGAAGGTCATGATCCGGCTGATAACCACCCCGGACGGCAGGGTGGTGCGCATGGTCAGGGTCGCGGTGTCGCCACTCCGAAGCCGCAGTTCTGTCTTATCCGCCTCATAAACGGGCACTGCTGCCGAGGCTGGCTCGTTGCCCCAGGAGAAATAAAGGGGAAGTTGGTTGAACTTCTCCTGCTTGTTGAGTTCCTTGAGCGCCGCGTCCGGGCCAAGCTCTTCCTTGTAATTCTTGAGCTTGAAACTTTTCACCCCGCCGCCATTCTCTGAAAAAACCGCCTGATAGAGGCTTGTTTCCACATAGATATCACGGCCCTCACGCTGGGAATTCACCGCCGCAGGGGGGGCAAAATCAGGGGTCTGGCTCAGCTGGGCAGCAGGGCCGGCTGCCTGCGAATCATCAGGAGTCCTCTGGGCTGATTGCCGGGCGGCATCGGAGCCCCCATCGGGCGGCGCCACGGGCTGGGGGATGAAAAAATAATTATAACCGAGAAGGATGGCGAGAGATAAAATAACTGCCAGCAATACTCTTTGATTATCCATGACACAGATCCTTTTGCACCTTAAAGGGTGCTCGAAAATATCGACCCGCTACTTCACAGGGTCATAGCCACCCTTGCAAAAGGGATGACAGCGCAGAATACGGCGCAGGGCATAAAGGCCACCCCGCCAGGCACCATGCTGTTCAATGGCCTGGACAGCATACTGGGAACAGGTGGGGATAAAACGACACGTGGGGGGGAAGAGAGGGGAGATAACGACTTGATAAAACCGGATTATCCCTACAAAGATTTTCTTCACTCTCTTCTCCGGTTGGCACGGGGAGAAGAGGCGTTCACCGTCTGGCTGACAGCGGTGAAGACCTGGTGGGGATTTTTGAATATACACTCTTTGCGCACAGCAAAGACAATGTCCTTGGAGGGGGGCAGAAAATCCCGGTTCATGCGGAAAAATTCCCGGATAAGCCTTTTCATGCGGTTGCGCTCCACCGCCTTTTTCACACCATGGACACTTATGCCAAGCCGGTTAAAGCCCTGATCATTTTCGATAAAAATCAGGCTGAAATGATTTCCCCGGTACCTTTTCCCCTGCCGATATACGGCACTGTACTGTTTAGATTTTCTAAGGAGGGCGGTTTTCGGCAGCTTAAAGCCCATAACAACGTCCCGGTCCCGGGGGCAGCCTCAAGAGCGGCCACCACTCAAAATCATATTCAGTGGGAGGCAGAAAGACGTTTACGACCCTTGGCGCGCCGCGTATTGATGATGGAACGACCCGCCTTGGTGCTCATTCTCAGACGAAAACCATGGGTACGGGCCCGCTTCAGATTGGATGGTTGAAAAGTACGCTTACTCATTATTATTTCCTCATGGGACATGGGGCCAGACAACGTGTGCCGGCAACTATTAAAAGAAGTGGGGAAACACCAGGCAGATAACAGCAAAAAAACTGTTGGCGAAAAATTGTACGGCCTTCCCACTGACGATAGCTCCAAACGAGCATATAAAACATATCAGAGCGCAAGTGTCTAGGAAAATTTCACCGATGCCGCTGACCGCCCTCAGCTCCTGCAAAAAAAATTGCCGCCCGCCACGTTGGACCGAAAAAAAGCCCCTGCCCGGCAAAGGCAGGGGCCGCAAGAGTTGTCTAGAGCAGGTCAAACTTCTTCAGGGCGACTTTGGCACCCTGCAGTGACACCACAACCAGGGCCAGCCAGCTGAGTATAAGAATGGCATTCATCATAAATAACTTCTCCTTTAATACATTTCATGGGCATTTTCACCCTCGGTCAACTCTTCGGGGGTCAGCTTCTTGTTGTCCATGAGCTTCCAGACATAGGCCACATAGGCCAGGACAAAGGGAATACCCAGGGCAACATAGGTCATGGCCGTCAGGGTATACTTGCTGCTGGAGGCGTTATGGATGGAGAGGCTTGACTGCAGATCCGCATAGGAGGGATAAAAGGCGGTATCATTATAGCCGGCGGTCAAGAAGATCCCCAGGGCCGTGAGCACGGTGCCCAGCCCGGCAATCCAGATCCCCTTTTCAGAGCCCTGAAAAGAGGTGGCAACCACACCGTAGATAACAAGCCCCAGGCCCACCAGCAGAAAGATGAGCAGCAGCGGCATGGCCAGCAGATTATGCAGATATTTGCCCTTTTCCATGAATACTTCCAGGGTCTCCGGGTTGACGGCGAAACCGTCCATGGTCACCAGGCTGATCAGCACGAAAAAGAGGAAGGGCAGCGTCCAGAGGAAATTGATCAGCACCGAGCGCCGGCAGCGGGCATTGAGGGCCGGGTGGACGATATTATTCAGGAGGTACATGCCTCCCAGGGTGCGGGCCAGAAAGATCAGAAAGAAGCCGAAGGCCAGGTTGAAGAGATTGCCGGCGGCCTCCAGTCCCCGCATTGAGGTCTGCCAGGTCACCTGGTTATACTCATTCAGGGCAAAGGCGGCACCGGTGAAAAAGGTGCCCACTGCCGTGCCGATGAGAAGCACCCCCACCGTACCATTGATAAAGAGAAAGAATTCAAAGACCCAGGCCCCCAAAAAGTTATCCGGTTTTTTGCGGTATTCATAGGCCACTGCCTGGACAATAAAGGTGAAGAGAATCAGCATCCAGACCCAGTAGGCGCCGCCAAAGCTGGTGGCATAAAACTTGGGAAAAGCGGCAAAAAGGGCGCCGCCAAAGAGCACCAGGGTGGTAAAGGTCATCTTCCATTTGCGGCCCAGGGAGTTGACCATCAAGGCCTTTTCCTCGTCATTGTGGGGCAGGGTAAAAAGCATGCTCTGGCCGCCCTGGACAAAGAGGAGAAAGACAAAGAGTGAGCCGACCACAGAGACGATAAGCCACCATATCTGCTGCAAGAGCGCGTAGTCTAAATTTCCAATCATTCTATTTCTCCTCCGGTCCCAGTTGAATCTGTTTGCACATGATCTTTATCTCCGCAATGAGCAGCATGGTAAAGAGCCCCAGGAAAATAAAGAAGGTGGTCTGCACAGTGCCGGTGGTCAGATTGGTATTGGCAACGTGCACCGGCAACAGGCCCTGAATGGCCCAGGGCTGCCTTCCCACTTCGGAAACCACCCAGCCGGCCTGCTGAGCGATATAGCCCAGAGGCACACAGAGGATACCCACGAAGAGAAAGAGGCGCTGTTTCTCCAGAGTCTTCTTATGGAGGAAATAGAGGGCCAGCAGAAAAACCAGTGGAAAGAGGGTGCCCAGGATGACCATGATATGAAAGGCGTAATAGGTGGTTGCCACCGGAGGCGCCGCATCCGAAGGACTGACCAGATGGCCGTAGCCCATATCATCCTTATAGATGTTGAACTGCTGGAGGGCCACCTGGGAGGCGACCTCATTCTCATTATCCGTGGCCTCCTTAAAGGCGGCCAGATAGGCAATGGCCTGCCTGCCCCGTTCCATGCGGCTGGCCACACTGACAATACCCTCCTCCTCATTGCCGTAGACCAGATCGTCAACACCCGGCACAAAAGAACCAAACTGGCGGTTGGCAAGGAGGGAAAGGAGTCCGGGCAGCTTGACATCAAAGAGGAAGGCGGGCTGCTCGTCGCCGGGATTCTTGGCGGAATTAATGATACCCGCGGCAACAAGACCGGCATTCCTTTCGCCGACGTAGAGGCCTTCCATGGCAGCCAGCTTCATGGGTTGTTTCTGAGCCACGGTGTAGGCCGCCTCATCACCGGTGAAAATGACATAGGTGGCAGCGAGAAGCCCAAATACCGAGGCCACGGCAATGGAACGCTTGGCCATGAGCTGGTGGCGCCCCTTGAGAAGATACCAGCAGGAGATGCCCAGCACAAAGAGAGAGGCCAGCACAAAGCCAGAGCTTGTGGTGTGGCTGAATTTGGAGACCGCCACCGGAGAGAAGAGGACCTCCCAGAAATTCTGCATCTCAAAGCGGGCGGTCTCAGGGTTAAAGGCCATGCCCACCGGAAACTGCATCCAGCTGTTGGCCACCAGAATCCAGACCGCCGAAAGACTGGAGCCGACGGCGACCATCCAGGTGGAGAAGAGGTGCATTTTCACAGAGACCCGGTCCCAGCCGAAAAACATGAGGGCGAAAAAGGTGGCCTCCAAAAAGAAGGCGAAAATACCCTCAATGGCCAAGGGCGCCCCAAAGATATCCCCCACCATCCAGGAATAGTTGGACCAGTTGGTGCCGAACTGAAACTCCAGAATAATGCCGGTGGCCACGCCGATGGCAAAATTGATGCCGAAAAGGGTCATCCAGAATTTGGTGATCCTTTTCCACTCCTCATTGCCGGTCTTCACATAAATAGACTCGAAAAAGGCCACCAGGAAAGAAAGGCCCAGGGTCAGCGGCACAAATATCCAATGATACATCGCAGTCAAGGCGAACTGGGCCCGGGCCCAGTTCACCTGCGACAGATCAACCTGTTCAATCATTATGCTCTCCCATTTTTTTTGATTGTGTGATGTGGACCAGCACATGGCCGGCACGTTCATCATCCGTTGCAAAATTGGTGTTCAGGTAATTTGGAAAAAAGAAGGCCTTCAGCACCGCGAACATGATGAAAAGCTTGATAAAGATAATGGCCCACAGCTTTTTGCCCACCCGCATGCTGCGGAAGCCGTCACGATAAAAGGTATAGATATTGGAGATCATGGCAGTTGTTTTTTGATGATAATAGTTATTATTAAAACTATTTTCTATCCCTTGACAACTCGCCTGTCAAGAAGAATTCAACAATTCCGCACTGTTCTTACCCAAGCAACACCTGCCAGTCCCCTGAAAATGGGAGGAAAAAAGAGAAGGTAAGGCAGAAATGGGAACGGGAAGGCACCCCACGGCCCTTTCCGGCAGGGCAGACCATGCATGTTCCCAAATGCGCATCGCTGCGTCTGGCAGCGCCGGCTACCGGCCTGCCCCGCCCCCCTCTTGCTCTTCCAAAAGTTGCCGGAAGAGGGGGTTCTCCTCATGGGTGAGTTTGACATGGACGGTATAATCGGTGCCCGCATGGTATTTTGAACTGACAATGACCCCCTGCAGCCCGATCTCCCCCTGCCCCAAAGTGAGGGTGAGGTCCACCGGCCGGCCCAGAAGCATGCGGGCCATACTCTTGCTTGAACTCTTGATATAAAAACAGAGGCCGCCGGCCGAAATATCATCGAGAATGCCGCGGAAAGAGGCGCCTATATTGTGCCCCTGCAGATTCTGGAGCTGGGCAGAGACCGAGGCGGTGAGAGGATGACGGGTGGTGCGGCGCCGTTCACATTTCTGGGCGACCTGGGCCTGAGCCAGGGGGCTGTGCTGCCGACAGTAGGCCCGGAGTTTCTCCTCCAGGCCGGGCAGCGCTTGCCGCCATTCCCCCAGAATCCGGCGGTCCAGGTATTTGACCACCACCGGACTTTGACAGATCACAGAGGTGGTACAGATGGAGATGCCGAAAAAGGTGTCTTCGCCAACGATATCACCCGCCTTCAGCTGCTGACACAGGATCTGCCTCTCCCCCTGTTGACAGACGATATTGGCCTGGCCCTTGGTGATAAAAAAAAGACGGTTATTGATCTTGTTCTGCTCAATAAAGGCCTGCCCGGGCCTGAGCAATGCCTCTTTCAGGGCAAAATAAAAGCCATTATTCTCCTCAGCGCTCAGCTCTGCAGCGAGGGCCTGCCACTGTTCATGAAAGGAGGGATCTATGGCAGCGGATTTAGCCGCCTCAATGATCTCTGCCGAACCGATAATCTCGGTCAAGGCCATATCATCGGTGGCAATGAGTTTGAGACGCAGGCCGTCGGCCCGGGCAAAATCACCCTGCTCCACCGCCTCCACAATCAATTCATAGAGTTGTCTGACCGCCTCTTCTCTGCTGCTGTGGGCCAGCAGCTGTGCACCTGTTTCTTCAGCCATAGATCGCCCCTTTTTTCATAGAGATACAACGATAAATCCAAGATATTAAAGTAGTATCACAGCAAGAGTGGCCGTGTACAGCCCTTAATGGGGCCTGGTCAGATACCAGAGGGTGCCCTGGATGATCTGTTGATCGAAAAAGAGATAGATGAGACTGGCCACGGCCAGAAAAGGGCCATAGGGGATCCTGGTCTGCCCCCCCTTTTTCTGGTGAACCATGGCCCCCACCCCCACAATGGTCCCCAGCAGGGAGCTGCCGAAGATGACAAAGGGCAGGGCCTGCCAGCCCTGAAAGGCACCGATCATGGCCAGCAGCTTAATATCGCCGCCGCCCATGCCCTGTCTCTTGGTGAGGAGATAATAACCCAGGGCAATGAGGTAAAAGATACCCCCTCCCAAGAGAAGGCCCAGCAGAGAATCCTGCCAGGTAAGGCCCGGCAGCAACAAAGAAGCGGCCGCACCCAGGATAATGCCGGGGATGCTGATGAGATCCGGGATAATCTGGTGATAGAGATCAATAACGATGATAACCAGGAGGGCGGCGGCGAAAACAAAATAGACCAGAAAGGCCGTGGAGAGAAAGAAGCGCTGCCACAGAAAGAGGGAAAGCAGGGCCATGGCCAGCTCCACCAGGGGATACTGAACGGAAATCCTTTTCTGACAACTCCGGCAGCGGCCCCGCAGAAAAAGAAAGCTCACTATGGGGATGTTTTCATACCAGTGGAGGGGGGTCTGGCAGTGGGGGCAATGGGAGCCAGGAAAAACCACGGAGGCCTCCGGATCAGGCAGTCTCAAAATGACCACATTGAGAAAACTGCCGACAATGGCCCCGAAAATAAAGGAGAAAATTTCAAAAAAAAGCGCATTCATGGCGCCATGATAAGATGCGGCAGGGAAGCTGGCAAGAAACAACTTCTTTTTTGCGGTAACTCTTGTAAAAAAAAGGTATTTTATCCCTTAAAAACTGTCGCCAACCCCTTCACCTCTCCGCTGACACCTATGTCCTCTGCCATTCATGCTGCCATTGAGCAACTGCGGGCTGAAATCATCAGTCAGGACTGGCGATTAAGCCCCCGGCGCCTTATCCTCCTCAGGGCCGCCTTTGGCCGCTTAAGCTCCTTTTTCAGCCACCGCAGCCATGCCCTGGCCCTGCTGAAAATGGCCATCAGCGTGGTCAATCATATGGAGCAGCATAGCATCCAGCCCGCTGACCTCGATTTTCTCAAGGAAGACATGGCCCATATTGTCAGCCTCTATGAGGAGGATGAGGAGGATGCCGTCCAGGAAAAAGAAATTGTCCGGCGCACCTACAAACGCTTCCTTCGGCTCAACATCCCTTTGGTGAAGGGGGGAGTCCACGGCAACGGCAGGCACCAGAACGGTTCAGCGCTCCTGGAGAAATTAGAAAGTATCCTGCAGCAGGTGGCCCATCTTCCCGGCCTGCTGGAACAGACCGGGACCCTCTCCCTGGAGGAGGAAGAAAGGGTGGCGGCCCTGCTCACCAACATTTCCACGGCAGTCAGCCGGGCCTCTCGAGGAAACTAGCGCCATCTTGCCGGCACCGGCACCGACATCTCCCTTGCCATGCAGGGTCAGGTGGTCCATCTGGAAGAGAAGGAGATCGGCATCCATTTTACCAAAATAGACCTGGACAGCTATACCCATCTCAGGAATATCATTTATCATAACAGTAGTGACCCTGACTGCCTGCCCGAATTCCCCTTTGACAGCGAGTAAACCATGGCCCTCCTCCAGTTGACCACCATCCCCATAGGTACCGAGAACGTAAGTGTTGGCGACTATGTCGCGGCCATCCAGCTGGAACTGGAAAAGGCCGGGCTCCCTTTCCGGCTTAATGACATGGGAACCGTTATTGAGGGGAACATTTCCGAACTGCTGGGCATCATTGAAAAAATATATGAAATCCCCTTTACCAGAGGGGCCATGCGGGTGGTCACCCAGATCGTCATCGATGACCGCCGCGATAAACAAGTCCACATTGGTGACAAGATTGATGCGGTGACGCATATTTTAGGGCACCAGAAGGAGGAATAAAAATGGCCAGGAAGCGCCCCCAACCACCGGCCCACAGGCTGCCGCTTTTTTTACTCTCTTTTTTTATTATCCTGTTTTGCATCGGCGTCTTTGTTGATGAACCATCCCGTGTTCTTGAACAGTCGTGGCAGATCTGTTTAAGTTGTATCGGTATCGGCTAAGACGGCATTTACCCTCCCCTCTCTCCCCCACCCTTGCTATGGAATTTTTTCGAAACTGGTTTCAGGCCGCCATTCTGGTGCTCACCAACGCCTCGTGGTCCTTTCCCTTTACCCGCTCGCTCTATCAGGGACCCCTCAAGGTCCTCTGCTCTCCGGGCCTCAACTGCTACTCCTGTCCGGCCGCCACAGTGGCCTGCCCCATAGGTGCCCTGCAGCAGCTTCTCCTTTCCGTGCGCATGACCCTGGCCAATGGTCAGTTCTATGTCGGCTTTTATATTATCGGCAGTATGGGTTTTCTGGGGGCGATCTTTGGCCGCATGGTCTGCGGCTGGGCCTGCCCTTTCGGCTTTATCCAGGAGCTTCTCCATAAAATCCCCTCGCCCAAATTCTCCGTCCCCCGCCCCTTACGCTATCTTAAATATGCCTTCCTGGCCCTCACCGTTGTCATTCTGCCCTTGGTGGTCATCAATGATTTCGGCATGGGCCTGCCCTGGTTCTGCAAGTTCATCTGTCCGGCCGGCACCCTGGAGGCCGGGCTGCCCATGCTCTTTTTGCAGCCCGACCTGCAGCGGATCATCGGCACCCTCTTCTGGTCAAAATTCACCCTCCTGCTTTTCTTCCTGGGCTGGAGCGTGGTGGCCAGCCGCCCCTTCTGCCGCACCACCTGCCCCCTGGGTGCCTGGTATGCCCTTTTTAAAAAGGCGAAGGTGGTGCGGCTCACTCTGGACGAGAAAAAATGCACCCACTGCAAGGAGTGCCACGATGTCTGTCCCATGGGCGTCAAATTTAACGAATCCCCTGACGATGGTGAGTGCATCACCTGTCTGCGTTGCCTGAATCAGGCCTGTCGCTTTGGGGCCATCGGCCTTGAGGTCGGCGGCCTGCCGCTGCGGGCCGGCGACATCCGCACCATCAAAAAAGAGTCGTAAGGAAAGCCTTTTTCCCTGGACAGTTTCTCTGCCCATCGGTAATTTACAGAGGCTTTCTCCCCCCAATAAGATGGAATTAATTTTATGAAACGTCCGCTGCTTCTGATATTACTGGCCTCTTTTTTTCTGGCAGCGCCAGCCACCCTGGTCCAGGCCAAAATGGTCAGCGTCGATGCGGACATGATCAATTTCCGCAGTGGACCCGGCTCAAAATACAAGGTCCTCTGGGAGATCGGCCGCGGCTATCCCCTCAAGGTGATCGGCTCAAAAGGCGGCTGGTACCGGGTTGTTGATTTTGAAAACGACAAGGGCTGGGTCTATAAAAAGCTGGTGGACCGCACCCCTCACCTGGTTGTCAAAAAGCGCGCCATCAACCTGCGCAGCGGCCCGGGCACCTCTTACAAAAAGGTGCGCCAGGCCAAACGGGGGGTGGTTTTCCGCACCTTGGCGAGCAAAAATGGCTGGGTCAAGGTGCGCCATGAAGAGGCCAATGTCGAGGGCTGGATCAGACGCGACCTCCTCTGGGGCTGGTAGGGCTTTTTTCAGCTAGAGTATCGATCTGCCGATCCCATCTCTTTGAGGAGAGCCTGGGTTTTTTTGGGGGTTTTTCATGAGACGTGTTCCGGAACCGGAACTTATGGAAGGGAAGGAGCAGGCCAAGGCCTATGCCCAGGCCGACTTCCGCCAGGCAAACGCCCAGTTCAGCCGCCTCTTCAGAAGTGCCTTCCCGGCGTTCAGAGGTGCAGGGCGCGTCCTTGATCTCGGCTGCGGCCCGGGCCATATCCTCATGGATTTTGCCCGGGATTTTCCCGGCTGCACCTGCCTGGGCATTGACGGCTCCCAGGCCATGCTGGACCAGGGCCTGGCCTATGTTATCCAGCCAAACGCCTCTTCTGTCACCCTGCAATGCTCCTGTCTGCCCTTTACCGATGATGGCCGGAAGTGGCAGGTGATTCTGAGCAACAGCCTGCTCCACCATCTTGCCGACCCAGGCCATCTCTGGCAGAGCATCATCACGTGTGCCGCACCCGGGGCGCTGGTTATGGTCATGGATCTCTTTCGGCCCAGCTCAGAAAAGGCAGCGGCAAAACTGGTCAAGAAATATAGCGGCAGGGAGCCCCGGGTTCTTCAGGATGATTTTTACCATTCCCTGCTGGCGGCCTACCGGGTGGAAGAGGTGAGGGAGCAGATCCGGGAACAGGGCCTCGATCTGCAGTGCAGCAAGGTCAGTGACCGCCACCTGGCCGCCTGGGGCCGGATCTCCCCCTGAAAGAGGCCACCCCGGGCCCGAAAACCAATCCCCTGGCCGCGGCAGCTCTCCATGTCCCTCATCATGAGAGGGCAATCCACCACCCGACCTCAGCTTTATCTTTCTGGCGGGAATTTCTCCATAATTTCCCGGACCAGGTTCTTGAAAAAGGTATCGACCTCCTCGGGGGTTCTCGCCTCAGATATTATCCGGCTGCGGGTACCCCGCCAGAGCAACTCCCCTGTATCGGCGGCCAGGAGATCAATGGTGAGCATCGCTTTTTCGTAGGATTCGACCTCTGTGAGGGGCACGGCATAGCCCAGTCCAAAAGCAGTGTTTCTCCCTCCCGTGCCCAGACCCAAGGTGAAGGCGCTGCGGTCACGGGCAAGCTCATGGTGCATATTTATCTGATAGAGCACCTCCATGTCCGGGTTTTGCGGTTGCCGGACAAGGCCTTTGGCGGCCAGATTCCTCTCCAGAGCGGCCTTGATCCGTTTATCAATCAAGGGGCTGTTTAAGCGGGGATCTGCCGTTGATGCCTCTGATTTGGGCAGCAAGGTGTATGTCTTATAGGCACTGAAATCAGTGGACTCATCGTAATCAACACGGACATGGGTGGCACAGCTGCACAGCAGCAGCCCGGCCAGCAACCCCGTAAAACACGCTCTCCATCTCGCCATGGCCCCCTCCTTTCCAAGAGATCCCTTTATATTTTTATTATAAGCACACCGGGGACCAGCAGACAAGAAAACGCAACCTAACAAACGTGCTTGCGCAGGAAATCTTCCACCATCTCATTCATGACATCCACCTGATTGCCGCCCCGCTCCTGGATAATGATCCAGGAACAGCGCTGAAAGGCTCGATAGAGATCCGGACGGATCTTGATCTTCAGTTCAGCCAGGGGCGGCAAAACAGCCTTCTTCTCTTTGGGCCCGGCGTCCATGGCTCAGCCCTTGCCGCCACTGGCCATGAGAATGGCGCCCAGGGCGTTGCCCACCTCGTAATGTTCGGGGAAAACCACCTCTGTCCCTAGACGCTCGGCAATCCGGGGCAGGATAAAGGGGGCAGCAGCCCCGATGGCCACCAGAGGCAATTTAACCAGAAAGCGGATATCAAGCACCGGGTTGTGGCGGTAGCCGGGATAGAAGCCGGACAGGGTTTTGCCGGCCTCGACAATGAGGATATGATCCAGGATGGCGGCCTCAATCTTATCACCCAGCCGGGCCAGAACCTCTCGGGCAAACTCCTCCGGGTCCATGCCGCATGCCGCCCCCAGAACCTGCGCCCCCTGCCGGGCCATCTCCTTGTCACCCAGCTCAAGCTCGCCCAGGACATGGAGGGCGTCGGTGGGGGTGAAGCCTGTTTCAAAGGCGAACTGACTCTTGACCAGGTCCCGCAGGTGACTGACCAGGCTGATCTCCGCCAGCTGGAAATGGCTGGTCAACATGGCCGGGGTGGCAGGTCCATGCTGGTACAGATAGGCCAACACCGGGTCATGGCCGGCCTCTTGTTCCGTAAGATCTGGGGAAATGGCAATGAGCCTGGAGCGCAACCCCCTGCCCAGCCACTCAGGGGGGGCGGTGATCTGAGAGGCCATGGCCAGGGGCAGAACACGGTCCGGTCCCACGCTCAGTTCGCCGCGCGCATCCAGGGCAACATGGCTGTCCCCCCCGGCCCCCACTGTGGACATCCGCACGGAGTCCACATGGGTCTGCCAGCCGCCGATGAGACTGCCGTCGCTGGTGAGGCTCGGCTTCCGGTGGCGCACCATGGTGACATCCGTGCTGGTGCCGCCCACGTCAACGATAATTGCATCATCCTGGGGGGCAAAACTGAGGCCGTACCATGCCGTGGCTGCCGGTCCGGAGGCCACGGTTGAGGCGGCCTGGCGCGGCGTATCAGCAATATTCATGGGAGTGGCGTCTCCCCGGACGATCATGACATTACGGGCCAGACCCAGGGCCACCAGGGCATCCTGCATGCCCATGAGAAAATCTTCCATCACCGGCCGCAACCGGGCATTCAGCACGGCGGTGGCGGCCCTCTCCTTCACACCCGGCCGGGTAGAGACCTCATGGGACATGAAGACAGGCCGAGGATCAATCAGACTTACCGCCTTGGCCATCACCATTTCATGGGTCGGGTTCTTGATGCTCATGGAGGCACACACCACATAGGCATCAACATTTTCCTTCAGGTCGGTCACCGCCTGGACCAGGGCCTCCATATCCAGGGGGGTATCTTCCTCGCCCTGGATATTATGGCCACCGTCTATATAAAGGGTGGAGACCACGGGCAGGCTGCAATGTCTGGCAAAGCCGGCCAGGATGAGGCCGACCTTGTCCCCTTTATCCTCCACCACAGCATTGGTGGCCAGGGTGGTGGAAACCGCGACCAGATCAACGTCCTGCGGCTTCACCTTGCTGCCCACCAGAATATCGCGCAGGCAGAGAGAGATACCCCGGCTTAATTCAAAGTGGGTGGTGGGATTTTTTGCGGTTAACAGCACCGAGTTGTCAGCCAGATCAATCAAGACGGCATCAGTGTAGGTGCCGCCGGTATCAATGCCTATGCCATATTTTTTATCAGTCATTATTCTTTTTCTTCCATCTGTGAAGGGGGGAATTGTTTCCTGGTTTTTTACCGCAAAGAGCCGGCCCAAGCAAAGTCTTTTTATGGTCAGCCTTTCTTGCACCTTTTCTTGACCGCTCTTTACTAAAGATATTAGTATGCCACGAACTCATCCCTGGGACTCTTTGCGTCTATGCCTGATAAAGATCCGACAACCCAAAAATATCTCGAGAAAATTCGCGAATATATCGAACGGATGCCCAGCCTCTCCACCACGGTTACCAAGGTCCTGGAGGTGTGCAACCAACCCACCACCTCGCCCAATGATCTCAACCGCGTCATCTCCCTGGATCCGGTTCTCACCGGCCAGGTCCTGAAGCTGATCAACTCCGCCTATTATTCTCTGCCCAACCAGATCACCTCCCTGACCCGGGCCATTATCATGCTGGGCATCAACACCGTCAAGAATCTGGCCTTATCCACCGCAATCCTGGGCAGTGTCAGCAAGGAGGGCATGGAATGCCTGGCCATGGATCAATTTCTGGCCCATTCCATCTCTGTGGGCGTCACCGCCAAGGCCATTGCCGGCCTGGCCGATACCCCTTTGACCCAGCGGGAAGAATTTTTTGTGGCCGGCCTGCTCCACGATCTGGGCAAGATCCCCTTAAGCAACTGCTTTCCCGATGATTACCGCAAGGTTCTGGAGATATGCAGACTCCAGCGCTGCTCCCTGCTCCGGGCCGAGGCCATGATCTTCGGCTTTGACCACCGCACCACCGGCAGGATTATCGCCCATAAATGGCAGCTCAACAATAATATGGCGGAAACCCTCTGGCACCACCATGCCCCCCAAAAAGCCACTGCCGAAAACAGGGCCCTGGTACAGCATGTGGCCCTGGCCAATCTCTATGCCAATCTCTTTGAAATCGGTTCTGCCGGCGACCTCTTCCAGGAACCTGGCCAGGTCCAGCAGATCCTTGCAGACAGCGGCCTGAATTGGAGCGAGATCTCCTCCCTCTATGCCACGGTAGAACGGGAAGTGGAAAAGGCCCAGGTCTTTCTCCATGTCGCCCAATAGATCCCCTGGCTGCCAGAGACAGAACGCCAGACACCAGGTATGCCGCCTCTTCCCCCCCGGGTAAGGTGCAGTGCCTCTAAAACAAAGCCGCCCTTCAGACGGCCAAACGCTCCTCACAGGTGAGAATCCAAAGACCATGAACATAAAATTCTGGGGCGTCCGCGGCTCCATCCCCTGCCCGGGGCCACAGACCATGAAATATGGCGGCAATACCGCCTGTATCGAGATCCGCTTCCCTGAACTGGACCGACTGATCATCATCGACGCCGGCTCCGGAATCCGGGAACTGGGCAACTATATGATGGGACATGATCTGCCCAAGGGCCCCATAGAGACGGAAATCTACCTCACCCATACCCACTGGGACCACATCATGGGCTTTCCTTTTTTCACGCCCCTCTATGTCCCCGGCACCAGGGTCAAAGTGTGCGGCCCGGTTTCGTACGAACAGGACACCCTGGAAAAAATTGTCGGCGGCCAGCTCACCTACCGCTATTTCCCGATCCGGGAGGTGGAGTTAGGGGCCAAGATCCATTATGCTCCCTTAAAGGAAGGGAGCTTTGACCTGGGCGACGGCATCAAACTCACCACCAAATATCTCAACCATCCCATCCTCTGCCTGGGCTACCGTTTCGAGCACCGGGGCAAGGTTTTCTGTACCGCCTACGACACCGAACCCTTCACCAATGTCTTTATCACCGACCCCGAGAACCCCTCCTATGACGAGATGATGGCGGCCGAAGGGGAGCTGGTGGCTGCTGAACAGAACAAGGCCATTGAGCAATTTGTGGCCGGCGCCGATCTCCTGGTCCAGGACAGTCAATACACCCAGGCAGAGTATGATGCCGGCAAACAGGGCTGGGGCCACAGCCCCATGGAATTTGCCCTGGCCCAGGCCGGAAGGGCCGGGGTGAAAGCCGTGGCCCTCTTCCACCATGACCCCATGCGCACCGATGAGCAGCACGACGCCCTGGCGGCAACCTACTGCCGGGATGGCGGCCCTGAGGAACCCCGCATCTTTTTTGCCAGGGAAGGGCTGGAGATAGAGCTTTAGCTCGAGAAGATGAGAAATAAGAAGATAGATAGTTGCGAAATAAGAATAAAGACCGGGTCGCAGGCCCTGCCACTTTCTCAACTACCTCTTTCTCATCTTCTTATTTCTGCCTTTTTAAAACCATAAATTACAGACAGCCACCGCCGCCAGCACCCCGGCTGCATCCGCACAGAGGGCAGCGGGCAGGGCATGGCGACTCCGCTTGATCCCTATGCTGCCGAAATAAATGGCCAAGACGTAGAAGGTGGTTTCCGTGGAGCCCTGCATGGTGGAGACCAGAAAGGACAAAAAAGAATCTGGGTCCTTACTGACAATCTCACTCATAATGCCGAAGGCGCCACTGCCGGAAAGGGGGCGCATAAAGGCCATGGCCAAGGATTCCGCCGGCATATTGATCAGCGAGGTAAGGGGGGTAAAGAAGGTAATCAGGAGATCCATGGCGCCACTGGCCCGGAACATGCCCACAGCCACAAAGATGGCCACCAGGAAGGGGATAATCCGCACCGCAGTGGTGAAGCCTTCCTTGGCCCCTTCTGTCAACACCTCATAGACCTGGACCCCGCGCAGATATCCATAGATGAGCAGACCGGAAATGAGCATGGGTATGAGCCAGGAGGAAAGGACATTGAGGTTCGCGGCGCCCAACAGAGAAGAGGGGGGATTCTGAATGACCTGATAGGCTATGCCGCCGACAAAGGCGGTGATCAGCAGCCAGACAAGCCATCTGCCCACCGGGCCGGGGGGGTGGAGATCTCTGGTGGCCGGGGCCGGGGCCTCTTTTGGCTCCTCACCACCGGCCTGGGTCGGGGATGGCCCTTTGACCAGCACGGCCTCTCCTCTGGCCGCCAGGATCTTTGCCATAAAAATGGCCACACAGGTGGAACAGAGGGTGGCTGCCAGAGAGGGCAGCAGAATGGCGGCAGGGCTGGTGGCCCCGGCGGCGGCCCGCACCGTGATGACGCCCAGGGGCAGCAGCGTGACCGAGGAGGTATTAATGGCCAGAAAAAGGCACATGGCATTGGTGGCCGTGCCCTTCTCTGGGGCCAGTTTCTCCAGCTCCTGCATGGCCTTGATACCCATGGGCGTGGCGGCATTGCCGAGCCCCAGGGCATTGGCAGCCATATTCATGATCATGGCCGACATGGCCGGATGATCGGCAGGCACATCCGGAAAGAGACGGATCATCAGGGGCCGTACCGCCCGGGCCAGGGCCCGCATCAGGCCGCCGGCCTCAGCCACCTTCATGATGCCGAGCCAGAAGGCCATGGCACCGATAAGACCTATGGCCAGCATGACCCCGGCTTTGGCCGCATCAAAGGAGGCCATGGTCACCTCGTCCATCCTGCCGGTATAGGCGGCGGTGAGGGTGGCAAGCAGCACAAGTCCCAGCCAGATACTGTTTATTGCCGATGGTTTCTGTTTCACAGGCCTCCTCATCTCTTTTAAATCAACAAACGGTGTCCTGAAAGTAGCCAACAACAAATTCCATGTCAACTCGGGAGGTTAGATAAAGACAGGGGCCGGGCATAAAAAAACCGCCTGCCCCCTGTTTCCAGGGGAAGGCGGTTTTCACACAACAAATAGTCCAAAAAAGGTTATTAACAACCTTCGATAGCTCTTCTCTTTTTGGCAGGTTTTACGATGACATCATCGCCGGCCTTCAGAGAAGCCCGTTTGCACTCCATGGTGACGGTGTCGCCATCAACCGCCTTTACCGTGCATTTGGCAATCCGGGCCATACTTACAGAGGCACCGCTTACACTCAGGGCCATGGCCATTACCAGAACTACTAATACTTTTTTCATATTCATCTCCTTTGAGGTTTATTAACAGCTCGTATATCCGAGCTCTTCAGTATCTCCATCAATGAAATTGACCTTTTGACTACCTAATCAGCCCTTGGTTGTCAAGGCCGAAAAAGAAAGAGTCCTTGGGGCACCGGCGGCCCTTCACTGCTCCTCCACTGCCAGCAGGCTCTTGACTTCCCGCTCTAAAAGGGCATGGGGCACAAGACCCGGATACTTTTTCAGGATATTATCATTTTTATCCACCACAAAGATGGTGGGCAGGCCGGGAACCCCGCCGAAATCCGCCACCAGCTGGCGGGTAAACATCAAAACCGGATAATTCACCTGCTGTTTGCTGATAAATTTCCGGACACTTTTCCGCTGGTTATCCGCGGAAATGGCCACCACGGTAAAGTCATCCCCCCCATATTCCTCCTGCAGGCTCATCAAGGCGGGGACCTCCTGCATGCAGGGCATGCACCAGGTGGCAAAAAAGACCACCAATTTGGCCTTGCCGTCGTAGGTACTGCTGTCCACTTTCTGGTTACTTACGGCATCCACAAGATTAAAAGAGGGCATCTTGGTAGCGGCCGTGGCCGGGCCGGAACCGAGGAACAGGGCAAGGGCCAGGGCAAAGAAGAGAGGGGTCTGGGGTCTGTGAAAAAATCCGCGCATGGTGTAAATCCTTATCCGTTATATTTTTTATAAAGACGCTTTTTACCTTTGCAAGTAGTTTCTATGAGAATAAACCTACTGAAAATGTTCCCGGAACGCTCTTGAAAAATTGTAGCCGGGCCTGGTGCGTGCTGCCCGGATACCCCCATCTTCATACGCCACCGCACCGTGGCTCCCTCTGCCTGTAAAGCGCTTTTATGAGTTCAGACAACCCTAAATGGCTGGTTTTCTTCCTGGTGGCCACCGGCGTTTTTTTCGCCACCATGGACTCTTCCATGGTCAATATCGCCCTGCCCGCCATCATGGCCGAATTCCAGAGCCCCCTGGCCCACACCCAGGCAGTGGTGCTCATCTACCTCCTCACCACCTCGGCCACCATGCTCTTCTGGGGCCATGTCTCCCATGACCTGGGCCGGGAAAAAATCTACATCATCGGCCTGCTCATCTTCGCCCTGGGCTCTTTCCTCTGCTCCCAGGCCGGATCATTGAGCGTTATGCTTTTTCTTCGTTTCATCCAGGGCCTGGGTGCCGCCATGATGATGGCAAACGGGCCGGCCATGCTGAAAATGGCCTTTGGCCCTGACCAACTTGGCCGCAGTCTGGGCCTGATGGGCATTATCACCTCCCTGGGCCTGATGACCGGCCCGGCCCTGGGCGGTTTTCTCATCGAATATTTTTCCTGGCGCACCCTCTTCCTCCTGCCCGCACCCATCTGCCTCACCGTGGGCGGGCTGGCCAGAATCTTTCTCAGGCCGCAGCCGGGGCCGGAAGCCTCCGGCCAGCCCTTTGACTGGCTGGGGGGCCTGTGGTGGGTCTGTCTCCTTACTGCCGCCACCTATACCCTGAGCCACGCTGCCGCCCCCCACACCTCAATGCTGCAGCTCATCAGCGGCTGCGGCCTGAGCGGCCTCTTCCTCTTTTTTTTCCTGCGCCGCCAAGGCATGCTCGCCCACCTGCCCCCAGGTGGTGATGAGCAACCAAGGGCCATCATTCCGGCCATTCTCTTTCAAGAAAAATCCTTGGTCATTGCGGTGGCCACGGCCGCCCTGATCTTCCTCTGCCTCTTTTCCGTGCTCATCCTCACCCCTTTTTATCTCGACCGGGTTCTCCAGCTGCCCGCCACCCAGATCGGCCTCATCATGCTGGCCATCCCCGTCACCGCCCTTGTTACCGCTCCCCTTGCCGGCTGGCTGGCAGATTACAGCGAGGCCCGGATCGTGGCCACCTGCGGGCTGATCATCTGCTCCTGCGGCCTCTATGCCTTCACCACCCTCTCCACCACTACTCCCCCCTGGCTGGTGGCCGGACGTCTCGGTTTTCTGGGAGTGGGGGTTTCTCTCTTTTTGTCGCCCAACAGCGCCTCTGCCCTGCGCGCAATAGGTGAGCCCTATATCGGCACGGTGGCGGCCCTGCTGGCCACCGCCCGTACCCTGGGCATGCTGCTGGGCATCGCCCTGGCCGGCCTCTCCTTTGCCCTCTTTTTTTCTCACCTGAGCGGCGGGCTGGACATGAAGGATTACAGCGCCGCACAGGCGGAAAACTTTGTCAGGGCTCTCCATTATTCCTATTTCTGTTTTCTGGCAATCGGCCTGCTGGCGGTGATCCTCTCGGCCAGCAGACCGGTTCCCGAAAAAGGGCTGAAAGGGGATTGAGGATTAAGAATTGAGGAGTCGGGAAAAAGCAGGGGAAAAAGAGGTCATTCCGCCTCGCAAACAACTGCGACTCTCTTTAGAGAGCCGGACCAGACCAGTCTTCACTAGGCCTGGACATCAAGCAGGGAAACCGGCTTTGACCCGGCCTGGTGATGGAGGCTCTCCTTGAGCTCCTGCATGAGATTGAGGGGTTGGCAGCTGCAGGGAAAATCCACCACATCATAACCAATGGCCTGGAGGCGTTCCCTGAGCTCAGGGAGCAAGGCAGCCACCACCGCACTGCCCTCCTTATCCGCCATGATAATCTGACCGCTCAATTTTTTGCCCTGCAGATTCACTTTGATGGTCAGGGGGCCGAGATTACTCATTTCCAGAAAGAAGACCAGGTTTTCCTGACCAGGTCCCTCCTTGTCGTCCGGGGATCCTTCCCGGCTCCACAGCCACTCCCCCCAGCCGGCCTGATTGCTGAAAATGGCGGGGATGATATAAAAATCCCCCTGCCTCTGGGGGGCCGCCTCCATATTGACCCGACCGTGGGCCTCAAAAAAGGCGGCCAGTTTCCGGGTCTCAGCGGTCATTTCCGTGGCCGCCTGCCGCCCAAAAAGCTCTTCGCCCTCCGGCCTGCCCTCCATGGCGCCCTCCTGCCTCCCCAGTCCCAGGAGAGAAGAGAGCAGACGCAATTGGGCGGGCAGGGGTTCTGCACCCTGCCGGGCCGCCCCTGACTGCAGAGCCACCAGGGCCGGGGCAGGGGTATCCGTTTTTCCAGAGAGACCAGGCTGTTTTTGATCTGCATTCAGGCTTTCAGGCAGGGGGCTGCGACCCATCAATTCCAGAAAAGGGCTGAGCCTTTGCAGGGCAGGAGGGATCTTCCCCTCCTCTGTTATCATGGTGAGGATCTGGGCCAGATTACGGTCCGGCTGCAAGGCTGGCTGCAGAGCGGCGTCAGCACCGGCCAGGGGCGCCTTAATGCCTGCCACCGCCACCAAGGCGTTCAGGACCTTGATGGTTTCCGGGCTCAAAAAAGCGGTTGGCGGCGAGAGGCCTGCCCCGGGCGGGGAAGGCGCCTGGAGCGGGCCGGAGGCGGAGGCCGCCCCAGGCGCCGGGGACGGAAATCCTCCCTTTGCCCCTGCCGCCTCAGGGACCTGCCTCTGAGGCGGCAGGGGCGGAGCAGAGGAGGGCCTGGTCTGGACAACGTTTTGAAAGGCCTCAATCTTCTGGAGAGAAGCGGGGATCTGCCCCTCCCTGATCAGGGAGACAAGGGTTTTTATAAGAGGCGGCTGGGGCGGCGCCTCCTGCCTGCCTGCCGCCGGGCCTGTCCCTGGCAGCTGGTCCATGGAGCTCACCAGGGCCCTGACCAGTCGGGCCGCCTCCGGCGGCAGGCTGCCGTCCGCCGCCACCACCGCCTGGGCCGGCAGCCCCTGGCCGCTGCTCGGCGCCGAGGCCACCTGGCCGGCCGCAGGGCCGGCAGCAGATGCCGGCCGCCCCCCTTCAGCAGAAGCAGGAACAGCAGCCCCGGGAGCAGAAGAAAGGGGGGCCCGGTCAGAGGGGCTGGCCACCAGGAGACGGCGGGTGGCCATGACCACCTTCAGCAGCTCCTGAACCGCTCCCTTCTGGCGGGCGAGATTAAGCAGGGGGGTGTCTCCGGCCTCCTTTACCTCAAACCAGAACTGCTGACCCGGCTCAATCTTGACGGTGGTGCGGGCCGCAATAATCTCTCCCTCCAGCTTGAGAAGCAGCAGGCCGCTGGCATCCTTGCCCACCACTTCACCCTGGAGAAGCTGTCCCGGCGCCAGGTTCAAGCCACCGGCATGTCCCACCGGCTGCCCCGGCTTGACCAGTCGGGCCGCCCTGCCGGCTTCTGTAGCAGAGCCGCCTTTCTGGATATGGCTGAAGAGATCCGTTATCTGCATGTGAGGTTTTCCTTCAGGGAGACCGCCGCCAACAATCATGAGTAGACGGGCAGTTCCACCACGGCCTCCATTCCCTCTTCCAGCCGGTTGAGGCAGAAAGTGCCGCCGTGCCTCTCGACGATGCGATCAACCATGGCCAGGCCCATGCCGCTGCCATAGGTCTTGGTGGTAAAAAAAGGATCCCTGGCCCGGCTCAGATTGGCATCAGAGAGGCCCAGACCCGTATCGCATATCCGGATGAAAACGCGCCCCTCCCGCACCTCGCCGCTTATCTTGAGATGACCGCCCCCCTCCATGGCCTCCAGGGCGTTGCGGATCAGATGCAGAAACATCTGCCGTATCTGGCGGGAATCCATATCCACCAAGACATCCTGGTCATCGTCCAGATCCAGCTCCCAGCTGACATGCTGCTTGGTCATGGTGGGCTGCACCAGCAGCACTGTTTTTTTGAGCAGGGGGAAAAGATAGGCCGGCTCCTTTACCGATTCAGCGCGGCTGACAAAATCAAAGAGCTCACCCAGGGTCCCTTCCAGGCGGGCGGTCTCTTTGATCATCACGTCAAGATAACGCCGCCACTCTTCATTGGTTATTTTCTTGGAGAGAATCCGGCACACCCCGCCAATGGAGGTGATGGGATTACGCAGGATATGGACCATCTGGGCGGCCATCTGTCCCAGGGCAGCGTACCGCTCGGCCTCAACCAGGAGGTCCTTGTTCTTGTCCAGCTCATGGGTCACCTGCTCCAGTTCGGAGATCTTGCTCTGCATCTCGGTATGCAGATTACTGTGCTCAATGGCCAGGCTGACCTGGCTGCCGAAGAGCTCCAGCATGGTGAGATCATCTTTCCTGATGGCATGCCGGGTCACATAATTATCGGCAATAATGACCCCCAGGGCGGCCCGGGGAGAAAAGAGGGGGATAACCACAAAAGTATCTTCCCCCAGAAGCTCAAGGAGCCCCTGATCCACCTCCACCTCGGCTTGGCCGTTGCTGACCAGGAAACTGCGCCGCTCCATGGCCGAGCGGACAAGGATATGGTGGCTATGGGCCACAGGCACCTGCAGCTTGTCGACAATACCATTGATGGCATTATCATGGGCAGCGCAGTCATGCAGGCCCTCCACCATTTCAAGGAAATCAACCTTTTTTTCCTGCATCTCCGCCCATATCAGCCCCGCCTCCTCGCGGCAGGTGGGACCAATGGCCAGACGGCCCCGGAGATGCTCCTTGTTCTCATCAAAGAGGGCCAGGAAGGCCCGGTTGAAACGGAGCCCCTCATTGGCCGTGATTCCCACCAGGATAGCGTGGAGCACCTTATCAAGCTCCGTGGTGGTGAGATATACCGAGTTTATTTTCAGAGAAAGCTGATGGAGAAGCTGGAAGCGGAAATTGGCCTGTTCCAGATCTTCCTGGTATTTCTTGTTTTCATAGATAAGGCGGCGCTTGACCAGGGCCTTCCGCACCACAACGGCTATCTCGTTGAACTTGACCGGTTTGGCCAGATAATCATCGGCACCGCAGCGGATACACTCAATGGCCACATGGACGTCAGCGATGCCGGAGAGCATGATAATGGCCAGATCTGGATAGTTGCTCACCATTTCCGAAATCAGCTCAGAACCGGACTGATCCGGCAGACCGATATCAAGGAGAACAAGGCCGACCTTATGCCGGGCCAGGAGCTGACGCAGACCAGCGGCAGAACCCGCCTCCACCACGGCCAGACCACTGACCCGCAGAAACTCGGCCAGAGGTTCAAGGATCATGGGATCATCGTCAACAAGGGCGATAACCTCATCCTCTCTTAACAGTTCAGAAAAGGGAAGATCTTGGAAATTGGCAGCAGGCTGCATCATCATGGCAGATTTTTTCCAGACCGCAGGTGAAGGTGTGAGACACAGGTTAAAATAACATATTTAAAAGTACCTAATGTTTGCCCGCGGTGCAAGATTTCTCTGGTCTGCCGGGGAAAGGGCCTTGGCGTTGCAGGCCCGGCCCTCTTTTTTCCGGCTTTTTTGGCGGATCATTTTTTCTATTACCTCTTTTTATGGTACAAGAGGTACTCTTTTGGCCATTTCTGAATAAACATTATCCATACAAAACAGGCGTTGGCAGGCTGCATCCTTCATGACAGTGAGCGAAAAAAATATCCTCCTCATCGGCTACAGGGCCACCGGCAAGAGCACTATCGGCCGCCTCCTGGCCCGGAGACTTGCCCGGCCCTTTGTGGACGCTGACCAGGCTATTGAAAAAAAGGCAGGGGCCACCATCGCGGCCATGGTGGCCAGCCACGGCTGGGATTTTTTCCGGGCCCGGGAAAAAGAGATGCTCTTAGAGCTGAACCGCCGAGCCGGCCAGGTCATCGCCTGCGGCGGCGGTGCCATTCTCCATCAAGACATCTGGCCGCGCCTGAAAGAGAGCGCCTTTGTGGTCTGGCTGCAGGCGGACACGGAGACCATCTGCCGTCGTCTGGCCGGCGACCAGGCCACCCCCAGTCAGCGTCCCACCTTAAGCGGCCAGGACATCTACACCGAGGTTGCCGACATCCTGGCCGCCCGGGCCCCTCTCTATGCTGCCGGCTCGCATCTTGCCCTTGACGCCACCGGCCGCCTGGAGGATATTGTCGAAAAGATCATCCGCAATTTTGAGCAGTCCCGGTAACCTTTAACCTTTCTCTCTTTGCCCAGCACTAGGAGTCTGTCGGGCTTGACCGATCGTAGCGAGGGAAAGCTGGTTTGAGTCAGAATTTTTGATCATTCGAGGAGAATAGTGGACCTATTTAACGAGAAAGGTCGGAAAATATGGCCAAATCCAGTTTTTCCGCAGTAGATCAGCGTTAAGTCCGACAGGCTCCTAGGCGTTGTCAGCGGCCTGCTGCCTGCGGATATCAGCCAGAATCTCCTTGCCGCCGTCAGCCAGGATCCTGTTGCCCAGCTCATGACCGATGCGCACGGCCTCGCTCTTGGGACCCTTGAGGGTGGCTCGGATATTTTGCCGGCCGTCAAGACTGACCAGCCCCCCGGTGAGGGTCAGTTCATCACCGCTTAAGGTGGCCAGGGCAAAGGCGGGAATAGAGCAACCCCCTTCCAGGATCCGGAGATAGCCGCGCTCAGCAAGCAGACGTGTCTCGCTGTCTGGATTATTAAGGCAGGAGCGGACCATCTCCCTTTTTTCAGGGCTGAGCCGGGCGCCCACCTCAATGGCCACGCAGCCCTGGCCCACCGGCGGCACAAACTGTTCTTCCGGAAAGGTATGGACGATCATCTCCTCAAGTTCCATGCGATGGACGCCGGCATAGGCCAGCATGATGCCGTCGCAGAGCCCTTCCTTCATCTTCTTGATCCGGGTCTGCAGATTGCCGCGGATATCCACGGTTTCCACATGGGGATAGTGGTGGGCAAGCAGGGCCTGGCGCCGCACCGACGAGGTGCCGATGACAATTTTGTCAGTAGTATCGGCCAGGGAGAGGTCCGGTCGATGACTGAGCAGGACATCATTGGGCTTCTCGCGATCCGTAAAGGCGATGAGTTCAAAGCCGTCAGGGAGCCGAGAAGGCATATCCTTGGCGCTGTGGACGGCGATATCCAGGGTGCCGTCGGCCAACTGCTCTTCGAGTTCCTCGGTAAAAACGCCCTTGGAGCCGATCTTGGCAATGGAGGTGTTGAGGATCTTGTCGCCCTTGGTCTCCATGGTGATAATCTCTGTCTCAAGGCCGGCCGCCTGGAGCTTTTCCTCAACATAGGAGGTCTGCCACATGGCCAGCATACTCTTTCTGGATCCGATCCTTATCTTCGTCATACTTTACAAAATCCCTTTAAGAAGTTTCTTTAGCCAGAGGCCCATGGCCGCTCCCCTGGGGAGCGTCTTTTTCGAATGAAAGAAGGGACTCGCCTTGATCCGTCACTTCATTTCCTTACCCTAGATGGAGCGGAAAAACATTAATTTCCTGCATACAGAGCGGCTCCAGGCGCCCCTGGTGCAGATGGACGGGCAGGGGAGGGTCAGATGGTTTCCACCCAGCCGTAGGGATCTTCCTTATGGCCATGCTGGATGGCCTGCAGGTCATCAAAGAGACGCTGGGAGAGCTGGCCGGTCTCGCCGTTGTTGATCCGGCATTCCTTACCCTTATAGTAGAGGGAGCCCACCGGCGAGATAATGGCGGCCGTACCGCTGCCGAAGACCTCCTTGAGCCGGCCCTGCTCATTGGCGGCAAAGACCTCGTCAATGGTTATGGGCCGCTCCACGACATCAAGCCCCCAGTCCCGGGTCAGCTTGAGCACGGAATCCCGGGTGATGCCGGGGAGAATGGAGCCCTGCAGGGGCGGGGTAATGAGTTGGTCACCAATGACAAAAAAGATATTCATGGTTCCCACCTCTTCAATGGTCTTCCGGTCGCAGGCGTCAAGCCAGAGCACCTGGGTAAAACCCTCCTGCTGGGCCTCAATGGCCGCCATGATGGAAGCCGCGTAATTACCGGCGGTCTTGGCCTCGCCCACCCCGCCCCGCACGGCCCGCACATAACTGTCGGTGACAAAAATCTTCACCGGATTAAAGCCCTCCGGATAATAGGCGCTCACCGGGGAGAGAATGGTAAAGAAGATATAACGCCTGGAAGGGCGTACCCCCAGGGCGGGCTCCGTGGCGATCATGGTGGGGCGGATGTAGAGAGTGGCACCCTGGGCCGAGGGCACCCACTCCTGATCGATCTCCAAAAGGGTTTTGATCCCCTCATAGACCTGATCAATATCCAGCTCAGGCATGCACATGCGGCGGGCCGAGCGGTTGAAGCGGGCCAGATTATCCTTGGGGCGAAAGAGGTAAATCTTGTTATCCTTGCCGCGGTAGGCCTTGAGGCCTTCAAAGATGGCCTGACCGTAATGGAGGGCCATGGCCGCCGGGTCCAGAGAGAAAGGTCCATATTTCTTGACCACCCCGTTCTGCCACTCCCCATCCGCATACTCCATGACCAGCATGTGATCCGTGAAATAGTTACCAAACCCGAGATTGTTCTGGTCCGGTTTTGCCTTCAACTCAGAGGAGTCTGCTTTTTCGATTCTGATTTTCATTTTCTTTTGCGCCCTGAAATTCGTTATATTTTGGCCATCAAGAGCAAAAAATATAGCGGATTATTTTCCGCTTTGAAACAACTTATTTCTCTGAAGCTTGCTCTTTTCCGGGTATAGTTATATTTATGAAAGATCATCAAGCCCCCCTGAGCGGCTCTTAAAAAGATTTAATTTCGGACAGTTTCGGCAATGACCCAACGCAGACCGAGCACCCTGGTGCTCACCTATTTCCTGCTGCTCTTTTTCCTCTCCATACTCCTGATGGTGAGGCTGTTGTGGCCCTTTGCCTCCATGCTCATTCTCTCTTATTTACTGTCCGCCATATCCCAGCCGGTCTATGATTTTTTCCACCGCCGGCTGCCCGCCGGTCTGGCCTCGCTGCTCACCTGCTCGCTCCTTGTCCTGCTTGTCTTCCTGCCCCTCATTTTTTTTGTGGTTGCCCTCTCTTCCGAGGCCTACCATCTCCTTGAAATCACCAAGGGCACCAATATTGCCGAGACCCTGAGCGTCTATGTGCAAAACAACCCCTTTTATCTCCGCCTGGAAAATCTGCTGCAGGGCTACGGCTTCCACCTGGAGATGGGCCAGATAACCACCGCCATTTCCCAATTCGGCACCACTGCCGCCAGATACGTCTATGTCCAGGCCTCCATCTGGGCCGGCAATATCATCACCTTCATCCTCAACTTTATCCTGATGATTCTCATCATCTTCTTTCTCTTTATTGAAAGGGAAAAACTGGTGAACTTTCTCATTCACCTCTCTCCCCTCCCCAACAATCACGATCAGCTCCTGATGGACAAGTTCGAAAAGATTGCCGGGGCCATTCTGGTGGGCAACGGTATCTGCGGGGTGATCCAGGGGCTTTTGAGCGGCTTCGCCTTTGCCCTCCTCGGTTTTTCCTCCCCCATCCTGTGGGGCTGTATCATGGCGATCATGGCCTTTCTGCCCATTGTGGGCATCGGGGCTGTCCTGGGGCCGGCCGCCCTCTACCTCATCATCCAGGGCAAGATCATCCAGGGTATGATGCTGGCCCTTTTTTACATCCTCCTCTCCATGGGGGTGGAGTATCTCCTGAAGCCAAAACTCGTGGGGGGCCAGGTCAAGATGCACACCATCCTGGTCTTTCTCTCCATCATCGGCGGTCTGGCCGCCTTCGGCATCCTGGGCATCATCTACGGCCCCCTCATTATCACCGCCTTCCTTACCCTCTTTGATATCTATATCGACAATTACGAGCGCTACATCACCGGCGAAGAAGAGCAGCCCTGATCCTTTCGGCACAGCAGCAACAGCCCCCGCCCAAACAAAGATTCCTCCTGCTCAGAACAGGCAGGCCTCTCCTCTCTTTGCCCGACATTATTCAAGCCAAAGGTTAAATACCCCTGCCGCAACCGCTTTTTAATCCTCTGATCTGAAGGATTGAAACGGTTCTATTTTTTTGCTGTGGATGTCCCCGAGGAGATTTTCCGGGGAATGCAGAAACTCCTCGGACAGATGCTGGGGGTCAAAAAATTCCTTGTTGTACATGGGGGAGATCAGGTTGAGCTGCTCCCATCTTGTCAGATAATACTCAATAAGTTCAGGAAGTTGTCTGAAGACGGTCTGCTCTGGAAAGGGATCTGCAAAGCTTGACTGCTGCAGCTTCTGCGAAGAGAGGATCTGGGTCTGGTAAAAATTGCTGAGGAACATCAGTTCCCTGGGCAGGCGGGCGTCGATACCCATTTTCACCAGTAGTCTCAGAAAATGCTGGATAGACCTGGCGCCGAACTGGGCCAGGGGCAGGGGCATGTAGATGGCTTTGGGTCTTTTCAGGCCCAGAATATCGCGGATGGTGAGGATCAGCCGGTCCAGGGCCACCGGCTCCGGGTCACAGAAATGAAAGATCTGCCCGCCGAACTCCTGGCGATGAGCAAGGATATGACGGATGAAATAGGGGATCTTCCGGGCATTGGTATAGGAGTGGCATGTTCCTTTTCTGGTGAAGAGCAGGGGCATGGACTGATCGGCAATGGCAAAGAGCATGCGGTGAAAGCCCTGGATCTTGTGATCATGGCGCCCATAGACAATGGCCAGCCGGATGACGGTATAGTCAAGCCCCTCTGTCTCTTTGAGGTGGGCAAGGGTGAGCTCGCTCATCAGCTTGCTCTTGGCATAGTTGCCGAGATCGGCGGTAAGGGGCAGATGCTCCTCCTCGGTCCGATTTTCGCCGGGGGGCAACACCGCTGCCGAACTGATAAAGATATAGGGAATACCCAGGCTGGCTGCCGCCCTGGCCAGGTTCATGGAACCGAGATAATTTATCTCAAAGGAGAGCTTGGGGTCACTGTCCAGGGAGGCAATGGCAGAATTAATAATAAAATCAGGCCGGTGTGCCTTAAAATATTCTTCAATCTCCTTGGGATCACGGATGCTCAGTTTCTTGCTGTTGGGGGTCAGAATCTCCCAGCCGGACCTCTTTTTGAAGAAATAATCAATGCCACCGCCCACCAGGCCGGAACCGCCTATAATGACACCTATTTTTTTGGTGGCCATCCCTGCATTTCGTCCCACGCCGCTCCCCTTCGTTTCTTCAGATAATCTCACCCACCCCTGCCGCCTCCTGGTTGCTCAAAAAACAAGGGAACCTTGATAAAGTATAACCGATAATCTGAGTCCGGAAAGTAAATAAGAGGCCTGAAGATCATTGCTTGGGTCTCTTTCCTGCAACAAAGAGGTGCAGGGATTTACAGGCCGCCTCCTTCCTTATCAATGCCATATTTTTTTATCTTGCGCCACAGGGTGCTCTTGTTGATACTCAGGCATCCGGGCCGCCTCCATTTTTTTGCCGCTGCAGAGCGCACGCGCCTGGAGAATATTAACCACAGAGGCACAAAGACACAGAGAACTGCTGCAGGCGCACAAACCCGAAAAATATGCTCCCTTGCCGCCGCCTGCCAGTATCAGGGCCCGCGGCTTGAGATGCAAGATCCTGTTTAACCGAAAAAACAGTTGATTATGAGTCAATAGTATGCGTGGATATACCATGGCAGGGATCTTGATTTACATGAGCTAAGGAAGAGGGGATAGGCACTGAAATTGCCATCCCGCCCCAGGAGTGAAGGGCAACCACGGGCCAGCCTTGAGGAGAAAAAAATGAATAGCGATCGCAGAAATTTTGTCAAGCTGGTGGGCAGCACCACCGTGGCGGCAGTGGCCTTGGGCAGTGGCGGCCCGAGCCGCGCCGCTGAAAGCCCCGGCCCAGAGGGACCGCACTGGGTCATGGTGGTGGATCTGCGCCTCTGTATCGGCTGCCAGGCCTGCACCGTGGCCTGCGGCGTGGAAAACCAGGTGCCCCTGGGCGGCTTCCGCACCCTGGTCTCCTGCTATGAGGTGACCAGCCACGGCAGGCCAAGGCGCTACACCCTGCCGCGCCTCTGCAACCATTGCCAGAAACCGGCCTGCGTCACCGTCTGCCCCACCCAGGCCACCACCAAAAGAGCAGACGGTGTGGTGGTGGTGGACAACACCATCTGCATCGGCTGCGGCTACTGCGTGCAGGCCTGCCCCTATGATGCCCGCTTCATCAACGAGACCACCCGCACCGTGGACAAATGCACCTTCTGCCTGCACCGGGTTAAAGCCGGCCTGCTGCCGGCCTGCGTGGAGACCTGCGTCAGCGGCGCCCGGATCTTCGGTGATCTCAACGATCCCCAAAGCGCGGTGGCCACCCTGCTGGGAAGACATCCGGTCCAGGTCCTCAAAAAAAGCATGGGTACCGAGCCCATGGTCTTTTATATCGGCCTGGATGCCGCCTTTGACGGTCGCATCCAGGGCGAGCAGGTGCTGATGCCGGCCGGATCCTCGGTGGCAGAGGAGGTGCGCTGATGGAAACAAAGATCATCGAACTCATCGGCCCGGGTCCCCATATCCACTGGGGACTGCCCATTGTCCAGGACATCTTCTTCACCGGCATCAGTACCGGCGCCTTTGTCCTGGCTGCCCTGGTCTATGGTTTCAACAACAGACGGCTGGCCCCGCTGGGCCGCCTCGCCCTTATCGTCTCCCTGGTCTCTCTGCTGGCCGCCCTGCTCAATCTCATTGCCGATCTGCACCAGCCCGGCCGCTTTGCCTCCCTCTTCTGGCGGATGCATGCCACCTCACCCATGACCTGGGGCCTCTTTCTGCTCAACGCCTTCCTGCTGCTCCTGGCGGTGCAGCTCTTTTTTGTCCTGCGGGCCGACTTCCGCGGCCAGGCACGGAGTGAGGGAGACCACAGGGTTGTCCGGCTCCTGGCCTTGATCGGCCTGCCCCTGGCCCTTCTGGTCCACGCCTATTCAGGTTACATCCTGGGGGTGGTGAAGGCCATCCCCCTCTGGCACAGCTCCATCCTGCCCCTGGTTTTTCTGGCCGCCGCCCTGGTCAGCGGCCTGGCATTGATGATCCTGCTGGCCGGCCTGCTGCTCCGTAACCAACAGGGTGAGCTGCCAGGGGATCTGCTCGACTCCCTCTCGGTGCTGCTGGCCTGGGCCCTTGCCGCGAATCTGGTGCTCCGCCTCTTCTGGTATACCATCGGCATGGCCTATTCCACCGGTCCGGCCCGGGAGGCGGCTCTCCTGCTTTTTGGCCCCTCCTTCTCCACCGCCACCATTGTGGAAATAACCCTGGGTCTTGTGGTGCCGCTCATAGTGATGAGTCTGGCGCCGCTGCGCCGCCTCAGGCCCCTCTTTTTTGGGGCCGCCCTGGCCGCCACTGTCGGGGTCTGGTTCTTCAGATGGCAGCTGGTCATGGCCGGCCAGCTCCTGCCCAAGACCGGGGCCGGTTTTTCCCACTATGAGCCCTCCTTCTGGGGCAGCACCGGCATCATGCATGTCCTGGGCAACTTCGCCTTCTGGATACTCCTGATGATCGTCCTCACCTGGATCCTGCCGTGGCAAGAGCCGCAGAGCAGCCACGACCACGCCTTGCGCACCAAAGGAGCATAAGATCATGAAAAAAACACGTCGTACCGTCTTAAAGGCCGCCGGCGCCCTGGCCGGCCTGGGCATATTCGGGGTGGGATATGCCCCCACCCTGCGGGGTATGAGCAAGGGCTGGTGGGCCGGTGACAAGCCCATACACAACATCTACGGTAACGCCCTGGAACCGGAGTGGAGGATTGAGCCAAAAACCGGTGAAGTGACAGCCAATCCCAATCAATATGTGGCCAACAGCGTCTGCGTGGGCTGCGTCAGCCTCTGCGGGGTGCGGGTGCGGGTGGACAAAAAGAGCGAGACAGTGCTGCGGGTGGCGGGCAACCCCTACCATGTGCTGGCCGCCGATCCCTTCCTGCCCTACGACACTTCCATCAAGGAAGGGTACAAGGCCTTGAGCGGTTCCCGGGAAGCGGGCCTGCAGGTCAGGGCCACGGCCTGCGGGCGCGGCAATGCCGTGCTCGACAAGCTCTACGATCCGTACCGGGTCTTGACGCCCTTAAAAAGGGTGGGGCCGCGCAACTCCGGGAAATGGCAGCCCATCTCCTTTGAGCAGCTCATCGAAGAGGTGGTGGAGGGCGGCGATCTCTTTGGCGAAGGGCCGGTGGAGGGCCTGCGCGCCATCCGCGATGTCACCACCCCCCTTGACCCGGCCCAACCGGAGCTGGGACCGAAATCAAACCAGCTCGCCTGTCTGGCCGGTTTCAAGGAGGGACGGCTGCCGCTCTTTGCCCGCTTCGGCAAGACCTCCTTCGGCAGCGTCAACTTTACCGGTCATCGCGGCAACTGCGGCCTGAGCATGCGGGCCGGCTATGCCGCTTTTCTCGATAACTTCCAGGGCTATCCCCACCTCAAGCCCGACTTCAGCAATACAGAATACCTGCTCAACATCGGCACCGCACCGGCCAATGCCGGCAACCCCTTTATGCGCCAGGGCAAGCTGGTGGCCGAGGGCCGCGCCGCCGGTCGTCTGAAAATGGTGATGGTGGACCCGGTGCTGACCAACGCCGACAGCAAGGCGGCCGGTGAGCAGACGCAATGGGTGCCCATCAAGCCGGGCACGGACGGCGCCCTGATCATGGCCATGCTGGCCTGGATCCTGGAGAACAAGAGGTATAACGAGAGTTTTTTGAGTGTGCCCGGTAAGAAGGCGGCCGAGGGGGCCGGGGAACCGAGCTGGTCCAATGCCACCCACCTGGTGGTGGTGAGTGAGGGCCATGCCCTGCAGGGCAGGTTTGTGCGCGGCACCGACCTTGGTCTGGCCGACAAGGAGGCCTTTATGGTTATCGATAAAAACTCCGGCCGACCGCTAGCGGCCACGGCGTCCAGGGCCGGCCGCCTCTTTGTCGATGCAACCATCACCCTGGCCGGCCAGGAGGTGGCGGTGAAGTCCAGCCTGCAGCTGCTGCTGGAAGAGGCGCAGAAGCACACTCTGGCCCAGTACAGCGCGGCCTGCGGCGTGGCCGAAGAGGAGATCATCGAGCTGGCCCGCGACTTCACCAGCCATGGCCGCCGGGCCGTGGCCGATTGCCATGGCGGCACCATGCACACCAACGGCTTCTACACCGCCTATGGGGCGGCCATGCTCAACGCCATGGTGGGCAACCTCAACTGGAAGGGCGGCACCTCGGCCGGCGGCGGCAGATATCCTGACTTTGGTGCGGGACCGCGCTACAATTTCAAGAAATACCCCGGCAAGGTCAAACCGCAGGGCGTGCCGATCAGCCGTGAGTTCCAGTACGAAAAGACCACGGAATTCAAGGAGAAAAAGGCCAAGGGCACGCCCTATCCGGCCGCCGGACCCTGGTACCCCTTTTCCGCGGCCATCCAGAGCGAGTACATCCCCTCGGCCTTAAACGGCTACCCCTATCCCCTGAAGGCCCTGATCATGTGGAACACCAATCCCATATACGGCCAGGCCGGACTCTACTCCCAGGCCAGGGAGAAACTGGCGGATCCGAAAAATCTGCCGCTGATCATCGCCATTGATCCCTTTATCAATGAAAGCAGCGCCTTTGCCGACTATATCGTGCCCGATACCGTGCTCTACGAATCGTGGGGGGCGGCCTGGCCCTGGGCCGCGCATCTCACCAAGACCAACTCCATGCGCTGGCCCGTGGTGGAGCCGCCCCTGGCCCGCACCAAGGACAACAGCCCCATCTGCATGGAGAGCTTTGTCATTGCCGCGGCCAAGCGCCTGGGGCTCCCCGGCTTCGGCGCCAAGGCCATCCCCGATGGCGCCGGCAATCTCCATGACCTCAACCGGCCGGAGGATTTCTTCCTGCGGGTCTTTGCCAATATCGCCTTTGCCGGCAAGCCGGTGGCCGATGTCAGCGCTGAGGAGATGGCCTTGACCGGGGTGGAACGTCACCTGGCCAGCCTCAAAGCGGTCCTGCAGGCCGAGGAGTGGCCCAAGGTGGCCTATGCCATGGCCCGCGGCGGCCGTTTTGAGGAGCAGAACAAATCCTACGAAGGCGACTGGCTCGGGGCGCGCTACGGAAAACCGCTGCAGATCTATAACGAAACCGTGGCCACCAATAAAAACAGCCTCACCGGGGCGCCCTTTTCCGGGGTGCCCACCTGGATGCCGCCGGTATTTGCCGACGGCAGTGTCATCGCTGACATGTACAGTGACAAGGAGTGGCCCTTCCAGGTGGTGAGCACCAAGTCGCAACTGCAGTCATCCCACACCATTGGCGAGGCCCGCCTCAGGCAGATCCATGCCAGAAACGGGGTCATCATCCATCCGGACGATGCCCAGGGAAAAGGAATCCGCTCCGGAGACCGGGTCCGCTTGACCTCGCCGGCTGCCTCGGTGGAGGCAGTGGCCCTGGTAAACCACGGCATCCAGCGCGGCGTTATCGGCATCGAGCACGGCTTTGGTCATTGGGGCCTGGGCGCGGCCGGGGTAGTGGTGGGTGGCAAAAAGCGGCCGGCCAGCCAGGCCAGGGCGGCCGGGGTGGCCCACAATCTGCTCGGTCTTGCCGATCCCAGCCGCCAGGGCGTCTCCACCCTGGCGGATATGGTAGTGGGTTCCAACGCCCGCCAGGGCATTGGCGTCAAGCTGGAGAAGGTATGAACAGGCCCGGAAACCTGGCAACAGACCAACAGCAATGTGACCACTGGGCCACTCTTTTTGCCTTTGGCGCCACCTTCTACATCCATGAACCCGGCCAGGCCCAGCTGGCAAAGTGCTGCAGCGTGGGCCTGGCGCTGCGCGACCTGCTGCCGGAGGAGACCTTTCCGCAGCTCTTCATGGAGGCGGGCAACACAGAGGTGGACTTCCTGCAGCAGGAGTTTTTCGACCACCTCTTTGTGCCTGTTTCAGCACATTACTGCCCGCCCTATGCAGCCATGCAGGGCAAGGGCAATCCTGCCCCGCCTCTTCGTGACATCCGGCCGCTCTTCCGGGAAACAGGCTTTGACCCCTCCCTGCTGGAGGGGATGCCCGCCTATCTGCGCAGCCTGGGCAGGATCGACTATATCGGCTTTGAGCTGGCCTTTATGGCCATCCTGTTAAAAAACGCGGTGCAGGAGAAGGAGGCCGTGAGCAAGGAGGCCCTGCTCCAGACCGCTCAACTCTTTCATGAAAAGCACCTCAGCCCCTGGGCGGCTGATTTCGCTTCCCGCCTGGAGCACCAGGCCCAGAGCAGCTACTTTAAGGGCTGCGCTCAGCTCACCACCTACCTGGCCGCCACCTTTGCTCTGCCCTCCCCTGATCCCAGGCGCTCTGCCCCATAATCCTCGCCCTTGCTCAACGTACCCGATCTCGTGCTGGTACCCTTGAGTTACCCCCCAAAACCAATCGATCTGTGGTGGCCGCCAAGGCCAGGTACCAGGAAGCAGAGAGTAGTGAGCAGGAGATTTCTCCGCCACCCCTTGACAGCAGAAATATCCTTTGCTATCTTATTCAAATCGTCAAATCACGATATAGGAATATTACCATAAGGTGCCCTGTGAAAAAATGTATCCGCGTTATGAAGGCGTTGTCCGATCCCACCCGGGTCAAGATCGTCAAGGTGCTCGGCCATAAAGGGCTCTGCGTCTGCGAGCTCACCGCCCTGCTGGGCCTGGCCCAGTCCACGGTCTCCAAACACCTGAAGCTCCTGGAGGATGCCGGCCTGGTCAGCTCCAGCCGGGAGGGGGCCTGGGTCAACTATTGTCTGGCCGACGGCCAGGATTCCCCCTATGCCCAGGCCATGCTGGCCCATCTCGGGCAGTGGCTTGATGATGATGATGAGGTCCGGCAGATCCTGGCTGAAATCCCCCAGGTGGACCGCGAAAGAATCAAGGTGGCCTGAAGCGGCCCACCTGTAATACGACGAGGCAACAGCCATGGAATGGAAGCGAGAATGGAAACCCCTTTTCTGGATCGTGACGATCTTCTGCGTATTTTACTATCTGCCGGTGGGGGGCAACCGCTTTGACAACGCGGTGATGGAGGCCCTGCACCTGGCCAAGTGGTATACCCAGGAGCATGTCCTGCTCTGCCTGATCCCCGCCTTCTTCATCGCCGGCGCCATTGCCGTCTTTATCAGCCAGAACTCGGTGTTGAAATACCTGGGGGCCCGGGCCAACAAGGTGGTGGCCTACGGCGTGGCCTCCATGTCGGGCACCATCCTGGCGGTCTGCTCCTGCACCATCCTGCCGCTCTTTGCCGGCATCTACCGCATGGGCGCCGGCCTGGGCCCGGCCACGGCCTTTCTCTACTCCGGCCCGGCCATCAATATCCTGGCCATCATCCTCACCGCCCGCATCCTGGGTCCGGAGCTCGGCCTGGCCCGGGCCCTGGCAGCCATTATCTTCAGCGTCGTCATCGGCCTGTGCATGCATTTTTTCTTCCGCACGGAAGAGCTGGCCAAGGCCGATGCCCAGATGGCCCTGCCGGAAGAGGAGGTGACCAGGCCCCTCTGGCAGAACGGCGTCTATGTCGCCATGATGGTGGGCATCCTGGTCTTTGCCAACTGGGGCAGGCCCGAGACCGCCTCCGGCCTCTGGTTTCAGATCCATGCCCATAAGTGGCTGATCACCTCCTTCTTTGCCGCCGGCATGGGCGTCTGCCTCATGCTCTGGTTCAAGCTGCCCAAGTGGCAGGTCATCCTGGCCGCCCTGCCGCCGGTGGTCATGGCCCTGCTCTTTTCAGGCCTCCCCACCCTGGCCTTTGTGGCCGGTGTTGTGGCCCTGTCGCTGCTCATCAGCACCAGGGAGGATGAGACGGGTGAATGGTTCCGCGAGTCGTGGGGCTTTGCCAAGCAGATCCTGCCCCTGCTGCTCTTTGGCGTGCTCATTGCCGGGCTGCTGCTGGGCCGCCCCGGCAACGAGGGGCTGATCCCGTCCGAGTGGGTGAGCCGGGCCGTGGGCGGCAATTCCCTGGCCGCCAACTTCGCCGCCTCCTTTGCCGGGGCCTTCATGTACTTTGCCACCCTCACCGAGGTCCCCATCCTGCAGGGTCTCATCGGCAACGGCATGGGCAAGGGCCCGGCCCTGGCCCTGCTCCTGGCCGGCCCGGCCCTGTCGCTGCCCAACATGCTGGTGATCCGCAGCATCATGGGCACCAAGAAAACCGTTGTTTTTGTCGCCCTGGTGGTGGTCATGGCCACCCTCAGCGGTCTTCTTTATGGAACAATTTTTTAAGACGGAGGAATCATCATGGAAATCAAAGTATGCGGCCCGGGCTGCGCCAAGTGTCACGAAGCGGAACGGGTGGTCAAGGAGGCGGTGGCCGAGGCCGGTGTCGACGCCACCATTGAAAAAATCACCGATTTCAACGAAATCGCCAAGCTGGGGGTCTTTTCCACCCCGGCGGTGATCATCGACGGCAAGGCCCGCTGCGTGGGCAAGGCCCCCACCAAAAAAGAGGTCCTGGCCTGGCTGCAGAGCTAGCAGCCTCTTGAAAAAGGTAGCGAGCGCAGCTGAGGCAAGGCGTAAGTACCCCTTG
>JAVLBA010000159.1:273-2044 GCA_031581485.1 Desulfurivibrionaceae bacterium | reverse complement strand
TTCTTTGTGCCTTCGTGTCTTTGTGGTTCGTATGCAATAACGAAATTCTACATGTACATTTAAGTTTTACGGAGTACGAAGGGCAGCTGACAAAAAAAAAGCCCGCCGAGACTTGAAGTCTCGGCGGGCTTTTTCAGACAGCCTGGAGAGGCCGATACCAGCGCTACTCCCCTTCTGCCTCTTCAGCACCGGTGTTTAATTTCACCATCTTGGCACCGGGCTTGACGGCATCGCCCACCTTTACGGTGATACTTTTGACAATACCGTCCACCTGGGCCACCACCGGGGTCTGCATCTTCATGGCCTCAACCACAATCAGGGTATCGCCGGCCACCACCTCCTGACCAACCTCCACAGAAATTTCACAGACATTGGCCGTATAGGGCGCGCGCACATCGCCCACCGCAGCCAGCTCTTCGATCTCTTCCTTACCGATTTCCGGTTCCGCGGCAACGCTGCCGGCCACCTGCTCGGCGGGCATGACATAGCTTCGGTTGTGGTGATCCACGGTGAGATAGATGGTGGTCTCCCCCTCCTCGTCCATCTGGGCGGGCCCCACTGAGACGAGGTGACCCTTGCCAAGATGATCGGTAAAGGTGATTTCTTCACCCAGGGCAAACCCACCCCGCTTCAAAAAGATGGCCGGCGGCAGCACATAGACCTTGCCGAATTTCTCCTCAAACTTGAAGAATTCCACGGCATCCGTTGGATGCTGAAGATAGAGGACAAGCTCCTGCTCAGAGGGCTCTCTCTTGATCCGTTCGGTCAAGATCGCGCGCTCCTTTTCGATATCCATGTCCTCAATATCTTCCACGCCGCCCTCTGTCTCTAGAATCTGCTGCCAGTCAGGGCCCAGGACCTTCTTGTAGATCCAGTCGGCAGGCTTGTAAAAAGGGAAAGGACCATATTTGCCCAAGAGCAGATTACGCAGATCGCCGGAGGCATTGCCGTAGCGCTCACCGCCCTGGACATTGGCCACAGCCGTGGTCCAGAGGATCTGAGAACCCGGGGTTACAGACCAGTAATTACCAAGCTCCTTCTGCACCAGGGGAAGCTCCTTGTGGAGGATGTCTGGCATCTTGTCCAGGAAACCACCCTTTTCGGCCTGCTCCAGACTGGACCCCATGGCACCGCCCGGCAGCTTGTGGATCTGGACCGTGGGCAGAAAACCCTTGAACTGGGATTCAAAGAGGTCGTAATGAGGACGCTCGTCCCGGATGGCATCAGAAGTGGCGATAACGGCCTCGGTATCAACGGTGACCGCCTTATGGCCATACCCTTCCAGGCTCTGCATGACACCCAGGACAGGGGGCGGCCCATAGAAGCCGGTGAAGGAATGATCAGCCGCATCGACAATATTGGCGCCGTTCAAGACGGCCTCGGTGATGCGGCCGATATCGTTGCCATCGGTGTTATGACCATGATAATGGAGAACCAGCTCCGGATATTTATCCTTGATGGCCCGGACCAGTTCACCCAGGCGTTTGGGGGTGCCGAGGCCGCCATGGTTTTTGATACAGAGGATGATATCCTCACCGGTGACAGCGAGGATTTCAGCAACCTTGTCCACGTAAAAGGCATCCGTATGCTCGGGTCCGGTGGAGAAACAGATACAGGGCTCAAGAATCTTGCCGGCTTCCTGCACCTCTTCAAAAACGGCCTGCATATTGGGAATGTAGTTCATGAAGTCAAAGACCCGCCAGACATCTACATACTTGGCAAATTCCCGGACGGTGAGACGGATGACGTTCTGGGGATAGGGGCGATACCC
>JAVLBA010000159.1:0-263 GCA_031581485.1 Desulfurivibrionaceae bacterium | reverse complement strand
ACATGGTATTGGGCATGGCCTCCCTGAGCAGCTTGAGCTTGAGGAAAGGATCAACCTGCTTGCGGAGAATATCGACATGGATGGAGGCGCCGCCGGTGATCTCCAGGGAAAAATAGCCTGCCTTCTCCCTGGCCTCGGCAGCCATAAGATCGGTGTGGAGCAGGATTCGGTTCTTAAAGTCGGACTGGGACAGGTCACGGGCCGTATTGGTGATGTAATAGCCGTCAGCGGCGCGGACAGTCTTGAGTACTTCCTTTATATGC
>JAVLBA010000158.1:0-2312 GCA_031581485.1 Desulfurivibrionaceae bacterium | reverse complement strand
GGCGTTCCAGGAAAAGAGCCACAGAGATCGGGAGGGGGCACTGTGCAGATGGCCGTCCCCTACTTTTTGCGAGGCCATCAATCTCTGGCCCTATTGATTGAGACCGGATTTTCAAAGGGGCAGATCACGTCTGTACAACGGCAGCTCTCTATGAACGCACATTCTGAGCCAGGACCTCGTGGTAGATGCGTTGGATGGCAATGCCCTGCTCCTGGGCCAGGCGGCGGCACTCTTCATACTCCGGGTAGATGCGGGTGCCGGAAGGGGTGTCAATCTCCTTGACCACCAAGGTGCCAAAGCGGGTTTTTATGCTCTTGGCCCGGCGGGGCAGGGTCCAGCGCCGCTCTTTTCTGAACCGCAGGCCAATGGCCGTGGTTTCGTCCAGGATAAGGCGTTTGCATTGATGGGCATGGGCGCTCTCCGCCAGGACCCGTAGCAGAAAGCCGGGCCGCCCCTTTTTCATCTGGATGGGTATGAGACTGACATCCAGGGCCTGGGCCGCCAGGAGCCGCTCGCAGAGATAGGGGTAGGTCTCCGGAGCCCAGTCGTCAAGGTGGCAATCGATGACCTCCACCTCCTGGGCCTCGATGAGCTCTGTTTCCTGGCCGATAAAGAGGCGCAGCATGTTGGGTCGGTGATCTGTGAGGATATGGCTGCCTGCCCCGTAGCCCGTATGACTCAAGGTGAGAGGGGGCAGGGGGCCGAATCCATCGGCCAGGGCCTTGACAATGGCGGCGCCGGTGGGCGTTACCAGCTCCTGGCTCAGGTCAACCCCGTACACCTCCATGCCTTTGCATAATTCCACCACGGCCGGGGCAGGCAGGGGCAGCCGGCCGTGGGCGCAGTCAATCCAGCCATGGCCCATGGGCAGGGGGGAGCAGATGAGACTGTCAATGCCGAAAAAAGAAAAGCCCACCGCCGCGCCCACAATATCGAGGATGGAATCCACGGCGCCCACCTCGTGAAAATGGACCTCTTCCGGGCTGACCCCGTGCACCTGGCCCTCGGCCTCGGCCAGGGCGGCAAAGACGGCCAGGGAGTTTTCTTTGATATCATCGGCCAGGTGGCTGACCTGGAGGAGCTGCCGGATGTCTTGGTAGCTGCGCAAGGGCTGGCCGTCCGGCACCGTGATTTCCACCTTGGTGGCGCTCAGGCCGTGGTTCGAGATCTTCTCCTGCTGAATCTCATAGCCGGCCAGGGGCAGGCGGCTGAAGTTCTTTTCAACCAGGGCAAGATCAAGGCCGGCATCAAGAAAACTGCCCAGCAGCATGTCGCCGCTGATGCCGGCAAAACAGTCAAGGTAGGCTATGGTCATGGCTTTGGGGGGCTGAGGGTTGGCATGGTCCGAGGGTAAGCGGCGCCCCGGCAATAATCAGGTGAAAAGGAGACCCGGCTCCAGGGGATGGCCGCGTAAGAAGGCGTCCACACTCATTTTTTTCTTGCCCTCCAGCTGGATCTCGCGGACCAGGAGAGAGTCTTGGCCCGTGGCAATGACCAGGCCATCCTTGGCGACCTTGATCAGGGTTCCCGGGGCCTCCTGCACAGTACCCGTCAGGACCTGGGGCCGAAAGGGGCGCAGCCATTTGTCGCCGAGATGGGTGTGGGCCTTGGGCCAGGGGTCCAGGCCCCGGATCTGGCAGCTGATCTGGGTGGCTGATCTGTGCCAGTCAATGGGGGCCTCATCCTTGCTGAGCATGGGGGCATCCGTGGCCAGGGCCTCATCCTGCTGCCGGGGCGGCAGCTGGTTCCGGCGCTGCAGCTCCAGGGCCTGGACCAGGAGTTCCCCGCCCAGGGAGGCCATCTTGACGGCCAGGGTGGAGGTAGTGTCATCCGGCCCTATGGCCTGGCGGCCGGTGAGGAGGATGTCGCCGGTGTCCATGCCCTCGTCCATCTGCATGATGGTGATGCCGGTCTCGGCCTCTCCAGCCAGAATGGCGCGCTGCACAGGGGCTGCCCCCCGGTATCTGGGCAGCAGGGAGCCGTGGACATTGATGGTGCCTAAGGGGGGCAGGTTGAGGAGGGGGCCGGGGAGAAGGCGGCCGTAGGCAGTGACCACAAAGAGGTCCGCCTCAAAGGCGGCCAGCTCGGCCAGCCACTCCTGGCTGCGGACCTTAAGGGGCTGGAGAACCGGGATGCCGTGCCTTGTGGCCAGGACCTTCACCGGTGGCGGTTGGACCTTGCAGCCTCTGCCCTTGGGGCGGTCAGGCTGGCAGACCACGGCCACCACCTTTTCGCCATGGTCCAGCATGGCCTGCAGGCTGGGCACGGCAAAGTCAGGGGTACCCATGAAGATGATGCGGTTGATCTCAGCC
>JAVLBA010000157.1:0-2318 GCA_031581485.1 Desulfurivibrionaceae bacterium | reverse complement strand
CATAGAGGGCAAAGAGCTGCATCATGGGCACCAGCAGCCGGGCGGCGGTCTGCAGAATGATATCGGCGCCGGGGCGGTCAGGACGTGGGCTGATCACCTTGGCCCAGCGGCGCGGGGTGCGACGCAGGACAAGGAGCACGGTGAGGCCGGCACAAAAGATGACCACGGTTTCAAACATGGTGTCATAACTACGGTAGTCCGCCAGCACCGAGGTGACAATATTGGGGACCGAAGTCTCGTCATACGATTCTTCCAGGTAATAATCAGAGAGATGTACAGAGGCAGGTGATTGCGGGTCCCCCCAGGAGGGCAGATCTTCGGCGGCCCGCAGCAGCAGGATTCCCAGAACCGCTATAATGATCAATGCTGTTTTTTTCACGACACAACTACCTTATTATCTATGGGAAAAGAACCAGGAGATTGCGGGTTCGGCGGGCAGTGACGGCTCTCTGCCCTCTTGTCTCTGAAAAGAATCATTTTCAACTTTGTGAGTTGTTTTATCGTGCCGTAATGACGTGATAGTTTTGTGCAGCACCGCCCTTTTATTTTGCCTGGGAAGGGTGGGGCGTTATGAGTGAGGAGCAAAAAAGCTCTCGTTCAGCAGTGCAGCAACAAAGCAGTTGGCGACTTTTTGCGCTGCCATCAGTCTTTTGATTTGCGTTTGACATGCAGGGCCGTGCCCAGCAGCAGCACCGTGCTGACCCCGGCCCCCACGGCCGCCTCGGTAAAGGCCACATCAACGGCAAGCATCTCGGTCCAGAGCAGGCACATGAGAAAACTGAAGGCGCCGCTGATCACGGCACAGCTCACCAGATCTTTTAAGGTCAAGGCGGTAATGGCGCAGATAATGACCATGGGCAGAATCAGCAGGTCAAATTGCCAGAGTAGGCTCGCATCCCAGGTCATAGGTTCTCTCCACAGTTGTCTTGCTCGTCGTCAGGCGGGTCTTTTAGGGCACCGGGGCGGGACCAGGAGCGCACCTTGGCTTCGTAGCCGGCATCCATAATGGCATGGGTGGCGGTGGGGCTGGCTATAAAAACCACCACGCAGATAATGCCAATCTTGCCGCTCACCAGCAAGGTTGCCAGTGACAGATGGTGCAGGTTGTAGAGGGCCAGGCCGGCAAGCATGAGCATGACGCTCAGAGTGTCGCCCTTGCCGGCGGCATGGGTGCGGGTGTAGAAATCGGGAAAACGGATGATGCCGACGGTGGTGCCGAAAAAAAAGAAGAGGCCCACGGCCATGCACAGAATAACAAGGATGTCTAGCATGCTGCCCCCTCACCTCGTTCATCCTCTTCAAGATTAATTTTTTTATGGCGCTGAAAAAAGCGGGCCGCAGCCACCGAGGCAATGAAATTGAGCAGGGCATAGGTCAAGGCGATGTCGACAAACATCTCCACCCGCTCATAGAGGGTGCCGATCAGGACAATGAGCACCATGGTCTTGGTGCCGATGACGTTTACCCCCAGAATGCGATCCAGCGGCGTTGGCCCCTTGACCACTCGGTAGAGGATGACGAACATCAAAAGAAGAATGATAACGCCGCTGCTGATAAAAAAATGTGTCATGCCTGGTCATCCTTGTCTGCGAGAAAGCAGAGATTCTGCCGTTCAAAGACATGACCCACCCGTCGTTCCATCTCGCTGATGGAGTCCAGATTGGCCAGATCGCCGGCCGCTTTTTTGCTGATGGCGTGGATATAGAGGGTGTCGCCATGGAAGCGGATGGTAACGGTGCCGGGAGTCAGGGTGATGGAATTGGCCAGCACAAATCTGGGAAAATCGTGGCGCAGAATAGTTTTGAAATGGAAGATGTGGGGGTCCAGCTCGCGCCGCAGGCGGCGACCGGAGAGGGCCAGGCCGATGACGTGGACGTTGGCTTGGACGATCTGGACCAGAAGCCAGGCCAGATAGAGCAGAAAGCGACCTGCCTCAGCCAGGCGTCTACCGATATGTTTACTTTTTTCCTGAAAGAGCAGACCGCTGCAGAATTTGGCCACCATGGCGCAGGAGATGTGAAGGTGACGGAGATGAACAAGGTGGCCTCTCAGAAAAAAAGCATCTTAACGCGCATCTTGCAGGCAATACAACCAAATCAAGGGGGGCTCTGTGCAAGTTTTAATGGGTGAGCCTTTCCTTTTCTTCCCAGGCAAACCCTGCTTGTGCCGTCATAGATACCGTCAAAAAGACGGGATGTAAATAGACTTTTGCCGGAACGTACCGGACCATGAAAGGGTGGCCCATGGACCTGGGACCTCTGTGGGCCTGTCACTCTGCTACCATTCTCCCCTGTGTGCTGCTTTTTAACGCCCCTTTG
>JAVLBA010000156.1:0-2449 GCA_031581485.1 Desulfurivibrionaceae bacterium | reverse complement strand
TTTCATATGGTCATGCGCCGCAGCGGTGCCCGTTATTATGTCAATGTCAAAAAAGGCCCCCTGGTCTGTCACCAGCGGCCGGCGGTGGATGTCCTCTTTAACTCGGTGGCCGCCTTTGCCGGCCAGAACGCGGTGGGCGTCATTCTGACGGGTATGGGCAAGGATGGCGCCCAGGGTATGCTGAAGATGAAAGAGGCCGGGGCCAGGACCCTGGCCCAGGATGAAAAGAGCTGCGTGGTTTTCGGCATGCCCAAGGAGGCCATAGCCGCCGGCGGCGTCGAGCAGATCAAATCCCTTGGCCAGATGAGCCAGGCCATTGTTGATTTCCTGTAAAAAAGGCCGAAGAGGATTGGAGGGAAGGCTCAAGGGGCAAGATGCATGATTCCTGTTCAACACAAAGACACGAAGGCACAAAGATTTCGGTCCTTTATACCCTCTGCACCCCTCAAGGGGTATTGTAAAGAATGTCTCTGTGTCTCTGTGGTGAAAAAAGGATCTCCCCGTCGCTCCGCTCTTCGCTATGTAATGCATGATTCCTGTTCAACACAAAGACACGGAGGCACTAAGATTTTGGGCCTTTATACTCTCTGCACCCCTCAAGGGGTATTGTAAAGAAAGTCTCTGTGTCTCTGTGTCTCTGTGGTGAAAAAAAGGATCTCCCCGCCTCCCCGTACTACCCCTTGTTCATAGGCCAGCAGCCTCTTTTTCAACGAAGCGCCGCCGGCAAAGCCGCCCGGGCCGCTCCGGGCCACCACCCGGTGACAGGGGATGATCAGGGGCAGGGGATTGCGGTTACAGGCCTGGCCCACGGCCCTGGCCAGGAGCGGATTGCCCAGTTGGGCGGCTATCTCGCCATAGGTGCGGGTGGCGGCAAAGGGGATGCGGTGGAGGGCGGCCCACACCAGGCGCTGGAAGGGGGTGGCCTGGCGGATAAAGGGGGATGTGGCCGGGAAGGAGGTGAGGCTGCCCTGCAGGATGCCCAGCAGAAAGGCGGCCAGCTGCTGCTTTCTCGCCCCATCCACATACTCCGGAATCCCGGGGCCGGCGGCCGCCCTGTGGCACCGGTGGTCAAAGCTGAGATGGATGATCCGGTCATGCTCCACCAGCCCCCAGATCTGTAACAACTCCCAGGAGCAGTAGAGGCCCTGGCGTACTTTATTGTCTGCGGTCTGCTTCATAATCGGCCTGCAGGGGAAAAAATTGCAATATACACCACATGTCCCCCCTGGCCAGGCCGTGGGCACCAATCAGAGGGCCAGAGGGGGCCTGACTCATCGAGGTGAGGCCCCCTTTTGGTTGATTCCCCACGGTTTTTTGGGGATGGAGGCCGGGAAAAAACTTGTCTTTGCCCCAGGCGGCCAGTACGGTGGTTCCATATTTTACACCCTTTTTCATAAAATCGTAGACAACATGGGGGCGCCGCGGCGAGTCAACGATCATGTCCTTTTCTGCAAAGCCGTATTTCTATCACCTGGCTGGTGCCATCTTTTTTCTTTTTTTTGGCAATGTCGCCCATGCCGACATGCTTTCCACCAGCATGATGCTGAGCAGTGTGGCCAAAAAGACACCCGTGGCTGCGCCGGCATCCACCTCTGTGGCCAGGCCCGTCCCCCGCAGCGCGGGCGGCCAGCTGGTTCAGGCCTCCAAGAGAAAACCCGGCCAGATCAAAAGGTCCGGTTTCAATTTAAACAATATAAGCCCCACCTCCCTGCGCCGCAAGCTCTCTTCCCGCAGTGCCATTATCATGGATACCTACAGCGGCCAGATCCTCTATGCCCATGAGCCGGACCGGACCGGCCAGCCCGCCTCCACCATCAAGATCCTCACCGGTCTCATTGCCATGAAATCTCTGCGTGACACCTCCATCGTCAAGGTGAGCCACAAGGCCTCCAGGATGCCCAGGTCGAAAATTTATCTCCATCAGGGCCGGGAGTATAAGGCCGATGACATGATTAACGCGGTGCTGATTGCCTCGGCCAATGATGCCAGTGTTGCCCTGGCCGAACAGATAGCGGGCAGCGAGCAGACCTTTACCAAGCTGATGAACCACAAGGCCAGGGAGCTGGGCGCCCGTTCCACCGACTGCAAGTCCGCCTCCGGCCTTACCGTGCGGGGTCAGAAATCCACGGTGCGGGATCTGGCCATCATCTTTAACGGCGCCATGCAGGATGAGGAGTTTGCCCACCGGATCGGCAAGGTCCGAGCCCGGACCAGCTACGGCCGCCAGCTCAAAAATCATAACCGGGCCCTGTGGCGCATTGACGGCGCCCTGGCCGGCAAAACCGGCTATACCCACCTGGCCCGGCAGACCTATGTGGGCATGTTCCAGAGGGAAGGCCAGGCCATCACCGTGGCCCTTATGGGCAGTGAGACCATGTGGGATGATCTCAGTAATCTGGTGGAGTACGGCTTTGTCCGCCGGGGCCAGTTCGTGGCCGGCGGCAAGCTC
>JAVLBA010000155.1:0-2459 GCA_031581485.1 Desulfurivibrionaceae bacterium | reverse complement strand
GGGTGAAGGGTGAGGGGCGGGTCATTGCGAGGGGAGCGAAGCAATCCAGAGGTTTTTGGGGTTGCGGTGCCTTCCCGCACTTTCTGGACTGCCGCGTCCCTTCGGTCCTCGCAGTGACGAGGATGGGGGAATGGGGACTTGAACCTTGAACCTTGTCCCTTGAACCTTGAATCTTGAATCTCAGAAATGGATGAAGAGGCGGGCAAAGAGCTGGTCGGCCTGGCTGCCGAACTCGTCCTGACTGGTGCCGTGGTAGATGAGGGCGCCGAGGTGGAGGGTGATGTCGTCGGCGGCGCTGTAGTTGAGGCTGGGGGAGAGGAAGCTGCTCTGGTCGTCGAGGTTGAGCACCCCCAGGAGCTGGCCGCTCCACAGCATGGAGAACTGGTAGGAGAGCTGCAGGGCGCCGTAGTCGATCTTGCTGTCGTCGTTGTATTTATACTCGCCGAGCAGGGTCAGGGAGTTGACCCAGCCATACTCGGCGCCCACCAGAAACTCGGTGAAAGATTCATGGGCCCGGCGGTCGTAAAAGCTGCCGCCCTCGCTGCGCACCTCGATGCCGGTGGCGCCGATCTCGCCCTGCATCTCCCAGCCGATCATATCACGGTCATCATCGTCGTCATGCACCACCACCAGGGCCACATCCGCCACCTCCAGATAACCCTTGAGGCGGGCGGCCAGCCTGCCCTTGGCCGCGGTGAGGTCGAGATTGGCCAGGGCGCTCACCGCATACTCGTAATGGATGGCCTCGGTGCCGCGCCGCTCAGCCGTCTCCCTGGCCTGAAAGTCGATGGGATCAAAGACATCCACCGGGTTCCAGACCCGGCCCACCCCAAAGGGCACGCGCTGGCGGCCCACGGTCCAGAAGTGGGTGGCGCCCCTGTATTGCAGGTAGCCGCGATAGATCAGGCTCTTGTTGCGCAGGGAGCTTGGGTGCTCGGTAGAGCGCGTCTCATTGTCGACAATGAGCTTGGCCGAGAAATTGGCGGACCTGGCGTGGCTGAGGGAAAGATCCACCCGGAAGCGGTTATAATCAGCCCAGTGCTGCGCCTCGTCGTAACTGACGATATTAGTGTTCTCCAGGGCCAGGTCAGGAGTGATGCCGAGAAGGGCTGCAGCCACGATGCTAGTCAAGATGCTCATTGGCGACAACCTTACCGTCCCGCAGGACAATGGAATGTTTGGCCTTGGAGATCACCATGGGATCATGGGAGGAGAAGATAATGGTGATGCCCTCGTCCTCATTGAGCTGCTGCATCATGTCCATGAGGTTGACGGCGCTTTTTGAGTCCAGGTTGGCGGTGGGCTCATCCGCCAGAATGAGCTTGGGCTTGGCGGCCACGGCCCGGGCCACGGCCACCCGCTGCTGTTGACCGCCGCTGAGCTGGTTGGGCAGCTTGTCCAGCAGCTCAGTTATAGCAAGCTTGGCAGCCACCTCCTGACTGCGCCGGTCGCAGGCGGCCGGGCTGCGGCCCTGCAGGCGCATGACATACTCGATATTCTCGCGGGCCGTCAGCACCGGGATGAGGTTATAGGCCTGAAAGACAAAGCCGATATGGTCGCGGCGCAGGGCGGAGAGGCGCTTCTCCTCCAGATCGGTGACCAAGATGCCGTCCAGCAGCACCGTGCCGCTGCTGGCGTTGTCTAGGCCGCCGATGATATTGAGCAGGGTGGTCTTGCCGCTGCCGGAAGGCCCGGACAAGACAGCGAACTCGCCGCGGCGAATGGCCAGATCAATATCGGACAGGGCCCGCACCTCGACATTTTGGTGGGGAGAAAAGATCTTGCCTACCCGGTGTATCTCTAAGAATGAAGCGGCCATCTGATCACATATTCCTTTTTTGAAAGGCAGGTTCAAGGTTCAAGGGACAAGTTTCAAGGTTTAAGGCAGGCTTAAGGTTCAAGACTGAAGGTTCAAGGGACAAGGTTCAAGTCCCCCTGCCCCCCTATGTCACTAATGAAATGGTCCGCCCCTTTCCTCAATGCTGTATCTGAAGTTACAATACAGCATACCAATAACGGCTTCTATTGTGAGCCCACACAACGAGGTAAAGGAGCGAACCATGAGCAATCATACCGAAAACAAGGCAATCAGGGTAGTGGGAATTGATCTGTCCAAGAGGAGTTTTCAGCTCCATGGCGTTAACAGCAAAGGCCACAAGGTGATGAGTAAGAAACTCAGTCGGGCAAAAATCAAGGAATTCATGGTGAACCTGCCGCCGTGTCTGGTGGCCATGGAGGCTTGCGGCAGTTCTCATTATTGGGCACGACAGTTTCGTTCCTATGGCCATGAAGTGAAGCTCATGGCTCCGCAATTCGTGAAACCTTATGTCAAATCGAACAAGAATGATGCTGCCGATGCCGAGGCGATATGTGAAGCAGTGCAACGCCCCAATATGCGATTTGTTGCGGCTAAGGAGCTTATGCAGCAGGATATTCAGGCTGTTCATCGGATGCGCAGC
>JAVLBA010000154.1:0-2493 GCA_031581485.1 Desulfurivibrionaceae bacterium | reverse complement strand
ACAAAAAAATGAAGATCTCTTTTATCACCCGGGATATCCATGACTTAATCAGCGAGAGCCTGGAGGGGAGTGACCGGATCAAAAAGATCGTCATGTCGCTGAAGAATTTCTCCCGCCAGGACCAGGAGGAATTTGGCGACGCCAACCTGAACGACTGTATGGACACCACCCTTAACGTGGTCTGGAACGAACTGAAATACAAGGCCACGGTGCACAAGGAGTATGGTGACCTGCCCCTTATCAAATGTTATGCTCAGCAACTCAATCAGGTCTTCATGAACCTGCTGGTCAATGCCGCCCAAGCCATTAAAGAGCAGGGGGTCATCACCATCAAGACCTGGAGTGCTGACCAGACGATCTGCATCTCCATAACGGACACCGGCAAGGGGATGGAGGAGAAGACCCTGGCCCAGATCTTTGAACCCTTCTTTACCACCAAAGAAAAGGACAAGGGTACCGGTCTGGGCCTCAGTATCGCCTACGACATCATAACCAAGAAGCATCACGGCAAACTCCTGGTGGCCAGCTCCTTGGGCAGGGGAACCACTTTTACCATGGAACTGCCCATTATCAAGGAATGATGAGAGAGGATTGCATGACACAGAGGAGAAGCGCCACCAGCAGCCCCATGAACCAGCTGGAGATTCCCCAGGCCGCAGACCATGGCCCCAGCCCCTCCCCTAACTCCTTGACGGGCTCGGCCTCTCAACAGCCGGGAGCGTGATCATGCCGGCAATCGATGCAGCCATCTGCCTCTCCATTCTTGACAACAGTCGCGACCCGCTTGTTGTGCTGAACCCTGATCTCACCTGTCACTTCATCAATCAGACCGCCGCCAATCTTTTCAATATCGATGCGGCCGACTCCCTGTCGCGCCCCTGCCATGACCTCATTGGCCACCTTACCACCACCGGCCCGGAACAGGAGGCATTCCAGTCAGCCCAGGAGAGCCTGGCCAGCGGTAAAAGCATCCGCCTGATCAAAGAGATGGCCTTCTACTCCGAAATCAGGCGCTTATATGAAATCACGACCTTGCCCATCCAAGATACAAAGGAGCGGATCACTCATATTGCGGTAACCTTCCGGGACATCACCGCCAGCCACGATCACATGGAGCTCCAGGAGCTGGCCGACAAGATTGCCCAGGCCAAAAGAGAGTGGGAGGCCAGCATGGACTGCATTGAGGATTTCGTTATCCTGGTGGATGGTCAACACCGGATTAAGAGACTCAACAGGCCCGTGGCCACCTTTTTCGATCTGCCTTTTGTAGAGATCATCGGCCAGGATCTGGCCACTCTGTTAAGCGCCCAGGGCATGGAAAAGGAACTCTGCCTCCTGGCCAGGGAGGAGTATGAATATCTGCATCGACCAACGGGTCGCTCCTATGCCATGCGCTCCTGTTCCCTCGCCGTCTCGCCAGACAACGAGCAGGTCATCACCTTTCAGGACATCAGCCACAGCAAAAAAACCACCCGGCTTCTGGAGGAAAAAAACAGGGAGACCCACCAGGCCCTCCATGAACTCAAGGCCACTCAGTCCCAAATGCTGCAGAGTGAAAAAATGGCCACTGTGGGCCAACTGGCCGCCGGGGTGGCCCACGAGATCAACAACCCCACCGGCTTTGTCACCTCCAACCTCAACTCCCTGGCCAAATATCAGGCCAAGATAGGCGAATTTCTGGCCCTGCAGGACCAGTGCCTCCAGACCTGTTGCCCGGCAGCTGCAGAGGTCAAGGCCGTGGCAGAGCAGCGCCGAAAACTGAAGATTGATTTTATTCTCGCTGACATTATCGATCTGCTCAGCGAATCCCTTGATGGTGTTGCGCGGGTGAAAAAGATCGTCATGAACCTCAAGAACTTCTCCCGGGTGGATCAGGCCCAGCGCAGCAAGGCCCAGATCAACAGCTGCCTGGAAGAGACCATCAACATCGTCTGGCACGAGCTGAAGTATAAATGTACCCTGCACAAGGAGTATGGCGCCCTGCCCGCCATATCCTGTTTCCCCCAGCAGCTCAATCAAGTCTTCATGAACCTCCTGGTCAATGCCGGCCAGGCCATGACCGAACCAGGCATCATCACCATCCGGACCTGGAGTGGCGACGATTCCATCTCCATTGCCATCTCTGATACCGGCGGCGGCATTGCCCCTGACAACATCTCCCATGTCTTTGAGCCGTTTTACACCACCAAGGAGGTGGGCAAGGGCACCGGCCTGGGGCTCAGTATTGTCTACGATATCATCACCAATAATCATCATGGTACCATTGCGGTCGCCAGCGAGGTGGGCACGGGTACCACCTTCACCATGACACTTCCCGTCACCCTGGAGCAAGATGAGACCTGAACAAGATATTACCATTCTCTGTGTTGATGATGAAGAAAATGTCTTAAAGTCCCTGCGCCGTCTGTTCATGGACGAGGATTATGACATCATTGCCGCCACCTCCGGCGAGCAGGGCCTGGTTGAGCTTGATGCCAATCCCGCCATCCAGGT
>JAVLBA010000153.1:0-2507 GCA_031581485.1 Desulfurivibrionaceae bacterium | reverse complement strand
AACGCAACTGGTTGAGGAAGGGTTGCTTGAGGATGCCCTGAAGCTGGATCAGGCCTATATCACCACCATTCATGGTTTCGGGCTCAGGCTCCTCACGGAATACGCCTTTGAGGCGGGGGTATCACCAAGCCCCAGGCTGCTCAATGAGGATGAAGAAAAAACACTGATCCGTCTTGCCCTGTCTGAGACCAAGGAGACGGACGGTGTTCTTGATGATCTGCAGAAGTTCGGCTATCGCTACGATTTTAACTCCGGCAAGGGGCCGGAAGATCTTTTCCGAGACAAGATCCTCTTCCTCCTCAGTAAATTTCGTTCCCTTGGCAAACTTGCCAAGGATGACCGCATCCTGGCCCATGCCCTGCAAAAGCTTACGGCCACCTATGGCCCAACCGGTGATCCTGCCCTGCTCAAACTGGCCTTGCTGGTGGCAGTGCAAGACCTGTTGCGCCGGTTTCCGGCTGACCTTGCCCCCCTGTTTGACAAGAAAACCGTCGTCGAGACCTTCAGGGGCGATTATCGGGCCCTGAAGCGGGCCGAGAAGGGTGATACCCTGGATACCGATTGGCGCTTATGGCAACAGCTGCGTGGCTTGCGGCAATCAAAAGGCGGCTCACCCACCCCTGACGGTTATGATGACCTGGCAGGCAATGTCATTGCCGCCGCCGAAGGTCTCCTTCAGCACCCCGGCCCCCGCCAGGAGGCAGAGGTCTTGCTGAGCTCCCTTCTTCTGGGCAGTCAGGACTGTCTGCTGCGGTACGGTGAAAGCAAGCGGGAAAAAGGGCTGGTCGACTATACCGACATGCTGGCCGTGGCCTTTCAGCTCCTGAGCCGGAATCAAGAGGCCTTGACTGATCTGAAAAACAGGGTGGATTGCCTGGTTATCGATGAGTTCCAGGACACCAACCCCCTGCAGTTTTCCCTGATGTGGGCCCTGCAGCGGGCAGGAGTCCCCACCCTGATCGTTGGCGATCTCAAGCAGGCCATCATGCGTTTCCAGAACGCCGACTCCCGCTTGATGGCCCAACTGCAGAAGGATTTTCAAGAATACCTCGATCCCCTGGAAAACAACTGGCGCTCAAGCCCCGCCCTTATGGCGTGGGTCAATCAGATCGGCGCGGGCCTGTTTGGTGCCGACTACACCCACCTCACCCCAAAGGCCGCTTTTGAAACACAGCTTTCCCCCCTGGAGATCATTGATATCCCTAAGAGGGCCAAGAAGGATGGCAATTACATCATCGCCCAGCAGACCGTCGCCCGCATCAGAGACCTGCTGGAGGCTGGCGACCAGCTTGTTTATGACCGCCACACTAAGGAGATGCGGCCCTTGCGCGGCAGTGATATCGCCATCCTCTGCCCCATCAATGCCCATCTTGACCATTACGCCAGGGCTCTGCGCGCCATAGGCATCCAACCGCAACTGGAAGAGGATGGCTGGTTTGAGTCGCGGATCGTCCAGCTTCTCTATTACTGCCTGAGCTATGTGGCCGACAACGAGGATCGTCATGCCGCCCTCTATCTGGCCGTCACCGAGCTTGGCCACTATGATTTAAAAGCAGCAGTCAGCACCCTGGTAGATGGCGTCCCATTGCAGGAACCGGTGCTGGAGAGCCTGAAAGAGGTGAGCCTGCAATGTGCCGACCTGGCAGTGGATGCCATCCTCCAGGAGATTATCGTCAAGCTGGATCTCTTTAATATCATTGTCAGCTGGCCGGACAGTACTCAGGCCCGGGCCAATGTCCTGCGCCTTCTGGGTGAAACCAGCGCATTTATCGGCGCCAATCGCGAGGCCCTGGCCAGCGGCGGCTATTACGGTTCAGGTCTCAAAACCTTTCTGGCCTGGCTCAAGAGTCGGGCCGAACAGGAGAACAGCCAACCCGCACCCAGGGTGGTGGATGAAAATGGCGTGCAGCTCATGACCTGGCATAAGTCCAAGGGCAAGGAGTGGCCCGTGGTGGCGGTCTGCGGCTCGTATCGGGATATCAAGGCCAGGCTGCCCAGCTTTGACGTGGTGTATGAGGACTTTTCCGACCTGGGCACCATCCTGGAAAAGGCGGCCATTGAGATCACCCCGGATTTTGTGGCCCCGGAGACAAAAGAGAACTTTCTGGCCCCCCTCCAGGAGGCTGCCATCGACGATGCCCTGCGTCTGCTCTATGTGGTGCTGACCCGGTCCCGGGACAAGCTGATCCTGGAATGGCCCAGCTTTCTGAAACCGGAAAAGGTCACCTACTGGAACCTGCTCACCGAACGGGCCCAGATCACCATCGACAAGAACAAGATGCGCGTAGGCGCTGTTGCCTTTGACTGCCGGATAAGCCAGGGCGATTCAGAAGCCCTGCCGGAGTTTGCAGAGACGGGCGCAGATGACAATACCACCCTGCCCACTGTAGGCCGCCGGGCAATCGTCAAGGGAGCATTGCCAACGGATTTGACGCCGGAAGCAATCACCCCGTCTTCCCGGCATGGTGCTGAAGAGGCCAAGGTGGGAATCCAGACCATCCAATACG
>JAVLBA010000152.1:0-2562 GCA_031581485.1 Desulfurivibrionaceae bacterium | reverse complement strand
AGTGGTCTGGACATGGTTTCTATATATCACATACAACATGTAAAAGTCAAAAGCGGACTTGACCCCTTTGGTTGATGACCCCTTTGGTTGACTCTTTTAAAGATTGACTTTACGGTGTTATTCCAGGTCCACTCTTGACGAGTGCTTTTAGACTTGGATCTAAGTGTACTGCGCATTCCTGAAATAATATCCCTAGATCACCAATCAGCTTCAAATAATTTATAAGATCGAGCTCCATGCGAAGCTTGCATTGATTACGAAAGGAATGCTGAATGACTACTATGTGTTGAGCTGCCCGCTTCTCGGAATGTACATCATAATGACTAATTGCGTTGCGAAGATGTCGGATAAGGCTACCAAGGAAGATATGGTTGTCGCGGCTGTCCATGTCCAGTTTTTGGATTGAACAGGAGTAATTCTTCTCGATTGCTGCTTGAGTCTGCATGTCAAATTTTCCAACGCCGGAACGTCTATGCATCTCGCCAAGCAGATCTGAAGGGAATTCTGAATTTCTCACCTTTACGAGTTCGAACCATCTTACAACAATCATCCATCCCATCGCGGCGAGGTTTGGACCTGCCAATGGATTTACATCATACTTTTCTTTCCACTGTCCCAAGCCTCTGATAGAAGCCGCTTGATTCTCTCGATAATGTTTAAAAAGAGAAGCTAAGAATTGCAGAGACGTTCCGAGCTCTAGAAACATTTGATGTGGTATAGGGGGCATAATTTGGGCTCCTCGATGTAGCTTCTCTTTGGAATACTATAATTCGGGACTAAACACCTAACTATTGCTTTTTCGGTCCAGGCTTCTTCCTTCTGAGTACACGGGGTCTCCCCTGCAAGCGGGGTTGGGCCACGCTAACTAGACCTATCTCCACCTGTTGTCTAGCATGGCCTTGGAGTTATCTCTACCTGACCTTACGAAGTAGTACAAGGGGTTTATTCTGTTAAGACGGGTGGTTATAGCGGGGAAATGCCTATGCCTGGGGCGGGGGAGAAGGGCGTAGGGCCTTTATGGTGATCTCCTCGTGCGGCCTGGGGTTTTTGAAGATATCTGGGCCTGTGGGGTTATTTTTCGCTGCTGATCATATCCGCGGCCAGGGAGCCGGACAGGGCGCTGGCTACGATGCCGTGGCCCGGGCGGTTGTAGTGGCCGATCCACAAAAGGTTGGCAAGGTTGGTGGTAAGGGGCGGCCGGCGGGCCCCCACCTGGCCCAGGGCGGCATCAAGGCCGTACATGGCCCCCTCTTCATTGCCGGTTCTGGCCATAAGATCCTGGGGAGTGGTCTGCATGGTGAAGAGGTTGTGGGCCGCCAGATCCACCCCTGTTTTTTCTTTAATAACGGCGAAGATATCCTGCTCTACCTTGTCGATGCTCGCCTGGTCGGGAAACTCCTCGGCAAAGACCGAGGCCCCCGGGGCATGCACCAGCACCTTCAGGGTGTGATGGCCCTCGGGCGCCAGATCAGGGTCGAGCAGGGAGGGGGTGGTGATGACCAGGTGCAGGCCGTCTTTATAGATGCCCTGGGCAATGGCCTGGGCCTCGATCTCGGGATCGGCGCTGGTATGCAGGCAGAGCAGGGGGGGCCAGTCCGCAGGAAGGGCGCGGGCGGGCAGGGCCACATGAAAAAGCAGCGCCGAGGGGGAGATTGTATAGCGGCTCAGGTCAAAGACCTTGCTGTAGAGCCGGACCCCGCCTTGCAACATGGCCTGGCCGTGGAAGGGGTTCATGGCGCCGATGAACCAGTCTGCCTGGTGGAGGGCGCCCGCCTGGCCGGTAACGGCCTCGACCCTGGCGGCACTGTTGCTGATGGCGCCGATCTCCTCCTGGGTGCGGATGGTGCCGCCATGATCCACCACGGCCCGGCGCAGCAGCTCTGTGACCTTCTGCATGCCGCCCCTGGGATAGAAGATGCCGTCTTTGAGCTCTCGGGCCCGGAGCAGCGCCACAAAGAGAAAGGAGAGTCGGCTGGGGGGCAGGGTGGTGGGCAGGGCGGAGAGGGCCTGGATGAGGGCGGGCTGGCCCTTGAAAAAACGGTCCAGGATGGTGGCGTGGGAGTGGCGGGCGCAGCGAAACAGGGTGGGGTAGAAGATGGGCATGAGCGCCTTCTGCCAGGGGGGCGCCTCTGTGAAGGCCAGGAATTGGCGGCCTGCCCGGGCGCACAGCCTGTTGTAGGCGGCAAGCTCTTTGGTCTGTTCCGGGAAAAGGCGGGCCAGGGTCTCCATGAGGGCGGCCTGGCTGCCCTGATCAAGCTGGAGCTCGAGGCCGGGGTAAATATGGCGGCTGGGGGCCAGGGCCAGGAAATCAAGCTCCCGGGCAATGCCCAGCTCAGTCAGGATGGCGTCAAAGGCACTGCCCGGGTTGGCCGGGGCCAGAAAGGCGCCGGTGGCATCGAAATAAAAGCCGTCCCGTTCAAAGCCCGTGACACAGCCCCCGGTCTTCTCCTCTTTTTCCAGCAGGGTGACAGGGTGGCCGCGTTTGCTGAGCAGGGCAGCGGCGGTGAGGCCCGCTATGCCGCCTCCCATGATGATAACGGATTTTTTGGACACAACAGGACC
>JAVLBA010000151.1:0-2578 GCA_031581485.1 Desulfurivibrionaceae bacterium | reverse complement strand
GTTGTTGGCGGTGTCGATGACCTCCAGGCCGTTGAACTTCATGCCTACACGGGATGCCCTAGTCCGCTGGTTGGCGCAGGACGTACACTGCGTTGATTTGCCGGTGGCTATGGAGGTGAGCATCAGGATCTTTTCTTTGCCGCAGCGGCAGCGGCAGGTGACTCTTTTGGAGCCTGACCTGTATTTCTCCGCCGGGCCGATGATGGTCCAGTGCCCGTAGACGTCACCCACTTTATAATCAGCTATGGTTGCCGCCATGGTCAGGCCCTCCTTTCTGCTTTATCGCCAAGCGCCAGCCCCAGATAGGTCTGTCGCGAGTTGTCCACAGAGTTGCTGACGGAGCGCTTGAGCGCCTTCTTGTTGCCGACAATATACAGTTTTTCCCTGAATCTGGAAATGGCCGTGTAGAGCAGCTGGCGCGACCACATATAATAATGGCTGGAATGGCAGATGACCACGCCATACTGGTACTGGCTGCCCTGGGCCTTGTGGATGGTCATGCAGTAGCCCAGGGCCAGCTGCTTGATGTCCGAGGTCTCGGAGTAGAGGACGGCCTGGCCGTCGTAATCCACCAGGACCGCCTTGGTATAGGGGTCTATTTCGCGGATGGTGCCGGTGAAGCCGTTGAAGACGTCCAGCTCATAGTTGTTCTTGGTGTGCATCACCTTGTCGCCTTCGCGCAGCGTCACCCCCATGGACTGGATTTCGTTCTTGCCCTGGGCCTCGGGGTTGAGCTGCTCCTGCAGATAGGTGTTCATGGCCTCCACCCCGCACACCCCTGTCCTTTGCGGGGCCAGGACGCAATAATCAGCGCCGCTTGTTGACCAGTCGCGCACTAGCTCCACCACGGCCGCCGGGATCTCCTCCTTTTCAGGGGCGTCGCAAAAGAAGAGATCATCCGCCCTGGAGCCGCCCAGGGTAAACGCGCCCTCTGCCCCGAATACCGGCCTGCTCCCTGAAATAACGCGCTGGCAGGCGTCGGCGATCAGCGAGCCCTCTTTTTGGCGGTGGTTGGTTTCCAGCCTGGCCACCACGCCGGGCATGTCGGCCACGATGATGTCCCTGAAAGGACAGCCTGGACCCACCGGCGGCAACTGGTCCTTGTCGCCCACCAGCAGAAAGCGGCAGCCCTCGGCAACGGATGAGAGCAGTCGCGCCATGAGCAGGGAATCATTCATGCTGGCCTCGTCAATGATGACGAACTCTGCCGGCAGGGGGTTGTTGCGGTCATATTCCCATTGCGGCCCCCGGCAGCCCAGCATGCGGTGAATGGTGGATGGCGCGTTTTCTATGTCGATGTCCAGGGCGTCCTCAAGGACCTTGGCCGCCTTGCCGGTGGGGCAGGCCAGATAGACCCTGGCCGGGTCCATGCCAGCTGCAAATATCTCTTTTAAGATCGCCTGGATGGTAAATGTTTTGCCAGATCCTGGCATACCCGTCAGCGCTATGATCCGCAAGCCGCTTTTCACGCAATCAACGGCCCGCTGCTGTGATTCGTCAAGCACTTTCATCTAAAACACCTCCGCAGCGCCCAGGGCCGCTTCAATTTCTTTTTCCGCGTCCAGCAGCTCAGTGGCGTAGACCCGGCCCTCGTCAATAACCACCCTGCCCTCTGCCTGCAGATTGTAGACCGCCGCCCTGATGGTGCCGTAATCGGGCATGTGTACCAGGGGCACCCTGGCCTTTTTGGCGGATTCCGTCAGGGTCTCGCTGACAATGGCGATCAGGATGCGGCCCATCTGGTAGACATGCCCCTCGTTTTTCTGACCGTCAATGAGGCAGTAGAGGATGCAGGCGGCGACCCGGGCCGGATTACCGGCATCTATCCCGGCCTTGAAAGCGATATCATCGGCAGTGACAAAGCCGAAGCCGTCAATATCCATCAGCGAGTAGGGGTTCTCTTTCACGGCGGCCACGGCATGCTTGACGCCGAAATGGGTCAGGACCCTGTTGCATTTGTTGTCGGTCAGGCCGATGCCCAGGAGATAGATGGTGGCCTCGATACTCTCCACCAGGTTGCAGGCAATGGATTTGGCCAGTTCCGCTTGATCCTTGGCCACTCCCAGCGCCGCCGGGTCTGTCTTGGCCAGATGCCACGCCTGTTCCGCTCCGTGCTTGCTGACCGCCTCCATGGCCTTTTTCGGGCCTATGCCCGGCAGACGCTGCAGGATCTTGGCCACCCCGGCGGCGCTGTCGGTTTTCACCGGTGCCGGCACCACCTTGGAACACTTGAGCTGCCGGGGGTAGCCCTGCTTCTGGACATAGACCCCCAAACAGGTCACGTCAGACCCCTGGTCCACCATCTCCGCCAGCACCCCGGTACAATCCTGGCCGCCATCCAGCTTGAACACGGCCCACCCCTCCGAGTTGCGATATTTTATAGACCGGATCTGCCCGGTTATTTCTTCTTCTTGCTCTTGCATTTATCATCTCCACAATCTGTCATGTCTTCAAAGCCTAGAACAGTGAGGGCTCTGCTGAAATCATCTGCAGAAATATCATCACTATCCACGCTTGCCATAAACGCCAACAAATCCCTAAAATCATTTAGCGCAGACCATCCGTCATCATAGCAAAC
>JAVLBA010000150.1:0-2580 GCA_031581485.1 Desulfurivibrionaceae bacterium | reverse complement strand
ACCCTGAAGAACATCAAATCCCACCAGGATCTGGAGCTCCCTTTTGTCAGCGGCATCAACGTCCTGGCCGGGGTCAACGGGGTGGGGAAAAGCACCATCTTCGAGGCCATCGGCTACGCCCTGTTCGGCGTTGATGCCCGGGACTTTGTCGGTAATATCGAGCGGTTCATCTCCATCGGGGCCAAAAAAGGGGAAGTAACCGTCACCTTCAGCCCGGCTGCGGGCGATATCTACCGGGTCTCCCGCAGCGTGGGGGCCGGTTCCAAATGGCTGCTGGCCCGGGAGACAGGCGGGGCCTTCGAGGTTGAGGAGCATGCCGGGGCCCCGGAAACCGAGGCCCGGATCAAGGAACTGCTCGGCCTGGACGGCGGCCGTGCCCTGGCGGATCAGTTCAAACTGGTGATCGGCCCCTTTCAGCATGACTTTCTGGGGCCCTTTGTCCTCAGGCAGCCGGCCAAGCGGCAGGAGGCCTTTGACGCCATCCTGGGCATTGATGCCTGGCGCAAGACCTATAAGGGCACCACCACTCTGCTCAAGGCGGTGAAGTCCAGAATGGATCTGCTCAAGGTGGAGATCCAGGCCAAGGAGGAGCAGGTGGCGGCCCTGCCGGAACGCCAAAAAGAGGTCCGTGCCCTGGCGGAGGAGGCAGCGGCCCAACAGAAGCTGGTGGGAGAAAAGGAAAAGGGCCTGGCAGCCATTCAGGGGCTGTTGGTTCTCTGTGACGGCCAGGAAAAAAAGATCCAGACACTCAAAGGAGATATCCTGGTGCTGGAGAACCGGATGAAGGACGGGGAAGGCAAGATCGTTGACAACGGTAAAAGGGTGAAAGAGGCGGAGCTGGCCCTGGAAACCATGGAAAAAAGCCGGCCCGGCCAGGAGGCCTTTGCCGCGGCAGAGGCAGAGCTCAAGACCCTGCGGGAGCAGGAGAGGCAGCGGCGGGCCCTGGAAAAGGAGATCAGTGCCCTGGACCGGGAAACGGCTCGTCTGGCCCAGGCCCTGGCCCACGAAAGGCAGGAGATCAAAAAAACAGCCACGGAGCTGGCCGCTGAAGAAGAGCGGCTCTGTAAAGAGGAGAAGGAAGTGCTGCCCGCCGAGGGGATTATCCTGGCGGCTGCCCGCCTGCCCGCCCTGAAAACAGAGGCGGAAAGGCTGCGCCAGGCCCAGGGACTTCTGGAGGGGCGGCGGGTCGGCCTGCTGGAGGGTCGGGAAAAACTGGCCGAAGGGGTCTGTCCCTTTTTCCAGGAAGCCTGCCGGAACATTGCCGGCAAGGTGCCTGGTGATCTCTTCAGCGCCCGGCTGGACCACCTGGACCAGGAGGGCAAGACGCTGGCGCAGCGCCTGGCAGAAACAGAGCGGCAGAGGGGGGCGGCGGAAAAGGCCGGGCAGGAGCTGGCCGGCCTGACGGTGCGCGGCCAGGAACTGGCCAAACAGCGCCTGGCCCTGGCCGAACGGAGCCGCCATAACAGCAAAAGGCAGGAGGCCCTGGCCGGGGTGGAAAAAGAAGAGGCCGCGGCCCGCCACAAGGCAACACTCTCTCAGGAAGAGCTCAGGAAATATAGCCATCTTGACCAGGAAATCGCCGCCCTTGAAAAAAAACGGCTGGGCCATCAGGCGGCCCGGGATGCCTTTTTTGCCAATCAAAAGGAGGCCCTTGATCTGCAAAAGAGGCGCGACTCCCTGGCCGCCATGGTGGCTCTTCTGGAGGAGTTGCGCACCACTTTGACGGCCAGGGGCCAAGAGCTTGCCGCTCTCAGCAAGGAGTATGATGCAAAGGGCCACGCCCAGCTCCGTCTGGATAAGGAGGCGCTGGTGGGGGCGCTGGCCACCGGCAGGCAGAAAATTGCCGACCTGGGCCGGGAGCGCCTCCGCCTGGATGGGGAGATCAAAAAAATGGTGCAGATCAAGGCAGAGATCAAGGCCCTCCTGGCGGCCGGGAAGGGCCTTAGCCATAAGGAGGGCTTAGTCAAATTCCTGCGCACCCAGATCTTCAATAATGTCTCGGCCAAGCTGTCCGAGCGCTTTCGGGAGGAGATAAGCCTGCGGGCCGACCGTATCTACCGCACCATCGCTGAAACCGATGAAGAGCTCTCCTGGGGCGATAAATACCAGATCATTCTGCGGGATATGGAGGATGGCAGGCTGAGGGAGCGCAGCGATGAGCAGCTCTCAGGGGGCCAGACCATGAGCGCCGTGGTTGCCCTGCGCCTGGCCCTGCTGCAGACCATCGGCGCCCGGGTGGCCTTTTTTGACGAGCCCACCTCCAACCTGGATGCGGCCCGTCGGGCCAATCTGGCCCAGGCCTTCCGGGCCATTGACGTGGGCCGGGAAGAGGTGACCGAGCACTGGTACGACCAGCTTTTTCTCATCAGCCACGATGTGGCCTTCACTGAGGTGACGGATCAGATTATCTGCCTTGAATAGATCCACCAAGGCAATTATGAAAGAGAGAGGCAGCAGGCCGGCAAGGGAGAAACTAGTGCCGTATGTCACTTAAAGTTTCGTATATTTATGCAACTATGCCTTTAACCACAAAGGCATTCTTTTTAATACCCCCTTGAGGGGTACAAAAACACGAAGAGC
>JAVLBA010000014.1:0-45339 GCA_031581485.1 Desulfurivibrionaceae bacterium | reverse complement strand
CAGGAAAGGGTAATCTCCTGCCCATCCTTGAGCTGATCTGTGGCCCGCTCTACCCCCACCACAGCGGGAACCCCCAATTCGCGGCTGACAATAGCGGCATGACAGGTACGACCCCCGGTCTCGGTGATGATGCCGGCGGCTCGTCTCATGATGGGTACCCAGTCCGGATCCGTGGTTTGGGTCACCAGGATATCCCCGTCCTGGAAATGATCCGCATCATCAGGGGACTCGATCAGGCGTACCGGTCCGGAGCCGATTGCCTGGCCGATGCTGAGGCCGGTGAGGAGGATTTCCCCTTTTTCCTTGAGGCGGTAGGTCTTAAAGGCAGTGGCTTCTTTCTGGGACTCCACCGTCTCCGGCCGCGCCTGCACTATGAACAGTTCCCCGCTTTCACCGTCCTTGGCCCACTCCATGTCCATGGGTTGCCCGTAATGTTTCTCAATGGCGCAGGCCCAGCGGGCAAGCTGCAGGACCTCGCCATCCTCCAGGACAAAGGCCCGGCGCTCCTTGCTGGATGTATCCACATTTCGGGTGGGGTGACTGCCGCCTTTGGCATAGACCATTTTCATTTCCTTGGCGCCCAGCGTCTTGTCGATGATGGGCACCACTCCGCTCTCCTCCAGCAGCGGCTTGAAGACGAGGTAGGCGTCAGGATTGACCGTGCCCTGCACAACATTTTCCCCCAGCCCCCAGGCCGCATTGATCATGACGACCCGGGGAAACCCGGTTTCGGTATCAATACTGAACATGACCCCGGACCCGGCTTTGTCCGAACGCACCATCTTCTGAACACCCACGGAGAGGGCGACCTTCATGTGCTCAAAGCCTTTTTCCTGCCGGTAACTGATGGCGCGATTGGTAAAGAGCGAGGCATAACAGTTGCGGCACGCCTCCATGAGCTCATCCACGCCGGTCACATTGAGAAAGGTCTCCTGCTGGCCGGCAAAGCTGGCATCAGGGAGATCCTCGGCCGTGGCGCTGCTGCGCACCGCCACGTCCACCTGCTTCACTTTGTACCTGTCGGACAACTGTGCATAGGCCTTCTCAATATCCTCCCTTATTGCAGGGGGGAATTCCGCCTTCTTGAAGAGCCGCCGGATTTTCTGGCCCGCCTCCTCCAGCTTGAGATCCTTTTTTTGCAGCTCTTCCAACAGGCCCGTAATCTTGTCGTTGAGCCCATTTGCCGCCAGGAAATGGCGGTACGCTGCCGCGGTGGTGGCAAAGCCGTCCGGCACCCGCACCTTCTGCTTTTTGAGGGCGCGGATCATTTCGCCCAAGGAGGCGTTTTTGCCGCCCACCGACTCCACATCGTGGCGATCCAGATCAGCAAACCAGTGGAGGGAATCGATCTTTTTATTTTTTGCTGTCATGCTTTCCACCTTTTTTTCTGGCCAGGAGTGGGAGATGCGCAGCCGTTCATGGTAAAGACCGCCTTCCTTGGCCTATGGGCGGCGTCCACCCTGATGCGCCTGTCACTCTTTGGCCCCCACCACGTTCTGCGGTTGCCCTGCCGCGAAGGACTCAATATTGTCAACCGTGGTGGCCACAATGCGCTGGACTGCTTCCCGCGTGTTAAAGGCGCTGTGGGGCGTGATATAGACATTGGCCAGACGCAGCAAGACATGATTTACCAGCAGGGTTTCACGATTATGTTTCTTACAGAAGACCGAAGAGAGAAGTTCGGCCTCCTCACGAATCGCCGGCTCCTCAGGCAGCACATCCAGGCCCGCCGCCAGCAAAGGGCCCTCTGTCAAGGCATGGAGCAAGGCCTTTATATCCACCACCGAACCCCGCGCCGTGTTGATCAGCACCGCGTCCTTCTTCATCTGCTGGAACTGGTCGGTGGAGATCATATGCCGGGTTTTTTCATTGGCAGGGACATGCAGCGTCACCACGTCCGAGCTCCCCAACAACTCTTCCAGACCGACATATCTAAACCGCAATCGATCCGCGGCCTCCTGGTTTTTTCGTACATCAAAAGCCAGCACGTTCATGCCGAATCCCTTGGCAATCTCGATGACGCATTGGCCGATCTGACCGGTGCCCACCACCCCCATGGTCTTGCCCCGCAGATCAAAGCCCTGAAGCCCCTCCAGGGAGAAATCGCCGCGCCGGGTACGATTCAGGGCCTCGTACAGCCGGTGGCTGATGGTCAGCAACAGGGCAAAGACATGCTCGGCCACTGTATTTTCTCCATAGCCCGGCACGTTACAGATGGAGATCCCCTGCTGCTGACAATAGCCGATATCGATATGGTCAAAGCCGGTGGAGCGGGTGGCGATGAGCTGCAAGCGGGGAAGAGATTCCAGGGTGGAGGTGTCCAGTTTGGAATAGATAAAGGTGGACACCACTTCCGCATCAGAATAGCGGCCTGCGGTTTCCGCGGTCAGCTGCTCGCTCTCAAAAATCACTTCATGCCTCTCCTGCAACGACTTGAAGGAGTCGCTCTCCCATCCCTCAAATTCAAAGACCACGATTTTCATAATTTCTCAGCCTCCATATTTTTGCGGTTGCCCTCCATACACGAGCTGCAGGGAGGACAGTTCCATGGCAAAAAAACGCAGCCCGGCTTCACGGCGAGACAGGCCCTTTCGGACCTGTCACCGGGCACATGCTTTCATGAGGGTTCTTTCTTCAAGCGCAGCAGGCGGGCATTAACGGCCACAATGACCGTGCTTGCGGACATCAGCACCGCCCCCAGGGCGGGACTGAGCAGCACGCCCCAGGCGTACAACGCGCCAGCGGCCAGCGGAATGGCGACAACATTATAACCCGTGGCCCAGATCAGATTCTGGATCATCTTCCCGTAGGTGGCCCGGGAAAGCTGCACAATGGCCACCACATCCAGGGGATTGCTCCGCACCAGAATGACATCAGCACTTTCCACCGCCACATCAGAGCCGGCACCGATCGCGATGCCCACATCCGCCTGGGCCAGGGCCGGCGCATCGTTGACACCATCACCGACCATGGCCGTTAATACACCCCGGGACTGTACATCTTTCACCTTGGCGGCCTTGTCTTGGGGCAGAACTTCCGCGAAGTATTCATCCACGCCTATCTGGTCCGCGACCCATTTGGCGGTGGCTTTGTTATCACCGGTGAGCATCAGGCAGCGGATATGCAAGGCCTTCAGGTCAACGATGGCCTGCTTGGCCTCGGGTCGGATGATATCCGCCAGGGCCATGGCCCCCTGCAACTCCCCGTCGACAAGGATAAAGACCACTGTCTTGCCTTGGCCCTGCAGGGACGCGACGCGCTCATCAGGCTTAGTGACCCCCTGTTCCTGCAGATAGACCGGGCTGACCACTTTTACCTCTTTGCCCTCCACCATGCCCTGGGCACCCTTGCCCGGGATGCTCTTGAAGCCTTCAACGGGCAGCGTGTGCTCGGCGGCAGCGGCAACAGCCAGGGCAATGGGATGTTCGGAATTCGCCTCCACCGAGCCTGCATAGCGGCGCAAGGTCTCTTCATCCATATCCGCTCCCAGCACCAAGGTATCGGTGACCCCGAAGCGGCCCTCTGTAAGGGTGCCGGTCTTGTCGAAAATAATGGCTTTCAGTTTCCGGGCCCGCTCAAAGGCGGGGCGGTTGCGAATGATCAATCCATTTTTGGCACCCAGGGCGGCGGATACGGCCACCACCAGGGGCACTGCCAGACCGAGGGCATGGGGGCAGGTAATCACCATAACGGTCACGCTGCGCTCAATGGCAAAGGCAAATTCCCTGCCCATGGCCAGCAGCCAGATGAGAAAGGTGATGGCGCCGCCACTCAAAGCCACCAGGGTGAGCCACATGGCAGCCGTGTCCGCCAGATCCTGGGTCTTTGATTTACTTTCCTGAGCCTGCTGGACCAGATCCATGACCTGGGACAGAAACGAATCCTTGCCCGTGTTTTTGACCTCAATGGTGAGCGAACCTTCGCCATTGATGGAGCCGCCAATGACCTTGCCGCCGCTCTTCTTGCTCACCGGCATTGATTCCCCGGTGAGCATCGCCTCATTGACCGAGCTCTCTCCCTCAACAATATCCCCGTCGGCAGGGATCTTCTCCCCCGGTTTGATGAGGAGCTTGTCATCCCTTGCCAGTTCGTCCACCGGCACGTCGTTGACAGCGCCATCCGGCATGATCTTATGGGCGTCGGAGGGCATGAGCCTGGCCAGTTCCTCCATAGCCCTGGAGGCACCCATCACCGATCTCATCTCAATCCAGTGCCCCAGCAGCATGATGTCGACAAGGGAGGCGAGCTCCCAGAAGAACATCTTGCCGGGGAGCCCGAAGACCACCGCGCTGCTGTAGAGATAGGCGGTGGTGATGGCGACAGCCACCAGGGTCATCATGCCGGGCTGCCTGGATTTGAGCTCTCTGAACAGGCCTTTAAGAAAGGGCCAGCCGCCATACCAGAAGACCGCCGAGGCCAGGCCGAAGAGGAGATAGAGATCGCCGGCGAAACGGAAGGCTTCCCGCAGCCCCATCAGCTTCTGCAACATGGGCGACAGGAAGAGAATGGGCAGGGTAATAATCAGGGAAATCCAGAACCGCTTGCGGAAATCCCTGGCCATGTGCGCATGATGATCGGTATGGCCGCCCTCATCATGACCCTCCATGTCATGCCCGGCATGCCTGTCATGCTCCATTTCGTGAGAATGTGATTCTGCCTCTCTGCTTTCTGCCATTGATCCTCCTCCCTGTTTTCATCCGCGGAAATCTCCACCCCTTGGGGGGACGGTCAAACGACCAGCACCGGCGGTTCCCATCCATTCTTAGGGAAATGCCGCCTCCTGTTCTTTCTTTATAACGGAGAAAAATCGCACACCGCCCAGACAAAGAAGTGCGCCATGCTTTTCTGCCCCACCCCGATTGCTCCTTTGGTGAGATAGAGGGCCCATGCCCAGTCAGGTTCAAACATGCTGGTGGTTGCAGACCAATATTCCTGCCTGATTTCAGTAAAGGGATGTCCTTGAGGCAGCGCCGGGCTGTGGCGGCTGCAATCCACCACCGACTCCAGTTCATTGATATTGGGCAGCCGCCATGAAGACGTGCTGTGCTGCTGGTTAAGCGTGCTCACTGCCTTGAGCGCTTCCTCCCAGGTCACCGGCCCGGCGGTGAGGTCGGCTGATGCCTGCCAGCAGAGGTTGGTGAGCCGGTCCACCACCCCGTTTACGGTCTGCTCAAACCGTGGTTCAGGCCAGGCTCTGCCGGAGCGGAAGGCACCGTCCTGTCCTGAGCCGGCACAGGAGATGAGCTCGCCCCTGGTATCGTGACAGCGGCTTTGACCCGTGGCCAGCACATTGGTCTCACCGTTGTCGCGCACCGGCCAGAGCAGGCAGGATTGTTCTTTATGGCCATAAAACATCCGGCCGCCCGCCATATTGACATACCAGGCATAGGCGGTATTGATGGCCGCAGTGGTGGATGTCCAGTACCAGCCAGTAAAGACGTTGATAAAGGGATGACCGGCCGGCAAGGCCGGTTCCCTGGTCTGGTGACTGATCAGGCTTCGGAGCTCGCGACGATTGGGCAGACGCCAGTCAGCAGCACCGAACAGCTGATCCCGATTCATGGTGGCGATGAACTCCAGGGCTTCCTGCCATGACAGCGGAAAACCGGCAGCATTGGCATCCCTGGTCCAGATCAGCCCGGTCAGCTCATCAATCACCATATCGCCAAGCACCTCAAATCGCGGTACCGGCCAGGCCAGGCCCCTTTTGAACTCTGCGTCCTGGCCGCTGCCGGCACAGTCAATCCTGTGGCCCCCGGCATCATGGCAGCTTATCTGGCCGGTCTGGAGGTAGGTGTCCATCAGCTTATGCTGGCCCGGCATGGTTTCTCCTCTGCATGTTTCTGGGTTCCGGCAATCACGGAAAGGGGAAAGCACCCCAACGTTATCTCCCGATAACAAATAGACTAAATTCCCAGCTGCTTCATGATCTCGCGCATAAAGACGGGGAGATCGGCCGGGTGCCTGGAGGTGATCAGATTATTGTCCACCACCACTTCCCGGTCCTCATAGAGCGCGCCTGCTTCTTGCAATTCAGCCGCCACTGATTTGTAGCAGGTGGCGCGGCGTCCCTCCAGGAGACCGGCGCTGATCAATATCTGCGGGCCGTGGCAGATGGCAGCCACCGGCTTTTCAGCCGCAAAAAAATTACGGGCGATCTCCAGGGCCGCCGGCTCTTTTCTCACCGCAGCCGGCGCCGCCCCCCCGGGCAGGATCAAAATCGCATACGCCTCAGAATCGACCTCGTCAAGGGTCTGGTTCACGGCTACTTCATAGCCGTGCTTGCCCTTGATGGACCCGCGACTCGGGGAGGCCACCACCACATCAATGGCCGCCTCCTGTAAGCGGTAATAGGGCACCAGCAATTCAGAATCTTCGAATTTATCCGCACTTATAATCAAGGCCTTCATGTTTCCTCCTGAAAGAATGTAGCTGTCACAGCCTGATCCCGTCTCTTCCTTGCCTACTCCGGCCGCAGTTCCTGCAGCGTTTGCGATTCCTCACCCAGCCATTCCGGATGCCTGGCCGTCGCATCGAAAATAGAAGAGGTCTTGAAGGGTTCAAAGACCCCTGCCGCCGCTGCTTCAGCGGTTTTGGCCAGCAAGGCCTGCACGGCATCCCCACTCATGGGCTGGAAGGTCTGCACTGCCTGGCAGGCCTGCTCGAGGATCTCCATGCTGTCGATACCCGTTATAACCACAGAGACGGGAAGATTGAGCGCATAATGGAGGCACTCAGAGGGGGTCACTGTTTTCGACTGCAGCAAAATGCCGTTGCCCATGCACTTCATGCCCAGGACCCCGATTTTCCGGCGTATCAGTTCAGGCAGCACCTCTTTTTGAAAACTCCGGTAATGGGCATCCATGACATTGAGCGGCATCTGGACCGTATCAAAAGCAACACCGTAATCCGCCGCCACCTGCAGCATATGGAGATGGATTTGGGGATCTTTGTGGCCGGTGAAGCCGATATAGCGGATCTTTCCCGCTTGCCGGGCCTCTTCCATGGCCACATGCGCCCCCTGATGGTCAAAGATCCGATGCGGATCTTCGTAGCGGATCACCTCGTGATACTGAACGAGATCAATCATGTCCACCTGGAGGCGTTGCAGCGACTGATCAAGCTGCCGCGCCGCCTCCTGCTTTGAGCGACCATCGATCTTGGTCATCAGAAAGGCCCGGTCCCGGTAGCCATTGCGCAGGGCCTTGCCCATGCGGATCTCGCTGACCCCGTTGTTGTAGTCCCAGCTATTATCCATAAAGTTGATGCCACGATCTATGGCGGTGCGGATGATGCGGATGGCCAACTGTTCACTGACCCCGTTCAAGCCGATATGCGATCCTCCGATGCCGATGACCGATACGTTCTCACCCGTGCTGCCCAAGGTGCGGTAGAGCATCTCCTGGCTGGCCATACTGTTTGTCATCCTGTTTCACCCCCTGTTAATCAGGCCGAGTTCTCTGCCGTGGCGCCGTATTCGTCACGGCGCACGTCCTCTCCCTTTTTTAATAAAAATCCTGAAGCGTGGCCTTAATCTTGGCAGGATCAAAGGCCTGCTGCACCAGGGGCCCGCCTTCCAGCACCGGCACATGCTCCTCATAGGTCGGGCGGCTGTTGCGGTAGATGACGCCTATGGGGATGCGATCGCCCCATTCAAGGGCCTTGGCAAAGGCTGCTGAGCGGTCTTCGGGATCATAATCCGGCTCCAGATGATAGACGCGCTCGCGATACCATTTGTAGGTATTCACCTTGTTGAAGACGAAACAGGGCTGCAGGATATCGAGGAGGGCTAACCCTTTGTGGGCCATGGCCTCTTTCATCATCTCCTTGAGATGCTCCATATCAGCGGCAAAGGACCGGGCCACAAATCCGCAGTCCAGGGCCACCCCCAGGACCATGGGATTCAAGGGCTGGGAGATCACCCCGTCGGGGACGTTCTTGGCCCTGGTCCCTTCATCACTGGTGGGAGAGGGCTGGCCCTTGGTCAGGCCATAGATCTGGTTGTTGTGGACAAAGAGCTTCACATTGATGTTGCGGCGCATGGCAGCCAGGAGATGGTTGCCCCCCTCACCGTAACAGTCGCCGTCGCCGGTGGTGACGATCACCGGCATGGCATGATTTGCCAGCCTGATGCCTGTTGCCACCGGCAAGGTGCGGCCGTGCAGACCGTTGAAGGTGTTGCACTTGGTGTAGTGCGGCAGTTTTGCCGCCTGGCCGATGCCCGAGACCACCGTGAACTGATGGGGTTCAAGATTGAGATCAACCATCACCTCCTTGAATGTGTTCAAGATGCCGAAATTTCCGCAGCCTGGACACCAGGCCGGCTGCTGACCGCTAAATGTCTTTAATGTGACCATGGATCTCTCCTATCAATTCTTCAACCGTAAAGGGTCTGCCATCATATTTGTGGATGGCGGCCTTGAACTCAAAGCCGGTTTCAGCGCGCAGCAGCCGGCTGAACTGGCCGGTGGCATTCAACTCGATGCACAGGGTCAGCTGCGCCTGGTCCAGGAAAGCGCGGTAATCAAAAGAAGCCATGTCGGGCAGGGGAAAAATTTCACTGAAATGGAGCATGGCGATCTTCTCTGACTCTGCCAGGGCGTCAACGGCCTCCTTCATAACACCATAGGTTGAGCCCCATCCCACCAGGACCACCCGAGGCTCCTGCTCTCCGTATAGCTCGGGAGGGGCAATTTCGCCCTTGATGAGCGGCAGTTTCCTGAAGAGACGCTTTTCCACCATCTGGTTCCGGGTGGCCTTATCCTCAATAATATGGCCATCCTCGTCATGTTCGTCACTGTCCACCACCACCAGATGGGCGGCGTCTCCCGGCACGCCCAGGGGAGAGACGCCGCTGTCGGTATGGGCATAGCGCTTATAATCCTGCTGCTCCCCAAAGGCCTCACCCCGCAGCCGATAATCATGATAGGACACTTGACTGAGATCAAAATCATCATAAGTCCACTGGGAATCACCAAGATAGGTATCAAAGAGAAGAAAGACCGGAATCTGATATTTTTCGGCCAGCTCAAAGGCCTTGTTGGTGAGATAAAATGCCTGCCTGGCCGTACCCGGCGCCAGAATGACCCGGGGAAATTCACCATGGCCGGCAGTCAGGAGAAAGCTCAGGTCTCCCTGCTCGGTGCGGGTGGGGAGGCCGGTGGCCGGGCCGGGCCGTTGCCCCATGGCGATGACAACCGGCGTTTCCGTCATGCCGGCCAGAGAGAGCCCTTCCGTCATCAAGGCAAAGCCGCCGCCCGAAGTGCCGGTCATGGCGCGCAGCCCCGCATAGGAGGCACCAAGGGCCATGTTGATGGCGGCAATCTCGTCCTCGGCCTGCTCCACCATCACACCATACTCCTTGCCCTTGGAGGCCAGAAAGTTCAGGATGCCGGTGGAGGGGGTCATGGGGTAGGCTGCATAAAAGGTGCATCCCGAGGCCAGGGCCCCCAGACCTATGGCCTCAATGCCATTAATGAACAGCCGCTGTTGCCCTTCACCAGCCGCAACCTCAAAGCTCGACTCATCGCCATGCTCCCTGGCGAATTGGTAGCCGGCCCGGGCGGCATTGCGATTGGCCTCAACAACCGCATCCCCTTTTTTATGGAATAGGGCGGCAATAAGTTTCAGCAGGAGATCCAGCTCCAGACCCAGCATGCCGAGCACCGCGCCGGTAGCCACGGTATTAGCCATGATCTTGGAGCCCCCCTGCTCTTGGGCCAGTTTTTCAAAGGGGATTGCCAGAAAGGCGGGGTCATCGCTGCTGAAATCAAGGGCAGCCGCGTCATAGATGATCCTGCCCCCGGGCGTAAGTTCATGGCCATGGTACGTAATGCTTTCACGGTCAAGGGCCACCAGGATATCCATATTTTGCCGGGAAGCGGCCAAGGGGTGGTTGGCAAAACGGAGCTGATAGAAATTGTGCCCGCCGCGGACACGCGATTCATAATCCTGATGGGAAAAGACGTGATAGCCGGCGCGGGTGAAGATGCGTCCCAACCCTTCACCAATGGTCTGGATGCCCTGGCCCGCTTCACCGCCGATTTTGATGGAGTAGTCCATAATTCCCTCTCTGGCTCGGGACGCGGAAAATCGTGCCCAGGCATGACACATGCCGTTTCAGCGGCGGATGCAGCAGCAGAATTTCCCCAATCCCCTCTGGTGACAAAAAATGGTGGCTGGTCTGGCCGTTAATACTGCTCTCCCTCTATATTCTTTTTGAGCTGGGCGATCTCCAGAGCCAGGGAGACACATTGCTTCCCTTCCATACACTCATTGGCATCCGGCACTTCCAGATGATGCTTCAGCTCATGGTTGTCTTTCTTCAGATCAACCAGCCACACCTTCTTTTCCGGATCAAACTCCACACTGAGATCCATGCCCTGTTCAGTGATATCCGGATAAAGATCGATTATTTTCTTCTCCAATTCTTCTTTTGCATACATGGCACATCTCCTGATGGTTTTGCAAATCTGAGCGGTATCAACGCCCACCTTCTGGGCGTTTATATTCCCCGGCAAGGCAGGCCAGCCAGATATTAAGCGCTCTTTTAGGGGCAAGCCAGGCTGAAAACTCCTGGCAGCTGACGTTATCGACAGGGCATGCTTACCCTTGCCACAGGCCATGGACGTTGCAGTACTCCCGGGCATGTATCTTGCCACCCTCGATTTTAAACTCCGCCTCCGGCGCCTGGCCGGGGCTTAGAAACTGGCGGTACACCTCGCCCTTGTCGGTAATGGCTTCAATCCACTCAATATAGTGGCTCTCTTCCATGGGATGGGCCACACTGCCCACCTTTATCCGGAAGCCGCCCTCGATCTTCTCGATCACCGGCACATGCTTTTCTTTTGCCGCGTCAACCGTATTCTCCTGAAAGCGCTTCATGGGCGCTCCGCAACAGACCAGTTCACCTTCGCCTTCGTGAAGCACTTCCACCATATTCCCACATACTTCACACTTGTAGATTTGCAGTTTCTGGGTCATGATTTTTCCTCCTTGTTGAAAGGGCCCCTGCTCCGTAATGGCAGGGCCCGACCTTGACCAGCGATCACGCAGAGCGTCGGTCCGAATTTTAATGTGCCTTCGTAGGATTGCTTGTCTGTAACGGCTCCTGCTTTTATTCTTTTATTTAAAAAAAGCGCCTTCCCCTTTGGGCACCTGACCTCAAAAGGGAGAAAAGATCTCCTTCTTCTAAAAAAAGAAACCCTTCAAAGACTATTCTGGACAGCATATCCCACTGCTGTCAATCGCCTTTTCATTTATTTAGCGGTTCCGTATAATTCCATATAGTTCCCCGGTACCACCGGCGAGAGTGAAGAGAGCCTTCGCGCCCAACCAACTCCAGGGTTGGGATATCACCTATACGGCCACCACCGTTAAAGGGCTGTTCTTCTATATGTATCTGATCATGGATATCTTCAGCCGCAAGATCATGGGCTGGGAGGTCTAGGCGGAAGAATCTGCCGAGTACGCCGCAAAACGTTTCGCAAGACGTATCTGCGTGAAGAAATAGCTGGGCACTCAAGACAAGGCCGCATGTATATCACTTAAAGTTTCGTATATTTATGCAACTCTGCCTTTAACCACAGAGGCACAAAGGCACAAAGGTACAAAAACACGGAGAGCTTCTTGTTTTTATGTTTTTTCTTTGTGCCTTCGTGTCTTTGTGGTTCGTATGCAATAACGAAATGCTACGCGTACATTTAAGTTTTCCGGAGTACTAGGCCTGGGGAGCCAGGCTACTGCTCAAGGACAAATTCGTAGATCAGATTCTTCTGCTTGTCCAGTTTCTTCAGGAGTTCCCTGAGCTGGGCCAGGGTTTCCACCTCAAACCGGATCTCCCAGGCCGGTTTGTCGCGGCCGGCCCGACCGGCATAGGCCTGGAGTTTGGCAACAAGAATATCATCGGGAATGGCGGCCAGGATTTTGAAAATGAGGCTGCGTTTCTGGCCGGCCGGGATATCCAGGGTCTGCTGTTTTTCCAGGCGGGTCTTCTTCAGGTTCCAGCGCACCTCCATGATGTCTTCCCTCTGAAATTTCAGCTCCTTCATCCGGGAGCATTCCAGGCGATGCACGGAAAGCCCCCGCTCGCTGAGCAGCCCGTAGAGTCTTTTTTCGGTGGGCAGGGGGTTGCAGCACCTGGAGAATTTCACCCAGGCCGGATCAACACTGTCAAGCTCAATGGAGTTGAGGGTGCCGGTGGGGGGCATCAGGGTCTCTTTGTCCGCATAGAGACCGTTTTTTATCTCAGAGAGGATTTCCCGCAGCCGTATTTTCCCCTGGCCCAGGCGGGTGAGAAGTTCTTCTTTGTCTGCCACGCCGAAATATTCAAAGATGTCCGCCATGCCGGGCTGGTCCAGGACCGGACAGGGGATGCCGTAGCGTTTGAGTTCCTGATGGAGGATCAGTTCACCGGTCTCCTGGGCCAGCTTTTTGCGCCGGGCCCGAAAGGTGCGGGCCAGTTCAGCGCGGGCCCGGGGTGATTGGCACAGCTCCTGGATATCCAGGTCGAAATTGACCGGCTCCTTCTGGGTGAAGATGGTCACCCTGTCGCCGTCACGCAGTACATAGGAGGGGTCCACCTCGTTCTGCCCCACCCGGGCGCCGATGCAGCGATGGCCGATTTCCGTATGCACCTTATAGGCAAAATCAAGAACCGTGGATTGCCTGGGCAGACAGATGCGGTCCCCTTTGGGGGTATAGGTGTAGATTTCGGTTTTGCCGCTGGCGGCAATCATGTCCGTATAGGAAAGATCGGCATTGCCCCCCATGATATTGAACATCTCGGCGATTTCTTTCTTGAAACGGGAGGGTACCGCCCGTTTGGCGTACCAGTCCCGAATAATGCCGAGCCTGGCCTGATCCACCATTTCCTGGGTGCGGATCTTGAAGAGATAGTTCTGGCCCTTGATATTGGCTCGGACATGGAGGGATTGATAGCCGGTGGGCTTGGGGTTGGCGATGAAATCGCGCATGGTGCGCGGGATGGGCGGGAAGGTCTGGTTGAGGATGCCCAGGGTGCGGTAACAGGTCTGCTTGTCATCAACCACGATATAGATTTCCAGGGGGTTTTCAATGGCGGCAATCAGGCCGCCCTCCTGGGGTCGGTAATAGGCCCAGAGCCCTTTGGATTTGAGACGGATGGAGTTGTTGATCCAGGCCGCATCCAGTTCCTGCTTCAGGGTGTCGACAATGCCGGCCTTCTCGGTCTGGCGCAATAAACGGCGGATGGTGACCATGACCCGCGGTCCCTGACGCGGATATTTGTAGAGCAGGGCCAGATTGTATAATTCCCTCTTCAGGCCAAAGGCCCCCAGGACACCGGCCATGGGGGCATAGACCCCCAGGGTTTCGTCGGAGATCTTCTGGCGCTTATGTTTGGGCATCGACTCCATGGTGCGCAGATTATGGAGGCGGTCGGCCAGTTTGACCAGCATCACCTCAAGATGGGCCACGGAGCCGGAAAAGAGTTTGCGGTGCACCAGGTTGAGAAAGGTCTGCCTGTCTCCTTCGAAGTGGCTGATTTTGGTACACCCCTCCACAATGGCCTCCACCTTGGGCCCGAACAGCTCCCCCACCAGTTCCACTGTCACTTCAGGGACATCCTCAACCGTGTCGTGGAGCATGGCGGCAGCCAGGGTTTCCTGGTCAGTGACCCCCAGTTCCCTGGCGAGGATCATGGCCACCATGCAGGGATGGCTGACATAGGCCTCCCCTGATTTGCGGCGCTGGTCCTGGTGGGCGTCCACCGCAAAGGAAAAGGCCTTCCAGAAGAGATGGGCCTGCTTGTTTTCCTGGCTCCCTATAAGGGCCTCCATCTCCCGGCTGTATGCTGCTATGTCAAATGATTGCTGGTCCATGCGCTCCCCAAGAATGTATGTACAATCTTTTATCTTACACAACTGTTTGCTTTTGACAACAGCTTGTTGGTCCCTGACCTCAGGCGGGTGTTAAGTTTATGGAAAAGGTAAGTTTTTTTCGAAAAAGCGAGCCCCGGGGCGTTCCCTGGATTATTTTGATTTGCTGACATTTTCATGTAAGATAACCATAAACAGGGCGCAGCCTATCTGGCGTCTGTAAATAATTTCTGACATTGCCGGCTAAAAGGCGATGTTTGACCAAAAGGGGAAGTTCATGGCCCGTCGCAACAAAATAGAAAAGATCAAAGGCAAAAAAGCGCACCATCGTCAAAGGTCCCAGCCCGGGCGGCGAGCCGCTCAGCCCGTTATGGACGTGGAACCGGATCGGATTGCCGCTGCCATTTATCACCGGGACGGGGTGGCTACTGCCAAAGAGATCGAAAAAGACCTTGAGTGGCCCCGTTCCACCCGCCGGGATCTCCATCTCCTCCTGGACTCCCTGGTCAAGCAGCGGGTCCTTGTTGATCTTGGCGACAAATCCTACGGTCTCAATGCCAAGGATTTTTTTCAGGGCACCCTGGTGGTGAATCCCAAGGGGTTTGGCTTTGTTACCCCCACAGCGGTTGACCGCAAAAAGGATGAGAAGGATATTTTCGTGCCGGCCCGTTTCCTGGGCACGGCCGCCCATGGCGATACGGTCCTTCTCCAGCAGGTGGGGGCGGCGCGTGGTCGGACAGAGGGGCGGGTGGTTGCCGTGCTCAAACGGGGACTCGACCGCCTGGTGGGTATCTTTCTTGATGGCGTTGTTACCCCTGATGACAGTCGGCTGCTGCTGACGGTGAAGATCGATGTCGCTGAAGGCCTTGTCCCCAGCAATGGCGATGCCGTGATGGTTGCCCTGGATGAGTTCCGGGCTGAAAGCCGCGTCGCCACCGGCCGGATAACGGAGATCCTGGGTGATCCCGGCTCCGCCAAGGTGCAGATGGAGATGGTTATCCGTAATTTTGAGCTGCCCCTGGAGTTTCCCGATGAGGTGCTGGCCCAGGTTGCCGATATCAGCGCCACGGTTGAGGTGGAAGAGGGGCGGGAGGATCTGCGCGACATCTTCCATGTCACTATTGATGACGAGACTGCCCGTGATTTTGACGATGCCGTCATTGTGGAAAAAGGTACAAAGGGCTTCCGTCTCTACGTTTCCATCGCCGATGTCAGCCATTATGTGGAGAAGGACAGCCCCCTGGATAAGGAAGCCTACCAGCGGGGCACCAGTGTCTATTTCCCCACCGGAGTCCTGCCCATGCTGCCGGAGCGCCTCTCCAACGGCCTGTGCAGCCTCAATCCCAACGAAGACCGCTACGCCTTTACCGCCATTCTCGATTTTGATGATACCGGCAAGAGGGTGCAGAGTCGTTTTTGCCGTTCCGTGATCAAGAGTCGATTCCGCCTTACCTATAACCGGGTCTGGGAGATTATCCAGGGCAATCTCGACCAGGAAGGGGACAGGGAGCTGCAAGGGCCGGTGGCTGCCATGGCCCAGCTGGGCACCCTGCTCACCAAGAGACGGATGGGTCGGGGAGCCATCGGCTTTGAGCTGCCCGAGGTGGGGATTGTGGTGGGTGAGGATGAGCGGGTTGAGGCCCTCATGAAAAGGGAGCGCAATCAGGCCCACAAGATTATCGAAGAATTCATGCTGGCCGCCAATGAGGCCGTGGCCGAGACCATGGCCCGGGAAGAGGTGGAGATCCTCTACCGGATCCATGAGGTTCCTGATCCCGTCAAGGTGGAGGAGTTTGCGGAATTTGCCCACTCCTTTCTGGCCCCCCTTCCCAAGGCGACCAATTCGCCGCAATGGTTTAATGCGGTGCTGGCCAAGGCCGTGGGCACCCCCAAGGAATATATGGTCAACAACCTGTTGCTCAGGGTGATGAAACAGGCCTGCTACAGTCCGGAGAATGTCGGCCATTTCGGCCTGGCCGCCTCCTATTATTGCCATTTCACCTCCCCTATCCGCCGCTATCCGGATCTGCAGGTGCACCGGGCCCTGGCCGGCTGGCTGACCGGCACCCGGCCCTCTGCCAAGGCCAAGGCCAAACTGCTGGAGGCCGGCGAGTTCCTCTCCAAGAGGGAGCGGGTTGCCGTGGATGCGGAGCGGCAGATGGTCAACAGGCTCAAGGTCCAATATATGGCCAACCATGTAGGCAGCGTCTTTCCCGGCATCATCTCCGGGGTCACGGACTGGGGACTTTTTATCGAGCTTGATGATCTCATGGTCAGTGGCGCCATAACCCTCAGCGATCTCAAGGATGATTATTACGTGCTGGAAGAGAAGATGCACCGCCTGGTGGGGAAGCGATCCGGCAAACGGTATCAGCTCGGCGATCTGGTTCTGGTGCGGGTGGCCAGTGTTGATCTGCTGGCCTATCGGATTAATTTTGTCCTGGAAGAGGATCTCTCTGCCCCGGTTTAGCGGCAGGGGGATATTGGGCAGGGCAAAGAGATGGTGTGGTGTTGCCATCTCTTTTTTTTTTTGAAAAAAAAAGGGAAATTGTGGGCGTTCATCAAAAATTAGAGACCGTTAAAGAGCAGATGGCCAACGTCAGGGTGGTGCTGGTGCGCCCCAAGTATGGCGAAAATGTCGGGGGGGCGGCCCGGGTGGCCCATAATATGGGGATCAGCCGTCTGGTGGTGGTGGCCGCTGAGCTGCCGGAGCAGGGGGCCATGAGAAAAATGGCCACCCACCATGCCAGGGATCTCATTACCAATCTCCAGCTGGCCCCCACCCTGGCCCAGGCCGTGGCTGACTGCGGCTGGGTGGTGGGGACCACGGCCCGCCAGGGCAAGCACCGGTTTTTTCTGGAAAACCCGGCCAGGATGGTTGACCACCTCCTGCCCAAGCTGAGGCATAACCAGGTGGCCTTGGTCTTTGGGCCTGAGGATTGCGGCCTCAGTAATGCCGAGCTTGAGCTCTGCAATGCCACGGTGACCATCCCCACGGCGGATTTTTCCTCCCTGAATCTGGCCCAGGCAGTGGGGGTTATCTGTTATGAGCTCTTTGGCGCCCTGATGGCCCCTAAGGCGGGCCCGGCTGCGGCACCGGCCCTTGCCTCTTCCCGGGTGGTGGCTGCCATGTATGATGATCTGGAAAAGGCCCTGGTGGCCATAGGCTATGTGCGGGAAGCAGACCTGGGCTACTGGCGCCATAATCTCAGCCATTTTTTTAACCGCATCGGTCTGCGGTCCCGGGAGGTGCGGTTTGTCAAAGGCCTGTGCCAGCAGGTCCAATGGCTGGCCCAGGGCAGGCCCAGCCGCAAGAGGAAGTAGGGGGCACCGGCTTTGACACCGTGAATTGCTCTCCCCTTTTTTTCTCTTCCCTGGTGCCTCTCTTGTTTGCCTCCCAGCGGATTCATGCTAGGTTGCCATCATTGAAAAAGAGAGGGACCATCATTATGGAGAGCCATTCCCAGCAACAGAAGAGCCGGGCGCTGTGGCGCCGAGAGATACTGGCCCGTCGTGACCAGATGGCCGCGCCGCAGCGCCAGGAAAAGAGTCTTGCCCTGGCGGCACGGCTGGAGGCCCTTGCCTGTTTCAGGCAGGCCAGGACCATGCTCTTTTATGTCAGTTTCCGCAGTGAAGTCGAGACCCGCTCCCTCATGCGCCAGGCCCTGGCCAGGGGGATAACCGTGGCGGCCCCTCTCACCCGGACCCGGGATAAAGAGCTGCAGGTTTTTGCCGTCACCGATCTTGACCATGATCTTGTCCCTGGCTATCAGGGCATCAGGGAGCCGGATCCCCACCGGTGTCGTCTCCTGGAACCCGCTGCCCTTGATCTGGTTATTGTGCCCGGCTCTCTCTTTGATCTGCACGGCGGTCGCATGGGCTATGGCGGCGGTTATTATGACCGTTTTCTGGCCAGGAGGGCGCCCCAGGCCATCAGGGTGGGCCTCTGTTTTGAGCTGCAGCTGGTGGCAGAGGTGCCCATGGCAGCCCATGATCAATACCTGGATTATGTGGTGACAGAAGCGCGGGTTGTTGAAACAGGGCGGCGCCTTTCATTGCCGGCCCAGCCCCTCCCGGGCCGGCCATAAAAAGCCGCCAGGCTCTCTTTTGGCAAGGCCATAATTACAGTCGTTGAGAAGAAAATAAAAAAGAAGAGGAACCTCCTGTGGCTACAGCAATTTTTCGAGATGATCTCTATCTCCTGCATGACCCGGGCTTTGATCATGTGGAGCGTCCTGAGCGCTTGCAGGTGCTCTATACTCAGCTTGATAATCCGGACATTGCCCGGCAGTTTCTCTTTCCCAAGGCCCAACCCGCCCCCTTTGAGATCCTGAATCTCAATCACAGCAGGGCCCATATCGAACGTATCGCCCAGACCGCCGGCCGCACCTTTGATGCCCTGGATGCGGATACCGTCACCTCGGCCAAATCCTATGAGGCCGCCTGTCTGGCCGCCGGCGCCGTGGTGGAGGGCACCCGTATGGTGGTGGCCGGCGAGGTGGATAACTGTTTCGCCCTGGTGCGCCCCCCCGGCCACCATGCCGAGCCTGATGGGGCCATGGGCTTCTGCCTCTTTAATAATGTGGCCATTGCCGCCCATTACGCCGTGGAGCGGCTGGGGCTCAAGCGGGTGATGATCATTGACTGGGATCTCCATCACGGCAACGGTACCCAGCACTCTTTTGCCGATACCGATGAGGTCCTCTATTTCTCCACCCACCAGTATCCCTATTATCCGGGGACAGGGGGGCTTGAGGAAAGGGGCCAGGGGCGGGGAGAGGGCTATACGGTCAATGTTCCCCTCACCGCCGGTCTGGGCGATGAGCACTATGCCCGTATTTTCAATGAGATACTGACGCCCGTAGTGCGCCAGTACCGGCCTGAGCTCATCTTGGTCTCAGCCGGCTATGATACTGCCCATAATGATCCCCTGGGCGGCATGAATATTACGGCGGACGGCTTTGCCTATATGACCAGGAAGGTGGTGGAACTGGCAGGGGAGGTGTGTGATGGCCGCCTGCTCCTTACCCTGGAAGGGGGCTATAACCTGGAAAGCCTGGTGAACGGGGTATTGGTGGGGCTGGTTGAGATGCGGGGCAACACCTCCCTGTCGCCGGAGACCCTGGCCAAACTGAGCAGCACTCAGATCCCCTTTGTGGCCTTTGATGCCGCCTTGGCCGGGGCGGCGCGAAAATGGCGTTTTCCCTAAAAGCCCCCTTGAACTTCACCTGTGGCCGGAGTACACTGTTTCGTTTTTTGTGGCCGCAAAGAGTCCTTTTTCAGCAATGATCCGACTGGCTCGCGGTGGGCACTAACTGATCTTCAACCATAGAGAAGCAATATGACTATTTCCCAAAAAGAGGTGCTGAAGGTGGCGGATCTGGCCCGCCTCCAACTTTCTCCGCAGGAGGCCGAGCAGATGACAGATCAGCTCGCCGCCATTCTCGGTTATGTGGCCAAGCTGGATGAGATCGACTGCCGTGCTATTACCCCCACCACCCATGTGCTGGCCATTGAAAACGCCTTCCGCGATGATGCAATGCAGCCTTCTCTTTCCCAGGCCGAGGCCCTGGCCAACGGCCCCCTCCAAAACGGCGAGGCCTTTGTGGTGCCCCGGATCATCTGACCTTCCCGTGTGGGGCGGCCATATACTTTCATCACCAAGAAACAAGAAGCAGAGGCCCCCAAAGGCCCTGCCCCCTCTTTCTGTGTGGTTTTAAAAAAGAACTCGTGTAGATAATTGCCATGGAACTAAGCGCCTTAACCATTCATGAATCCCAGAAACTCCTGGCCGCAGCTGAAACCACCAGCGTGGCCCTGACCACGGCTGTATTGGCGCGCATGGCCGCGGTTGAGCCCACGGTGGCGGCCTATATCACCGAGAACAGGGAGCAGGCCCTGCTCCAGGCGGAGGCGGCGGACAGCATGCGGGCCCGCGGCGCCGGCGGCCCCCTGTGCGGTATTCCCCTGGCCATCAAAGATGTCATCTGCACCAAGGGGCTGCGCACCACGGCCGGCTCCCGCATCCTGGAGAATTTCATCCCCCCCTATGATGCCACGGTCATGGTGAAACTGCAGGAGCAGGGCGCTGTCTGTCTGGGCAAGACCAGCATGGATGAGTTTGCCATGGGCTCTGGCAATGAAAACTGCGCCTTCGGTACCCCCCATAACCCCTGGAATATGGAGTATATCTGCGGCGGCTCCAGCGGCGGTTCCGCGGCTGCCGTGGCCGCTGATGAGTGTCTGGCCTCCCTGGGTTCAGATACCGGGGGCTCCATCCGCCAGCCCGCCTCCCATTGCGGCATGGTGGGGCTCAAGCCCACCTATGGCCGGGTTTCCCGTTTCGGTCTCCTGGCCTTTGCCTCCTCCCTGGATCAGATCGGGCCCATCACCAAGGATGTGAGGGACGCCGCCATCATGCTCAATGCCCTTGCCGGCCATGATCCCCGCGATTCCACCTCGGCCCGGCAGCCGACCCCTGATTACACCCGCGCCCTGGTGACGGGCCTGGACGGACTCACCGTGGGGGTGCCTGCTGAGTATTTCGGCGCCGGTCTCGATCCGGAGGTGGCAGAGGTGGTCCGCCACGGCATTGACCAGCTCAAAGCGGCCGGGGCCCAGATCAAAGAGGTCTCCCTGCCCCATACCGAGTACGGGGTGGCCGCCTATTATATCATTGCCCCGGCCGAGGCCAGCTCCAACCTGGCCCGTTATGACGGCATCCGCTACGGCCGGCGCGATATGGAGGCCGATACTCTCATGGAGCTTTACAGCCGCAGCCGCTCCCAGGGCTTTGGTGATGAGGTGAAGCGCCGTATCCTCATCGGCACCTATGCCCTCTCTTCCGGCTATTATGACGCCTATTACAAGAAGGCCTCCCAGGTGCGGACCCTGATTGTCGAGGATTATCGGCAGGCCTTCCGTCAATGCGATATCCTGGTCAGTCCGGTGACACCCACGCCGGCCTGGAAGATCGGGGAAAAGGTCAGTGATCCGCTCAGTGTCTATCTCTCCGATCTCCTCACCATTCCCGGCAACCTGGCCGGGGTGCCGGGAATGTCCGTGCCCTGCGGCTTCAGTTCCAGCGGCCTGCCCATCGGCCTCCAGCTCCAGGCCAGCCATTTTGATGAGGAAACCATGCTCAGGGTGGCCTATAATCTCGAGCAGCGCCTGGATGTGGTGGGCCGCAAACCACTCTTATAATCTGCAAGGCCATGGCGGCGGTGAGGCTGTGGCGAAAATATGTGTGAATCATGAAATTGCATGTCCGTGAAAATATAAAAAATCTGGTGCCCTATCCCCCCGGCAAACCCCTCCAGGAGCTGGAGCGCGAGTATGGGGTGGTTGGCTCCATCAAGATGGCCTCCAACGAGAATTCCCTGGGCCCTTCCCCCAAGGCCATGGCAGCCATTGCCGCCTCCCTGGGCAATCTGCACCGTTATCCGGACGGCAGTTGCTATTACCTGGCCCGGGCAGTGGCCGCCGACCTGGGGGTGGCCCAGAATGAACTGGTCTTTGGCAACGGCTCCAATGAGGTCATTGATTTTCTGGTGCGGGCCTTTGTGGCCCCGGGGGATGAGGTCATCACCAGCCATCCCTCCTTTCTGGTCTATCAGACCATGGTCCAGGCCCAGAACGGGGTGAACATCGTGGTGCCCCTGAAGGATATGGGCCATGACCTGGAGGCCATCGCCGGCCTCATCACCCCCCGCACCCGCCTGATTTTTCTCGACAACCCCAACAACCCCACCGGTACCGTCTTTGCCAAGGAGACCTTTGAGAGGTTTCTGGCCATGGTACCGGAGACAGTGATTGTGGTGCTGGACGAGGCGTATGTGGATTTTGTGGATAAAGAGCTGCGTCTGGACGTGCGGGACTATATCCATGGCCCCATTGCCGTGGTGGGGCTGCGCACCTTTTCCAAGGCCTACGGCATTGCCGGCCTGCGGGTGGGTTACGGCATCATGGATGGGGAGATTGCCGGCTATCTGCACCGGGTGCGCCAGCCCTTTAACGTCAACGAGCTGGCCCAGGTGGGGGCCCTGGCCTGTCTGGAGGATGACGATCATTACCAGAAGACCATGGCCATGACCAGAGAGGGTATTGCCTGGCTCAAGGCGGAAATCACCGGGCTGGACTGCCATGTCTTTGCCACCCAGACCAATTTTTTCCTGGTGGATGTGGCCTGTAGCTGCAGGGAGCTCTATGAGCGCCTCCTGCGTCTGGGGGTCATTGTCCGGCCCATGGCCGCCTACGGCTATGATTCCTATATCCGGATCACGGTGGGCACCGAGGCGGAAAACCAGCGCCTGGTCAGGGCCCTGAGCCAAAGCCTGAAGGAGATGCGTGGCCGATAACAGAGAGACCATTATCACCATTGACGGCCCCTCAGGGGGCGGCAAATCAACAGTGAGCCGCATGGTGGCCGCTGAACTGGGCTATGCCTATCTGGATACCGGCGCCATGTACCGGGCCGTGGGGCTGCAGGCCCAGCGGCTGGGGATTGATCTGGCCGATGAGGAGCAGGTCCGGGCCATGCTGGCTGAGCTTGATCTGCAGCTGGAGCCGGCAAACGGCGATACCAGGGTGCTTTTGGGGGGGGAGGATGTCAGTGCTGCTATCCGCAGCGCCGAGATGGGCATGGTGGCCTCTGCCATTTCGGCCCTGCCCCTGGTGCGGCAGAAACTGACCCAGCTCCAGCAGCAGATCGGCGCCCGGGGCCGGGTGGTTGCCGAGGGCCGTGATATGGGCACCGTGGTCTTTCCCCAAGCCAGACACAAGTTTTTTCTTGACGCCTCGCCGCAGGAGAGGGCTCGGCGCCGGGTTGAACAGCTCCGGGAGCAGGGGGAGGAGGCCGCTTATGATGCCATCCTGGCCCAGATCATCAAACGCGACCACGACGATTCCACCCGGGCCGCCGCTCCTCTCAGGCCTGCTGATGACGCCGTTCTGGTGGATTCGTCCCGGCTGAATGCCCGGGAAGTGATGCAGTTTATAATGGGCAGCTTGCAATAAAAGGCATTGCCGCCCATTATAAGGTGACACCTCCCTGGCCGGCAGAGAGAGTTCTGGGCAGGCGGCAGTGTGGTTATCTTTTTAAAGGAGATCTTGTATGGATGAAGAAGCGCGGATCATGAAACGGCGGCAGCTCTTTTATTACCTGAAGCTCTATGACCAGACCACGGGCGAGCAGGTGGGTAATGTGGTGGATATCACCACCCAGGGCTGTAAGATCATCAGCAAGGATCCGCTGCCCACCGGCCAGACCATGGCCCTGCGCCTGGATCTTCCCGAAGGGCTTTCTTCCTTAAAGAACATCGTCCTGCAGGGCAAGACCCTCTGGTCGCGTCCTGATGTCAACCCCGACTTCTATGTCACCGGTTTTGAGGTGCCAGAACTTGGCACAAAGGAGCGCCAGGTTCTCGGCCGGCTCATTGACCAGACCGCCTTTAATGACTAAATGCAGAACTCAGTAGTCAGAAATAAGAATAAACAGCCACCTGCTGCATTCTGATTTCTTATTTCTGACTCCTTAATTCTGCCTTTTTACTTCACCATATAGGGCTCTGACCAGTCATTGTGCTCAAACTCCTTATGGTCTGGTTTGGGTGCTTTGCCTTCCTGCTGGCGTTGCTCCAGCCATTTGAGAATCTTGGGCATTTCCTCAGCCACTTCGGCCAGGGCCTGGCCCCGGTGGCTGACCTTGTTTTTTTCGGCCATGGTGGCTTCGGCAAAGGTCTTGCCCAGGGGAGGGTAATAAAAAACAGGGTCATAGCCGAAACCGCTTTCCCCCTGGGGTTTGCTGCTGATTTCCCCCTGGCAGCGGCCTTCATAGGTGAGGGAGGGGCCGGCGGGAACGGCAATGGCGATGACGCACTCAAAGGCGGCCTGCCGGTTGCTGACACCCTCCATCTCGGCCAGGAGCTTGGCGATATTCTCCTCATCCGTGGCCTGGTCGCCGGCATAGCGGGCGGAATGGACACCAGGCCGGCCGCCCAGGGCCTCCACGCTGAGGCCGGAATCATCGGAGATGGCCGGCAGGCCAAGGACCTTGGCGGTAAAGAGGGCCTTCTTGTAGGCATTATCATCAAAGGTCTCGCCATCTTCAATGGCCTCGGGAATGGGGCCGAAGTCAGCCAGACTCTTCAATTCCACCGGATATCCCTTCAGGATTTCCTGAAATTCCTTTATTTTCCCTTTATTGCGGGTGGCAAGAACGATAATGGTGGGTGTGCTCATGGCGCGGCTCCGGATAGTGGCTGTTGGCAATGGTCAGTAAAGCCAGGTGCCGATCAAGGGGGAGAAGCACATGGCGTGATCGGCACCTGGCTGGTCTATTAAAGTGTTTGCAGAAATAGTAATTGTACCCGGCACACCAAAAGAGGCAAGGGAAAGTTGCCGGCCGGACTCAGGCCGGCTTGGTCTTTCTGATCTTGTCGCCCTTCATGTCGTCTTTGAAGAGGGAATAGCCCCTTTCCATGGCGCAGAAATCGCCGCACATGGTGCAGGTGTCGCTGTTTTCCGGGCTGCGGCCGGTGCGCACCTCGCGGGCCTTCTCCGGGAACATGAGCAGGTCAAAATGGTCATCCCAGGCCATGTCGCGCCGGGCCAGGGCCACCTGTTTTTCGCGCTCCCGGCGCTGGGGATATTTGGCAATATCGCCGATGTGGGCGGCCAGGCGGGTGGCGCGGATGCCCTCCCTGACATCATTTTCGGTGGGCAGGGCCAGATGCTCGGCCGGCGTGATGTAGCAGATCAGGTCGGCGCCGTGGCGGGCCGCGCTGGCCGCGCCGATGGCCGCCGTGATGTGGTCATAGCCGGCCCCGCAGTCGGCGGGCAGGGGACCAAGCACATAATAGGGGGCATTGCCGCTCATCCTTTTTTCCAGCATGATGTTGGCGGCGATCTCGTCCAGGGGCACATGGCCCGGCCCTTCCACCATCATCTGGCAGCCCATTTCCCGGCCCAGCTCGGCCAGTTCGCAGTTGATGATCATCTCGGCCATCTGGGCCCGGTCGTGGCTGTCATGGATGGCGCCGGCCCGGATGCCGTTGCCCAGGGAGAGGACCGCATCATATTTTTTCATCAGGGCGCACACCCGGTCAAACTGTTCATAGAGGGGGTTTTCCCTGTTGTGGTACTCCATCCAGGAGACCATGAAGGTGCCGCCCTTGGAGACCAGGCCGCCGTAGCGGTAGCCCTGTTTGCGCAGACGCTCGATGGAGAAGCGGTTGATGCCGCAATGGATGGCCATAAACGACAGACCGTCCGCCAGCTGCTGCTCGATGAGGTCAAAGAGGAATTCAGGGTCCAGCAGATTGGGGTTTTTATGTGTGCGGGAGTAGTGGTTAAAGGCCTGATAGAGGGGGACATTGCCCACCGGCAGGCTGCAGCACTCAAGGATCTGGCGGCGGACCAGGTCGAGATCGCCGCCGGTGGAAAGCTCCATGAGGGTGTCGGCGCCTTCCTCCTCGGCAATGCGGGCCTTGCGTTTTTCCAGCTCAATATCATGGATGTCGGAGGAGGTGCCGATGGAGGCATTGACCTTGGTGCGCAGCCCCATGCCGATGCCCACGGCCTTCTGGAGGGGACGGGCGGGGTTGTTGGGGATGACCACCTCGCCGAAGGCCACCTTGCGGCGGATCTCCTCCGGGCTGAATCCTTCATCTCGGGCGACGCTGATCATCTGGGGGCTGGTTTCGCCGGTCTGGGCGAGTTCTAACTGGGTTTTCATGGCTGTTCTCCATGCCGCTTTACAAAAGCGGCTCCTACCTGGCCATTGCTGCCAGGCAGGCGTAAGGGGTGGGTGGGATGCCTGTGGAGCAGCAGGCATAAAAAAATCCGCACAGGAACAGCTTCCCATGCGGATTGATACGGACAGATCTTTCCGAACTACTATTGCAACCAGGGCAGGTCTTCTGACTTGCGGATCATTCCGGCCCAGCGCGCCTTCCCATCATAGACCATGACAGTGACATCTTGGCTGGCCAGTTCCCGCTTACAGCGTCGGCCCAACGTTACGGATTTACACCGTATTCCCTTTTCATCGCCCTCTGCACTTGCCGCAAAAAAAGCCGGCAGGCAAGGCGACACCCCGGTCTGGTATTGTCAAGGCGGCCATCATACCTGGGGTGGCTGCAAAAAAACAAGGAAAATTGACACGGGTCAACAGAACGGGCCTGGAGCAGGGGTTCACACAAGGAAAAAATGACAAAGTTTTATGGGGTTGCAGCGGACAAAGAAAAAAAACAGGCCAGCCCCCAGCGGGTAATCCTTCCTCTAAATGAACCACCACATGTGGTGGTGGTCTGGGTTGTTTACGGTGGCCAAAAGCCTTGGCCGCCCCTGCTAACCCGTTATAATCCCACTAAAAGTAGAAAAAAACCTTTGAGTATGGTATGAAATTGCCTTACTGAAAGGGAGTAGGGTTGGAAAAAGGTTTTATTTAGTACACATAACTCAAACCGTAATGGGGGGGAAATATGAAGTGGCGTCTAGCTCTAGGAGCAGCATTGTCAATCGCGATGCTCTCCACCTCAGCAATGGCTGATGAGGGCGCGACCATGTTCAAGCAGAAATGCGGAGCATGTCACGTCAAGGGAGGACAGGCAACGCCTGTTAATCCTGCCGATAAGGCTGGAATTGTCTGGAAGAAGTTTTTTACGAGGGGACGCCATAAGGTGGACTTCTCGCCGACAATCAGCGGTTCGGATCTGCAGCTCATCGTGCAATACTTACAAGACCACGCAGCAGACAGCGACCAGCCTGCGGTAGCAGTCATTCCTAAGTAAAAGGAGGAGGAGAGATGAAAAAAGTTTTATTGACCGCAGGCGCTCTTATGCTTTGGACAGGTACTGTCTGTGCCGCGGATATGGTTCGCATACCAGCTGATGATTACCGGGCGATTATAAAAAGCCTTGAGGTCCTTCAGCAGCGGGTTGTCGAGCTGGAATCAAAAACAGAGACGGCCCCGCCAGCGCCCATGGCAGGCGCCGATGGCGAAAGACTTGACCTGATGGCGGATGACATCAACAACATCTATGACACCCTGGACCAGGTGGAGACCAAGACCCTCAAGGACAGGATCAACATGGGTGCGGAGTATCGCCTCCGCTATGATTCCTATTCCTATGAGGATCTGCGGGTCACGGATTACGCGAACCCCCAGGAAGATCCGGTCGTACATAGCAAGTTCAACGACGATGGTAATTTCACCAACCGCTTCCGGATCAATATGGATGCCAATATCTCCAGATCCCTGAAGTTTCATGCCCGCCTGGCCGCCTACCACGCCTGGGGCGATCATGATCAGCATCAATTGACCAGCTTCTATAACGACAGCAATGCCGCCCATGCCCTGGGCGATAACGGCCTGAAGGTGGACCGTTTCTATATCGACTGGATTCCCGAGGGCTTCCCCATACCCCTGGCCCTCACCGTGGGCCGCCACCCCTCCTCAGAGGGACCGCCCGTGGAGTTCAAGGAGAACCGGACCCGTCAGGCCACCTATCCCTCCCTCATCTTTGACGGCGAGGCAGACGGTATCGTGGCCACTGTCGGTCTGCAGCGCTATATCGGTCTGAAGGATGCCGGTCTGCGCCTGGCCTATGGCAAGGTCTACCGCTCCGACATGAACACCACCGATTTCGGCTGGCTGGATAATGAGGACACCGAGGATTCGGATATCTTTGCCGCCTTTTTGGAGGGCCAGATCCCCATGATCAGCAACAGCCTCATGGTCTTTTCCTACGCCCATGTCTGGGACATGCCGGCCAGTCTGGAGGATGGCACTGACATGGATGGCCTGGTGCTGGGTGATTTTGACCTCTACGGCGCCCATTTTCAGGTCGCTGATCTCGCCAACTCCGGTCTTGATCTCTACGTCTCCGGCTCCATCAACGAGACCGATCCCAATGACGATCCCCTTAATGTCGCTTATGGAATGGGTCTGTTGACCGACGGCGATGATGAGAGCCATACCGGCTGGGGCCTTGTGGCTGGTGCGCGCTACACCCTGCCCATCAATGCCCTCAACAACCCCAAACTCGGTTTCGAGTATAACCATGGCAGCAAGTATCATTTCACCATGACCATGGGCACCAACGAGCTCTACAACAAGTTCGCGGTGCGCGGTGATGCCTATGAGCTCTACTATATCCAGCCCATGAACAGGTATCTCTTCTTCCGGGCCGGTATTACCCATGTGGAGTATGACTACACCGGTTCCGGCCAGCCCGCCGGGGATCCGGAAAGTCTTGATCGCGAGGGTCTGGACACCACCATGGACAATGCCTATCTGTTGATGGATGTCCGTTTCTAACAGGCAGTTTTTTGTAGTTTGTTAAAAAAAAAGGGCCGTTGCAGCGTTACGCTGCAACGGCCCTTTTTTTTATGGTCGCGGCCCCTGCCTCTTGGACCAACGGTCCGAGCCGGTCACTGCTTTTTCTGCAGATCCACCATGGTCCAGGCCAGGGCAATGAAGGGGGCGATAAAGAGGGTGGCGATGATCAGGGCGTTTCTCTGTACCGCCTTGTGGGCGGCAAGATCCAGCAGCCAGGCCAGACCCGGTTTGTCGGCCAGAAGCGCCACCAGAACGGGGAAGATCAGGGCCAGGAGGATAAGAAGAGCGATCTCGCTCAGCAGCAATCTTTTGGCAAAGAGCCGCAGGCCGTTGAGGGTGGTGCGCACCCATAACAGGCGGCCGTATTCCTTTTTTATTTCCGGATATTCCTGGCGGAGCTGGTCGGCAAGCAGGATGGCCTGGCGGCTGGATTGATTTCTGTTTTCCTTTAAATAGAGGCGGGCCTGCTGATTTTTCTTCATGAAGGTCAACAGGGTTTTTTGAAATTTTTGAAAGAATTTTTTGTAGCTGTAGCCCTTCCAGAAGCGGAGAAATCCCTCCAGGTGCTGGCCCATTTGGCTCAGTTCCTGGTGGAGTCCATCGGCTTTTTCTTTGTGCAGGCGCCGGCAGGTGAAGAAGAGGGCGTTGCTCCGCTCAGAGACCTCAAGGAGGTCGAAATAACTGCTGTGTTCCAGCTGCTGCTCCAGTTGCTGGAGCGTGGTTTGGTGTTCGGCGTGGCGTGGGTCATTGTCGTCCAGCCACACCGCCAGGGCTTCCGCCTCCCGGCGGCCATTCTTGAGATTTTTCCGGGCATCCCGGGCTATGACGCTATATTGCTGGCTCAGAATGTCATCAAGAAGTCCCTGGATGGGCAGAAGGTGGGGGTCAAGCAGCGCCTTGACGAACAGCTCTTTCTGGCTGACCAGCAGCGTGCGCAATAGCTTTATTTCCCGCTCACTCAAACCTTCCCGGACCGCAAGCTGGAGGCGGCGGTATTGGCTGTCCAGGCAGTGGTAATCCGCCTTCAAGGCATGGGCCACTGCGTCTTTGGCATTCCAGAAATCTTCACGGAGTTCATGGAGCCGGGAGAGAAGAAGGTTGCAGTAGACCACTTCTCTGCTCTGGTGGGCCTGATTGCGGGCCTCATTGAGATAGCGCCTCATGTCACTTGCGCGGTTGAGTTCCAGGGAACAGAAGGCCAGGCCGATATTGGCGGCAAAACGATCACCGTCTTTTCTTCTGTTTTCCGTGTCCAGGATCGCCATGGCCTGTTCATGGTGACCCACCCGCAGACAATCCAGGCCCAGATGGAGATTGCGGTTGTCTATCTTTATCCGCTCCGGCAGATAGATGGCCTCCCATTGGCCATGGCCTGAAAAGGCGAAATTCCAGAGGAAGCGGGGCTGGAAGAGGGCGGAAATATCAAAAAAAGAGACGAAGGTGAGGAGCTTCGGGTTTTTACGTATCTGGGCGGTGGTGAGGCCGGTGGCCAATTCAGCCACCAGGGGTGGTTGATCGGCAAAAACAATCTGATAGAGGGTGTTTATTTCCGCAAAGGTGAGATAGCCCACCTGGGACAGTCCCCAGGCCGACATGGTCAGGAATTTGCTTGGACAGAGGGAGGGGGCGTGGGATCGCATGCCGCAATAAAAACATGGCGCTCCCTGGCCGGCCACGGGCAGAAGGCGAAAGGCCAGGAGGTTCTGCCTGTTGCCGATATCATGATCAAAGAATATCACCCTGCTGAGACCCGCATCATCCGCCTCTATCTTGTGGGACGGAAAGGGCTCGATTTCCTGTATGGCCTGCTGCCATCTTTCTTCAAGATCCGGGGTGACATAGATGCCCTCCAGGGGCAGACGATCCCAGAGGGCGGGGTCTGGCAGGCGGGGGGCAATTCCTGACGTCCCCGGGGGGACGATATCCAGGACAATCTGCAGCGGAGAGGGGCCGCTTGCCTGGGGCCAGCCATGTTCCTCTTTGCTGTTGACGAGGGCGGTAAGAAGAAGGGGGACCGCGGCCAGCCCTTGGGGAAAGAGAAAGACGAGAAGGTCGTCACTGCTCAGTGCAGATTCTCGGCCCTGTTCCCGCAGTTCATGGCGCAGGTACTCAAGAAAGGGGAGCCAGCGGTTCCCCAATATTTTTTCACCCGGCAGCGTCAGGGTGCGGATGGTGAGAAGAAGGGTCAGGTTTTGTGCCATGGTCTCATCTACCATTATTGTGGATGGTACTCTTTTTATAGAATAGGCCCTGGATCAGCATTGATTGAGGATCTTTTTTGCCTCGCTATGGTGCGGATCCAGTTGCAGCGCTTTACCGGCACATTTGTCGGCCCGCACCTGCATGCCCATGGCCAGGTAGCTGGTGGCCAGGGCGATGAGAAGCTCCACATCATCGGTGAATTTCTGGGCCGCCTTTTCCATATAGGCAGTGGCCTGATTATGCTGACCCTTTTGCTGCAGGGCCAGGCCCAGCTGCTTATGGATGGCAAGGCGGCGCGGCGCCTGCTTGAGGATCTCCTTATAACATTTGATGGCGAGATCAGGCAAACCATGACTCCCCGCCATTATGGCAATTTTTTCCAGAGTATCCTGGTTGTGGGGATCATGCCGCTGCAGCAGGCGCAGGACCTTTGCCGCCTTTGCCGGCATTTTTTTCTTGATGAGCAGTTCGGCAAATTTAAAGGCCCGGTCACTGTGGCGGGGGCTGATGTCCATGGCCCGGCTGTAATAATCAATGGCCTTATCCAGTTCTCCCTGGCGAAGATAGAGCTGGCCCAGGAAATGGTACGAGGAGACATCCAGCCTGTTTAATTCGATGGCCTGGCTGAATTGTTTGATGGCCTGGGGGATGTTCTTGCCTTGAATAAAAAGGCGGCCCAGTTCGCGGTAGGGTCGGGAAAGATTGGGGTTGGCCTTGGAGGCCGCCAGGGCCAGGGCCAGGGCCTTCTTGATATCCCCTTGCTCTTCGGCCGCCCTGGATTCCTTGAGCAGCCTGGTGGGCATATCAGGGTTGACTGCCTTGTCCAGAAGCTCGTTGATCTTGTTCTCCAGGGAGGCGGTGACAAAGGGTTTGGTAAGATAGGCGTCCACATCATGTTCCGCCGCCTCGGCCACCACTTCCTTGTTGGCGTCGGCGGTGATCATCAGAAAGGGGATGTCCCGGAGATCCTTGTCGGCCCGCACCAGGCGGAGAAGCTCGGTGCCGTTCATGTAGGGCATATTATAATCACAGATGATGAAATCGATATCGTGATTTTTTTTCAGCAGCATCTTCCACGCCTCTTTGCCGTGCGGGGCCTCGTGGAAATTGTTGCCGTAATTGATCAGCTTCAGCATGGCCCGCACGGAACGGCGCATATTGTCCATGTCATCCACGATCAGGAAATTCATGTTTTTGGGAGTCAGGGAAGGCATGCTCGTCCACAGGCGGAGAGAAAAAGAAGGGCTGCTCGGGTCTTAGAGGGGAAGGGCCACAAAAAAACAGCTGCCCTGATCTTCACTGCCTTCAACCCAGATTCTCCCCTTATGAAGTTCAACGGCCAGCCGGCAGAAATGGAGCCCCATGCCCGTCCCCACCAAGGCATCCTGCTGGCTTGAGAGGCGGGCATATTTATCAAAAATGGTCTCGCTCATGGCAGCCGGGATGCCCGGACCTTCATCGACAAACATGAAGATAATCTGCTTCCCCTCAAGGCGGATACCCGCGGTTATTTTGGTGTGGGGGCTTGAGTAGCTCACCGCATTGGCGAGAATATTCTGGAAGACCCGGAGGATAAGGGTCCGGTCCAGCCGCAGGATGGGGAGGGCTTCCTCCTGGCCCATATTATGGACAATGGTTATCTCCTTGAGGCGGGCAATGGCACGGATGGAAGAAAGGGCCTCGGCCATGAGATCTGCCGGTTTGACCTCTTCCTTGAGGAGCTGCTGCCGGCCATCGGCTATCTGGTCAACACTCACCAGGTTGCCCACCATGCGCACTGCCCGGTCGCAGCCGATCTGGGCCCCTTCCAGGAACTCCTTGTTCTCTTCGGCTACGGAATAGGAGAGGATATCGAGATTGGCCACCACCTCGGCCAGGGGTGTTTTCAGGTCGTGGATAAGCATGCCGGACAGCTGTCTCCGTAAATCCTGCTGATGCTGCAGCTCTTTATTTCTTTTGCGTAGGGTGGCGCGTTGCTTGCCCAGTTTGGTCTGCAGCCCTTCCAGGAGCAGACCCCAGATGATAATGCTGCTGAAGTGGAGGAGGAGCTGGACATCCTGCTTGAGCAGATCACGGTTGCCCGCCTTGTCCGAAACATTGATGGTGCCGGCCACCTTTTTTTTATGAAAAATGGGGACGCAGAGCAGCGAGTTCTTTTTGTAGGTGCCACTGCCGCGCATGGGGAATCTTGTGTCCTTGGAAATATCATCTATAAAGAGGGGCTCCCCCTTCCTGGCCACCCAGGAGGCCACCAGGTCCGCCTCCAGGGGTTGTTTCATGCCGACAATCTCGGAGCGGGTGGCGGCACAGACCACCAGTTTTCGCCTTTCCAGGACCATGATGGAGCCCTGTTCGGCGGCCAGGTAATCAAGAATAAGGGCGAGAATTGTATCCATCTTCCGTTCGGAACGATGGCTGGTGTCGTTCATGGTATCTGAAATCTGCAGGATGCAGTTCAGCAGGCGCATGGCCACCTGGGGATCGTCAATGGCCTGTGGCGGTGATGTTTTCATAGGGGGCGAAGGCTGAAATGTGAGGCATCAGGGATGCACGGCGGCTGGCGGCACTGTCTCTAAGAGATAACCAGATGATAAGAATAAATATCATCTATAACAGATACCTCTGTGGTCAGAGAAAGGGAAGTGGGGAGATGAAAAAAAGAACTGAGAAGGGCCCTGATCCAGGCCGGCAGGAATATTAATAATTGTCGGCGTTGAGCAGGCGGATGTTCTGGGCCTCCACCTTGGCGGCGTCCCGGCTGGTGGGGACTATCTGGAACTCAAAGATCTTGCCGTGCTGGCTGAAGACATGGGCCTCCTGTTCATGGGCGGACTTGGAACAGTGGAAAAAGACGGTCTGCGCCTTGAGGCCGGTTTCCGTAAAATGATAATAGCGGAAAAAGCCGAAGCCCCGGTCCGTCTTGTAGGTGGCCACCGTGCCCCGATACCAGTTGTTGCCGTCGAGATCACCTGAAAAGGGGAGAAGGCCGGGGATCAGGAAGCCGGAAAGGTAGAGGTCAGCTGCCTCGCGTAGATCATTACTGACATTATTAAAACCGATAATCTCCACCCGGCACCCCTTGTTCTGCAGGGCCGTCACCAGCCGGATAAAATCTCCGTCGCCGGTGAGGAGAATAATGCGATCAAGGTTGCGCGACTGCAGAATGGCGTCAATGGCCAGATCCATGTCCGCATTGGCCTTGGTGGTGACCACGCCCTCCTCGTCCACATAATGTTTGACATATTTTTTGATGACCTTGAAGCCGCATTTGCGCAGGACATCATGATAGGCATAGAGTTTATGGCGGTATTCCTGGTCCACCTCGGTGCGTTTCTGGTCTTCAGCAAGATAGGAGTTGGCCCGCAGCATGATGGAGTCGTTGGTATTGGCCAGGTCCACCAGGATGTCGTAGCGCATGCCGTAGCCGCCACAGAGCCGGATGTTTTCGGCATCAACATAAATTCCAGTTTTAAGCATGATTTCACAGAGAGTGGCTGGGTTTTTTCTGCATAAAAGGGCTGGTTAGCGAGGCCTTCTGGCCCTTATTCCCATTCAATGGTGCTGGGCGGCTTGGAGGAGACATCGAACACCACCCTGTTGACGCCGCGTACTTCATTGATGATGCGGTTGGAGATCCGGCCGATCAGCTCATAGGGCAGTTTGGACCAGTCAGCGGTCATGGCATCCAGACTGTCCACGCAGCGCAGGGCAATAACATTCTCATAGGTGCGTTCATCGCCCATCACCCCCACGGTCTGGATGGGCAGCAGCACGGCAAAGGACTGCCACACCTTCTGGTACCAGCCGCTTGTCTTCATCTCTTCCAGGACAATGACATCGGCCTGGCGCAGGATGTCCAGACGCAGCCGGTCAACCTCCCCCATGATGCGGATGCCCAGGCCCGGGCCGGGAAAGGGCTGGCGGAAGACCGCTTCATCGGGCAGACCCAGCTCAAGCCCCACCAGCCGCACCTCATCCTTGAACAGCTCCCTGAGGGGTTCAATGAGGTCCAGTTGCATGATATCAGGCAGCCCGCCGACATTATGGTGGGATTTGATCACCGTGCCGCCGTCCAGGGCGATGCTCTCGATAACATCAGGGTAGAGGGTGCCCTGGGCCAGATACTTGACATCGCCAAGCTTCCTGGCCTCTTCCTCAAAGATTTTAATAAAACCGTAGCCGATCTTCTTCCGTTTCAGCTCCGGATCAATAACCCCCTCCAGTTCCGTGAGGAAATAGTCCACTGCATCGATATCAATGACCTTGAGATGGGTGGTGTCGGCGAAGAATTGCAACAGGGAGGCGGTTTCGTTGGTGCGCATCAGGCCGTTGTTGACATAGATACAGGTGAGCTGATCGCCAATGGCCCGGTGAATAAGGGCGGCGGTTACCGCCGAGTCAACGCCGCCGGACAGGGCGCAGATCACCTGGTCGCTGCCCACCTTCTGCCTGATGGCCGCCACCGTGGTGTCGATGAAGGAGCCCATGGTCCAGGTGGGGTGGCAGTTACAGATGTTGAAGAGGAAATTGCGCAGGATATCGGTACCGATCAGGGTGTGGACCACCTCAGGGTGGAACTGCAGCCCCACCAGGGGCTTGCTCTCGTGGCGGATGGCGGCATAGGGGGAATGTTCGCTCTGGGCGGAGGCCATGAAATGGTCCGGAAGTTTGTCAATGCGGTCGCCATGGCTCATCCAGACCTGGCATTCCTTCTTGTCACGGTCAAGGCCGGCAAAAAGGCCGTCATGGGAGATGATGTCAAGAACGGATTTGCCGAATTCCCGCTTGTCCGCCTTCTCAACCACCCCGCCCATCTCGTGTACCATGAGCTGGGCGCCATAGCAGATACCCAGAATGGGCAGGTCAAGATCAAAGAGGCCCGGGGCGCAGGTGGGGGCCCCTTTATCATACACAGAGCGCGGACCGCCGGAGAGAATCAGGCCGGAGGGCTTAAGCTCCTTGATGGTGGCAAGATCCGTATAGTAGGGGTGGATTTCGCAATAGACCTTCTGTTCCCTGATGCGGCGGGCTATGAGCTGGGTGGTCTGGGAGCCGAAATCGATGATGAGTATTTTTTCGCTATGGATATTCATGGGGGCGTCTGGTCACTTGTTGAAGGTTTTTTGATAAAGGTGGTTCATGCTAGCCCAGCCGGTAGTTGGGGGCTTCTTTGGTGATAATAACGTCATGGACATGGCTCTCTTTGAGGCCGGCCGCACTGATCTGGACAAACTGGGCCTTGGCGTGCAGCTCGGCTATGGTGGCGGCTCCCACATATCCCATGCCGGAGCTCAGCCCGCCCATGAGCTGATAGATGATGTCGGTCAAGGGGCCCTTGTAGGGAACCTTGCCCTCGATACCTTCAGGAACATATTTGGTGCTTTTTTCCTGGAAGTAGCGGTCGCTGCTCCCTTGTTTCATGGCGCTCAGGGAGCCCATGCCCCGGTAACCCTTGTAGGTTCGGCCCTGGTAAAGGAAGGTGTCGCCCGGCGATTCGTCTGTGCCGGCAAAGAGGCTGCCGGCCATGATGGTGTCGGCGCCGGCAGCCAGGGCCTTGGTGATGTCGCCTGAGTGTTTAATGCCGCCGTCGCCGATAACGGGAATGCCGTACTGGGCAGCCATGCGGGAACAATTGGAGATTGCCGACATCTGGGGGACGCCCACTCCGGCAATAATCCGGGTGGTGCAGATGGAGCCGGGGCCCACTCCCACCTTGACACAATCGGCACCGGCCTTGATCAGGGCCTCGGTCCCCTCGGCCGTGGCCACATTGCCGGCAATGACCTGGAGGGCGGGGAAGGCCTCTTTGACGGCCTGGAGGGCATGCAGAACATTTCTGGAATGGCCGTGGGCCGAGTCAAGGGCGAGGATGTCGACTCCCGCCTCAACCAGCCTGGCTATGGATTCCATGGGGGTGCCGACGCCGATGGCGGCGCCCACCCGCAGGCGGCCCAGGGAATCCTTGGCAGCCTGCGGGTATTTTTTAATTTTCTCCAGATCCTTGATGGTGATCAGGCCGGTGAGACCGCCCTGATCATCCACCACCAGGAGTTTTTCAATGCGGTGCTCATGGAGCAGGGCCTTGGATTGCTCCAGGGAGATGCCGGCTCTGGCGGTCACCAGATTTTTTGAGGTCATCACATCCCTGACCAGCATGCCGGGATCAGAGACAAAGCGCAGATCGCGGTTGGTGACAATACCCACCAGCTTGTTGTCTTTGAGCACCGGGACCCCTGATATGCGGAAATTGGCCATGATCTCCTGTACTTCGCCAACCGTACTGTGCTCTGAAGTGGTGACCGGATCGATGATCATGCCTGATTCCGATTTCTTGACCTTGGTTACCTGCAGGATCTGTTCATCCGTGGTCATATTCTTGTGGATGATGCCGATGCCCCCGGCCCGGGCCAGGGTAATGGCGGTCCGGTGCTCGGTAACGGTATCCATGGCAGCGCTGACAATGGGAATATTGAGGGAGATTTCTTTGGTCAGCCGGCAGCCAAGATCGACGCTGTCGGGCAAAACTTCGGAAGGTCCGGGCTTGAGGAGGACGTCGTCAAAGGTATAGGCGAATTCAATGGTTTCTGATAACATTTTAGATCCTTGTCGCTGAAGAGGTCAATGGATGTGCTGAGCAGTGCTGAAAGGGGGCGTCTTGTCTAAGGGATTTTGCCAAAAAGTTTTTTATTTTCATGTTAAAAAAGCGGCGGCAGGCCGTTTCTCGTTTGGTGAGAAAAAAACGGGGTTGAAAAAAAGATTTGCCTCTGGCTTCCTGGCCCAGTATATCATCAACTGATTTCCGTCAGGGGCCTCTTTTGCCGCCCCTGGATTTTTGTTAAAAATAGAAAAGGCCCGCATTCAGCGCAGGCCGGCAAACTCAAGAAATTCCTATGTTGCCTATTAATCCTGATAATCCCCAGGCCAGACTGATTGAAAAGGCCGTTGATGTTCTCAAGCGTGGTGGCATCATCTGTTACCCTACGGATACAGTCTATGGTATTGGCTGCGATATCTTCAATCAGAAGGCTGTCAAGCGCCTCCATCAGCTCAAGGGCCAGCCGAAACATAAACCCTTCAGTTTCATGTGCTGCGACCTGAAAAACGTCAGTACCTATTGCGCTGTCTCAAATAACGCCTACCGGCTCATGAAGAAGAATCTTCCCGGACCCTACACCTTTGTGTTGCCCACCATGAAGATTGTTCCCAAAATCATGGTCACCACCCAGAAGACCGTTGGTATCAGGGTGCCGGCAAGCCCCATCTGCCAGATGCTCATCGATATGCTGGGTAATCCCATCGTCACCACCACGGCCGGCCTGCCCGATAAAGAGCTGCCTTCTTCCGCCTTTGAGGTGGAGCTGCTCTTTGGCAGTCAGGTTGATGAGATCATTGACGGTGGCGAGGTCTTGCCCCAGCCCTCCTCGGTTATTTCCCTGGTGGGGCCGGAACCGGAGGTGCTCAGGGAGGGCAAGGGGGACACCGCCCTGTTCCGCTGACCCGGGGTTTTGTTATTTCATTTTGACCAGGGGATCCTTGAGGGATTTGCTCATGGTGAAGTGAATGGTCTTGCGGGGCGGGATATGCATAATCTTGCCGGTACGCGGGTTCTTGGTGGAGCGGGCCTTGCGCTGGCGGATGCTGAAACTGCCAAATCCCCTGATTTCAACGCGGCGTTCCTCGGTCAAGGCCTCGGTAATGGTATCAAGCATAATATCAATGGCCTGACTCACATCCTTCTTCAGGTAGCCCTCCATCTTTTCGGCAACCGCATCAACCAGGTCTCTCTTTAGCATTCTTTTTTTTCTCCCAAAAAAATAGTCGTCCTGACCTCACCTGTTCAGGTGAGTCAGACACTCTTGTTGTACTGTTTCGTGCGAAAGCGCAAAAAATATAATCGAACCCAAGGGGGTGTGAAGACGAAGGGTACGTGCCTGCCTCATTATTGAGCCAGAGAGGCAGAGCCGTCCCACTCATAGGAAAGAACGGGTTTTGCAAACGGCAGGCTGCCCAAAAAATCGGCTGGGCTTGTCCCTAAGAGCATGCCGAGCAGAGAGGGGGAATCCTTTGGAGGATAGACAAGATCAGGGAATCGATCTCCCATCTTGGCCAGCCGTGCTGCCAGACGCACCGCATCGTGAAAATTGCCCAACTCGTCAATGAGGCCATATTGCCGGGCCTGTTCCCCGGAAAATATGCGACCGTCTGCTATCTCCTTCACCTCTGCTGCGGGGAGGCCTCTGCTCTCGGCAATATCCAGAACAAACTGCTGATGTACCGAGTTTATCATGTCCTGGAGAAGGGCAATCTCCGCCTCGGAGAGAGAGCGGTCCGGCGAGCCCATGTCCTTGAAGCGGCCGCTTTTCACCACCTGACTCTGGTAACCGATTTTCTGGAAAAGCTCTTCCAGGTTGGCGAATTTGACAATAACCCCCATGCTGCCGGTGAGGGTGCCAGGCGCGGCAACAATTTTTTCAGCGCCCATGGCTGCATAGAAACCGCCGGAAGCGGCCACCGAACCCATGGAGGCCACCACCGGTTTCACCTCGCTCAACCGCTGGATCGCCATGAACAGCTCCTGGGAGGCGCCCACAGCACCGCCCGGGCTGTCAATGCGGATAACCACCGCCTTGATCCCGTCTTTCTGAATAAAGGACTGGATATGGGCCAGTTCTTTTTCGGCATCCGTGATGATGCCCTTGATTTCAATGACGCCAACGGCATCCTTGACCCCAAGGAGAAAATTGCTCTTCTGTTTGAAGAGGGTGGAAACAAAAAAGGTTATCCCTCCAAAGAACATGACCGACAGTGCGACCATGAAAAAGAGGCCGATGAGCACGGGATGCCTTTGGTGGAATAACCTTTCTGATGACATGAAATATCCTTCTGAAAATCAGGGCTTATCAGCCCGTTGAAAAAGGTAGCGAGCGCAGCTGAGGCCAGAAAAAATGAGGCGAAAAAGCGCAGTTTACATGTGGTAAATGAGCATTTTGAGCCGAATTTTGACGTATCATCAGTAAGCGCAGTAGTTTTTCAACGGGCTGGTACTTATTCTTCGTCCTTGTCCTCTTCAAGCTTGGATTGGAAAAGATCGCCCAGGGTGGAAGGACCGCTCTTCTGCTCTTTCTTATAGTCACGCAGGCTTCCTTCTGCAGGGCTATCGGTCAGGGCCTTGATGGAAAGACCTATCTTGCGGTCCTTGGCGGAAACATTGATGACCTTGGTTTCCAGGGTGTCGCCGACATTATACATGCCCACCGGGGTATCGATCTTCTCGCGGCTGATTTCAGAAACATGGACCAGGCCTTCGATGCCTTCCTGTACCTCAACAAAGATACCGAAATCAGTGACATTGGTGACCTTGCCTTCCACGGTGGAACCCACTGGGTATTGCTCGATGGTGGACTGCCATGGATCGGGCTCAAGCTGCTTGATACCCAGGGAGAAGCGCTCGTTTTCACGATCAATCTTCAGAACAACGGCCTGGATGGTGTCACCCTTGGTGTATTTCTCGGAGGGATGCTTGATCCGCTCGGTCCAGGAAAGGTCAGAGACATGGATAAGGCCGTCAATACCTTCCTCGATGCCGATGAAGATACCGAAGTCAGTGATGTTCTTGATCTTGCCCTCAATGATGGCGCCCACCGGGTAATTCTCGGCAACCAGATCCCAGGGATTGGGCTGGAGCTGCTTCATGCCGAGAGAGATGCGCTTGGCATCGGCGTCGATATTAAGGATGGCAATCTCCACCTCGTCGCCCACGGCAACAATCTTGGAGGGATGACGGGTTTTCTTGGACCAGGACATCTCAGAGACATGGATGAGTCCTTCAACGCCTTCTTCGAGTTCAGCAAAGACACCGTAATCGGTGATGCTGACCACCTTGCCCACGGTCTTGCTGCCCACGGGATAGCGCTCATTAACGGTGGACCATGGATCCTGCTTGAGCTGCTTGACGCCGAGAGAAACCTTGTCGGTGTCTTTGTCAAACTTGAGGATCTTGACGTCCACATCCTCACCCACCTTGAAGAGCTTGGAGGGATGGGAAACGCGACCCCAGGAGAGGTCCGTGATATGGCAGAGGCCGTCAAGGCCGCCCAGATCAACAAAGATGCCGTAATCGGTGATATTGGTGATGGAGCCCCTGATCACGGAACCTTCTGTCAGGGTGGAGCGCATCTCTTCACGAAGTTTTTTGCGGGCTTCTTCGAGGATGGCGCGGCGGGAAATAACAACGTTGTTGCGTTTCTTATTATATTTAAGAATCTTGAAATCAAAAGAGTCGCCGATCAGGGCGTCAAGATCTTTAACTGGACGGAGATCAATCTGGGAGTAGGGCAGGAAGGCGGGGACGCCGATATCGACGGAGAGGCCACCTTTGACGCGGTTGTCAATGCGACCCAGGATGGTGCCATCTTCTTCCTGGATGGTGGCAATGTCTTCCCAGACCTTGATGCCGATTGCTTTTTCGCGGGAAAGGCGCAGACCGCCTTCTCCTTCGCGTCTTTCAACGTAGACGTCGAAAACATCGCCGATCTTTACATCGACCTGTTCGCCATCATGCTTGAATTCGTTGAGCATGATTTCGCTTTCTGATTTGTCACCGCAATCAACAATGGCGCAGTTTTCATTGAGGTCAACAACAGTGCCCTCAACAACATCGCCTACGGATACCACCACGAGCTCTTCGGCATTGAAGAGTTCGGCAAAGCTCATTTCTTGTTCTGTGTTTTCTGTTTCCATATTACCCATTTTTGACAAGTTCCCTCTAACCAGTGAATAAAATCCTTAAAACCAGTGGTTAGCTGTGTATGTTTAAAAAAAACAAAATGCCTTTGCGCCACAGCGGGGCGGCAGGCACCTTGAAAGGAAAACACGTTAAGCTGGTTTCAGGTGAAAGAGGTCTTATACCAAAGCCCAAGGGGTAAAAGCAACCAGAAATTATGGTGTTGGGCCTCTTTGTTTTTTATTTGTCCGGGACCGGGGGATTCGTGCGGAAATAGTCAGCAAGAATGCGTTCATGGTCAAAGGCCAAAGGCGGCAGGCGGTCGGGCTGAAATATCTCCGCCTGGCCGGCATCGTCGCCGGCCTGCAGGGTGCCGGACCCCTCGGCCGCAAAAACCGTGGTGATGGTGTGGAGTCGGCTGTCTCTGGCCGGATCGGAGTAGGCGTGGAATTGCCTGAGGTTGTGGAGGGACAGGCCGGTTTCTTCCAGGGCCTCCCGGCAGGCGGCCTGTTCCAGGGTCTCGCCGTAATCAACAAAACCGCCGGGCAAGGCCCAGCCCGGGGGCGGATTTTTCCGTTTGATCAGGATGATGCCGCCCTGATAGTGGATGATGATATCCACCGTGGGTACGGGGTTGCGGGGGGTCAAGGGCTGACCGCCGTTTTGATCAAAGGTGCGGGCCGGCTGCACTGCTTGCGCTCCGGGGTGCAGAGGGCCTCGATCTCCAGCCAGTTGGTCACCGTGGGCAGGCAGTGGCGCTTGGTGTTCCAGGGCTGGTTGTAGACGATGGCGGTGAGGCCGTGGGCGGTTATCAATTCACAGGTCTCAAAACGGTCATCAATAAAATAGCTGATGCCCAGTTCCTTGATATGGTCAATTTTGCCATCATGGTCACCCATGGCAACCAGGCGGGCATCTTTCATGATCCGGGGGCCCAGGAGGGCCTCAAGCCAGCCATGGATGGGTGCTCTGTCGGGTCGGGCCGTGACGAAAGTCAGGGGGGCGCGGCTGGCAAATTTTTCCAGCACCCTTACGGCATGGGGCATGGGCCGGAGGTTGTTCTGCAGCGGGTCCTCCAGCAGGGGGAGGAAGATGGCCTCAATGATGGCGGGATCAATGGCCAGGCATTTTTCCACGATGAAATCGGTGATCTCTTCAGGGGCAATGGCAATATTATGTTTCTGCTCGGCCAGACGAATAAAGGCCTCCATGGTGTCCGCCACCACGCAGTCAATATCAAAGCCGATCTGAGCGGGATGAATGGGCTGCTGAATCTGCTGCATGACTGGTTTTGTCCTCTTGGCTGGTATGGAAAAAAAAGGGAGTAATAAAAAGTATACTCCTGCTGCAAAGCGATGAAAAGAGGGGCGCTGGAAAAGATCCATATTAATGATGGGCTGTCCCTGGTGCCCATCATTAATATGGGATGGATTGCCGGCAGGGGGTTTCAGTCTGGTCAGGGAGATAGGGTGATTTGCTCCGTAAAAATGCGGATAAAAAACAGGCTCTCCTTGACAAAAGGGGTGGTTGGGTGCATATTCTCACCAAGTATAATGGTGGCTGGCAACCTGTGGACAGGAGACCCCAGGCCCCCATTTTCGGCAACATTTAGAGCAGAGTGCATCCGCAGAAGCAGGCCCGCTTCTCCACCCCGGCGGCAGGCTTCAGGACGGCTCGTGACATAGGCGCCCCATGACTGTTTCGGCGCTGTTTTTTTTAATATTTTATCCTCCTTGCATATGAAACTTCCCCCACTTACAATCGCCGGTCTCACCGCCCCGATTCCTCTTGTCTTAGGCGGCATGTCCGTTCGCGTTTCCACCTCTGCCCTGGCTGCCCCGGTAGCCGAGTGTGGCGGCATCGGCACCATTGGCGCCTCGGTGATTCCCCTGGAGGAGGTCAAGGCGGAGATCCGCAAGGCCAAGTCGATGACCAAGGGGATTATTTCTGCAAATATCATGTTTGCCATGAAGAATTTCCACGAGACGGTCTATGCCGCCATTGAGGCCGGGGTGGACATGATTGTCACCGGCGCTGGATTTTCCAGGGATATATTCAGGATCGGCAAGGAAACCAACACCCCCATTATCTCCATTGTCTCTTCACCGGCCTTTGCCCGGTTGGCCGAGAAACTGGGGGCAGCCGCCATTGTCGTGGAGGCCAAAGAGGCCGGCGGTCATCTGGGTACCGATGTTTCCCTGCGGGAGCTTTTCCCGGAGATCCGCAAGGTGGTCACCAAGGTACCCCTTATTGCTGCCGGTGGCATCACCAACGGCTATGAAATGGCGGAGATGATGGACAAATATGGGGCGGACGCCGTGCAGGTTGCCACCCGTTTTGTCTTGACCAAGGAGTGTCCGGTGGATGACCGTTTCAAGCAGGCCATGCTGGACGCCAAAAAAGAGGACGTGGTTCTGACCTCCTCACCGGTGGGCATGCCCGGTCGGGCCTTAAATACCCCCTTTGTCCGTCGCCTGGCTGCCGGGGAGGATATGAAGAGCAAGGAGTGCCGCTGGAAATGCCTGAAAAAATGTGATCACCATTACTGTATCGCCGAAAGATTGATGGCGGCCGTTGACGGTGATTATGAAAACGGCCTTTTCTTTTCAGGGGAGAATGTCTACAAGATTGACTCTATCCTTACGGTCAAAGAGGTTTTTGACAAGTTTGTCAGTGAGGCTGAATCCGTTTATAAAGAATAGTTCTGCCCTCCCTCAAGCAGCCATCTCTCCCCTTGGAACGTGGCTGCCGCCTTGCCCCCTCCTGTTTTTGTCCCCTTTTTTTCTTTTTGTGACAAATGGTGAAGCTGTTTTTGCCGATATTCCCTGGTCAGGGGGATCATGGCGGCAGCCTTCACCTCTAATGTGAGAAATATTACGTGCGTAAACAAGATATAGCCCGGCCCTATGAAGAGATTGTTCCCCTTATTGTCGGCCCGGACGAACATGCCATTACCCTGGATCTCTTTGATCAGGAAGCCCTGCAGGTCATGCGCCGGATCATGGAGGCAGGCCACACCGCCTATCTGGTGGGCGGCGGGGTTCGCGATCTCTTTATGGGCAAGAAGCCCAAGGATTATGACATATCCACGGATGCCCGGCCCGGCCAGTTACGGAAGATTTTCCGCAACAGCCGGACCATCGGCCGCCGTTTCCGTCTGGTGCAGGTCTTTTTTCCCGGCAACAAGATTGTTGAGGTCTCCACCTTCCGCTGCCGCAGTGAGTATGATCTGGAAGGCAAGGATGTGGTGCTTGCCGCCAACAACACCTACGGTGATGCCCGGGATGATGCCTTTCGCCGCGATCTCACCATCAATGGCCTTTTCTTCGAAATAGAAAATCAGACCATTATCGATTATGTGGGCGGAGTGCAGGATCTCAAGGATCGAGTGGTTCGTATTATCGGCGATGCCCAGCGCCGCATCACCCGTGATCCGGTGCGCATGCTGCGGGCAGTGCGCCATGCGGCCCGCAGCAACTTCCGGATCGAAGAGCATACCTGGGAGGCCATTAAGATCCATCACAACTCCCTGGCGGTCTGCCCGGTCTCCCGGATACGGGATGAGTTCTTTAAGGATTTACGGGGAGGGGCCAGTGCCCTGTGGCTGAAGCTTGCCGTTGACAGCGGGCTCTTTGGCGTCCTTATGCCCTGTTATGCCGATCTGCTTGAGGATCCGGCCATGGTGGATTCCCTGCAGCGCCATCTTACCGTTGTCGACCGGCTGTGGCCCAAGGAGGTTGTCTTTGGCGATGATGTTCTCCTCAGCCTCCTGCTGCTGCCCTGGGCCAGGAAGACCTTCCCGGAACTGGCCGGCCCCTTGAAAATAGGAGAGGCCTTTGCCCTTTCCCGGCGCATCAGGGAAGAGCTCTCCAAGAATCTCCTCCATATTGATATCAGCAGGATGGTGAAGGAGAATGTGGCCGCCAAACTGGCCCTGTTGCCCATCTTTGAACAGCATGCTGCCGCCAAGACCTGGCCCAAGTCCCTGCAGAAGAAGAGTTATTTTCAGGAGAATCTCTTCTTCTATCGCCTCTGCACCGAGGCGGCGGGCGGCGAGCTGGTGGATGAAAATGCCTGTCCCCGCCCCTCTAAGCGTCCGGAAAGGGCCGCCAGACCGCCTCGGCAAAAGAGCAGGGAGCGGGGGCGTGGTCCGGCCTGGACCACGAGCAAGCAGAAGGGCGGTGTCTTTGGTTTTAAGCGCTAGTACTCCGTAAAAC
>JAVLBA010000149.1:0-2588 GCA_031581485.1 Desulfurivibrionaceae bacterium | reverse complement strand
CCTCGGGGGGCGCCGGCCAAGAGGCTGCGGAGCTGCTGCATGGCCGGGGGGTGCGCGTCTTTGTGGCCGGCCGGGTGGGCGGCCGCATGCGCGGGGCCCTGGAGAGTCATAACATTGCCATACATGAAAAAACAGGAGTGGCCCATGAAACGGTGCGGACGATTATCAGTGAAAGGTAGCCGGGCGGTGGGCCTGTTTTTCTTTGTCCTGCTGCTTGGGGCGGCTCCTCTGGCGGCGGCCGAGCCGGACGGTGCGGCCATTCTCCGGCAGGTGGATGCCAATCTGCAGCCCCACTCCTATGAGATGTACCGCAAGCTCATCAACATTGAGCCGGACGGCAGCAGGAAGGAGTTTGTCCTCTACTCGGTGAAAAAGGGTGACGACCGCATGGTGGCCCTCTTTCTGTCCCCTGCCAGTGAAGAGGGGCGTTCCACCCTGCGGCTGGGCGACAATATGTGGCTCTACATTCCCAATGTCGGCAAGCCCATCCGCATCACCAGCCTGCAATCCGTGGTGGGCGGCGTCTTTAACAACTCCGATATCCTGCGCCTTGATTACAGCGTTGAATATGACGCGGTGGGCATCGCCGACCAGGGGGACACCTATCTCCTGGAGCTCAAGGCCAAGACCAGGGCCATTGCCTATGACCGCCTGAAGATGTGGGTGGATAAAGAGGCGCTGCTGCCCACCACCATCGAGTGCTATGCCGCCAGCGGCATGCTGATCAAGACCCTCTCCTACAAAGAGAAGAAGGATTTCGGTGACGGCCTGGTGCGGCCCTCGGTGCTGGAGACGGAGAGCCCCCTCTATAAGGGCTATAAATCGGTGATGATCTACGCCCAGATCACCAAGCGCGATCTGGCCGATGAGGTCTTTTCCCTCAACTACCTGGCCCGGGTGGAGGAGCTGCGCTGAACCTGCCAGGACCAAGGCGGCAGACCAGGCGTTTTCAGATGAAAAACAGGAGCAAGGTGATGACAACGACACCCAGACAATCTTTTTTTGCGCAGCTGGTGGAGAGCTGCAACGTGCCCTGGTGGATGACGGCCCTTGACGTGGTCATTCTGCTCTCCATGCCCAGCCGGCAAATCCTTACGATCCGGGGCAGATGCTGCGCCGACGCCTGATCCGCCTCCTTGCCGCGGCCCTGGCCCTTGCCTGCCCCCTCTCCTGCGGGGCGGCAGAGGAGTATTCCTTTGCGCTGGAGGAGTTCAGCAAAAAGAGCCTGCAATGGGGCGGCTATCTGGAGCTCAAGGGCGAACACCTGGAGATCAACGAGTCAGGCGCCTTGGCCCGGCTGGCCTGGTATGGGGAGCCGCCCGCCCAGCTGGATCGCCTGGGCGCCACCCTGCAGCTGGACGGCAGCTATAGTAAGGAAAAGATCTCCTTCAACTGGCTGGCCCAGGCCTATGGCCGCCAGGATCAGGAGCAGTGGGCCGATGATGCCGATATCTTTGCCGCCTACGCCAGCCTCAAGCCGAGCCCCCTGGTCAGCCTCGATCTGGGCAAGAAGGTCTTTCGCTGGGGCAAGGGCTATGCCTGGAGCCCGGTGGCCTTCATTGACCGGCCCAAGGACCCCAACAACCCGGAAGAGGCCCTGGAGGGCTATATCGGCGCCGGCCTTGATCTGATCAAGAGTTTCTCCGGTCCCCTGCAGACCGTGGCCCTGACCACGGTGGCCCTGCCGGTGGGGCGCGACCTCAACGAGGATTTCGGCGAGCCCCACAACATCAACCTGGCCGCCAAGCTCTACCTGCTCTACCGGGACGTGGATATCGATTTTCTCCTCTACAGCGGCAACAGCCGCACCACGCGCTACGGCCTTGATTTTTCCACCAATCTGGCCGCCCATTTCGAGATCCACGCTGAGCTGGCCCACATACCCAGGCAGAGCCGCCGGCTGCTGCGGGCAGACGGCCTGGTGGAGATGGAGGAGTTTGCCGACACCAGCTATCTCCTTGGCCTGCGCTATCTCACCGAAAAGGAGGTCACCGCCATCATCGAGTATTACCATAACGATGACGGCTACAGCGAGGCCGAGCAGGCCCGTTTTTATGGGCTGGTAACAGAGGCCCACCAGCTTTTTGAGGCCACGGCTGACAACAGCCTCTACCTGCGGGCGGATCGATTGAGCCAGGGGGCCTACGGCCGGCCCCAGCTCGGCCGCAACTATCTCTACGCCCGCCTCACCTGGAAAGAGCCCTTTGAGCTGCTCTACTTCACCCCCGGCTGCACCGCCATTGTCAACCTCGATGACGACAGCTTCTCCCTCAGCCCCGAGGCCGTCTACAGCGGTTTTACCAACTGGGAGCTGCGCCTGCGCTTCACCCTGCTGGCGGGTGGTGATTTCAGCGAATACGGCGAAAAGCAGAACAAAAGCAGGCTGGAGCTGCGGCTGCGCTCTTTTTTCTAAAGGATATTTGCGGAGGCTTTTCTCTGGCTGCAAGGCCGCGCACGGTAGCGGGTTTTCAGGGGAGGTGTTTTGGCAGCAGCGCACGCTCTTCTGCGTGCTGCCCTGGTACTCCGTAAAACTTAAATGTACGTGTAGAATTTCGTTATTGCATACGAACCATAAAGACACGAAGCTC
>JAVLBA010000148.1:0-2628 GCA_031581485.1 Desulfurivibrionaceae bacterium | reverse complement strand
CGCCACGCCGCTTCGCCACCCAACCAAGGCCGGATATCCTCCAGGCTGCCCGGTCTGGCCATGGCTTCCATCAAAGCGCGAAAGATACCTTGCTGGTTGGCGGGCTGCCATATAGCATCAATTTCCATTGCTGTCTCCTACATCATCAAGCAGGGAAAAATCGACCCTGGTTGTGGCCAGCATAGCCCGTCTTTTTTGCTCTTTGGCCTGGCAGAGTTGCCAACCCTGGCGGACAAGGGCACTGACAATCTCATGGCCGATCAACTTGCCGGCCAGAATGCCATCGCAGATGGCAAGGGCTCTGCCCAGGTCAAGATTGTCGGCCATGATCTGAGCCGCCCCTTGGCTCTGACTGCCGTCCGGATCACGGATCTCAAGCCAGGTGGTGGTCAGCGGAATTTCGCCCAGATAAAAAGGCTCACCGCCCGCACTTTCCCGGATCTTGAGCATGGCCAGCCCTGACTGGGGCAAGGAACGGGGCGTGATGTGCCACTTCTCGGTGAGGGCGGCAACCTGGGCCGTCAATTTTTCCGGCTCAAGGGCGCTCAGGGCACGAAGCCAGTGAGCGCGTGTAACTTCAGTAGTTTGATCAGCAGAACTCATAGTTTCCCCTACATTGTTTGGGCCCGCAGGCGCTGGGACAAAAACTCCAGCAGCATGACGGTGATGAAGATGACCAAGAGGATGGTGGCGACATGGGAGTAATCAAAAAGATCCCAGCGTCCTTTAAGCTCCATGCCGATACCGCCGGCACCGACGATACCAAGCACCGAGGCGGTGCGGATATTACGCTCAAAAATATACTGGACATAGGCCACATACTGCGGCAAGACCTGTGGAAAGACGGCAAAGCGCAGGACCTTGAGGCGTCCGGCTCCGCCGGAACGGAGGGCTTCTTGGGGGCCGGGAGGGGCATTTTCAATCTCATCGGCAAAAAACTTGCCCAGCACGCCACTGGTGTGCATACCCAGGGCAAAGATCCCGGCAATGGGGCCGAAGCCGTACATCAAAACAAAGAACAGGGCGATAATCAGCTCCGGCATGGATCGATGAAAGCCAAGGAGTCCACGGGCGCCGGTGTAGACCGCCCTGTTGGGTGTATAATTGCGGGCGCTCAAGATGCCGAGGGGTATAGAGATCATGATGGAAAATATGGTGCCCCAGAGGGCCATCTCAACGGTTTCCCACATTTTGGCCAGCACCTTGATTAGATAGCCGAAAGGATGAATCAGGTACTGGGTAATAATTTCGGTGTAGCTATCGGTCATCAGGTCATACTCTTGTTCGGCCACTGTCTCAAGATGGGTAAAGAGCGGCAGATGTGCAGGATCAAAATCGTCCAAACGCTTGGTGTCGGTGCGGCTTGCCAGAACAAAGGGAAAGGCCTTTTTGATAAAGCCGCTGGCTCCGGACATCACCTTGGATTCTCCAAGACCAAGGATAGCGCCGACGGCCTCCACATTTTCCAGGGCGGCCCGATCCATCTCGGTATTACGGGCAGACCAGGCTATGAAAAGAACGATGATCAACAGAATACCGATCAGTTTGGGGGTGATGGCCCGATGCAACGCCCAGCTATCAGCATTGTATCGTTCGCTGGGTTGATTTAAGAATGGCTCTTGCACAGTACTCATCATCCACCTCAGGCAGCCTGCATGGCTGCAGCAAGTTGTTGCTCGTCAATAATTGATGGGAGTGTTGCTTCCACCCCATCGCCTTCCTCAGTAAAAGGAACATTTCCTGGCCCATACAGCTCTTCAAGGGTTTGCGCCGTTACATTTTCCGGCCTGCCGTCATAAACCAGGCGTCCCTGACGCAGGCCTATGATCCGGTCAGCAAACTCAAGGGCAAAATCCACCTGATGGAGACTGCATAACACCGTGGTCTGACGCTGCTGGGCTGTTTGCTTAAGAAGATTGAGAACATTCCTGCTGATGGTCGGGTCCAGGCTGGCCACCGGCTCATCCGCCAGGACGATACTCGGCTGCGACATAAAGGCGCGGGCAATGGCTACCCGTTGCTGCTGGCCCCCGGAGAGGGCCATGGCCCGCCGGTGGAGATGCTTTTCTTCCAACTCCACCTCTTCAAGGAGGCGACAGGCCCGGCGCTGATTTCTTTCGGGGAAAAGCATGAAGAGGCTGCGCCACAGGGAGGTCTCAGGCAGCGCTCCGGTTAAGACATTGTTAAGGACGGAGAGCCTTGGCACCAGATGCAATTGTTGGTGAATCATGCTCACCCGCTGTTGCAGTCTCTTGAGGTTACTACGCTCAACCTTTTCATCCCACAGGACAACCTCGCCTTGGCAGGGAAGAACCATGCCGTTTATCATGCCCATGAGTGTCGATTTGCCGGCCCCTGAAGGGCCAAGGAGAACACAAAATTCACCTTTTTTAATGTCCAGGGAGAGATTGTCAATGGCTCGGGTGCCATCTGGATAGACGCGGGATACCTTCTCTAGTTTCAACATGGGGAGCTACCTCCTTTTGAGGATATGAACGAGTCTGCAGCACATTATTTTGGCTGCAGGCTCGTCCTTTTTAAGCAGGCTCTTAGCGCTGGGACGCTTTCTCAATCATGGCTTCCTTGACCTGATGGGTCACGGCAGCCAGTTTATTTAAGGCGGCCAAC
>JAVLBA010000147.1:0-2664 GCA_031581485.1 Desulfurivibrionaceae bacterium | reverse complement strand
CTTTGTGCCTTCGTGTCTTTGTGGTTCGAATGCAATAACGAAATTCTACACGTACATTTAAGTTTTACGGAGTACTACTTTGTTTCCTGCAGGGCCGTTTCCAGGGCCTTGGTGTGGACATGGCCGGCAAAATGGAGAGGGCTGTGACCGCTGATGGGATCAAAAGCGGCCGGGTCGGCCTGGCAGTGAAACTGGACCTCTCTGGCCACTTTTTCCAAGGCTTCTGCCGGGCTGCATCCCTGCAGTCTGGCGGCGGCCAGCCAGGTGGCGCCGCAGGAAGCGCCCCGCAGCACCTGGATGGCAGTTATCCTGCCTTCCGTCATGGTTATCTTATATTCCGGCAGGCCGAATTGCCGGCCATAGCCGCCCAGACCCTCTTTGGGGGCCAGGCCGCAACAGGTGACCGGGCAATGCGCCCCTGCTATCTTGCGGGGGCCGCTTGCTATCATGGCGAGCCCGTGCCGGCGACAAAAGTGGGCCGCATAATCGGCCAGGTCCGGATGCTTGAGAAAGCTGAGCACCAGGCCTCCCTTGATATGGGCGGGGAAATAGTCCTCAGGTTCGTCGATGAAATCAGGCAGGGTGGTGGGGAAATCTATAACCTCAACAACCTTGAGCCCCTCTCCGTAGAGGGCGATACCCTGAATTTTCTTTTCTCCTGTGCCGTTCTGCTGAAACACAGTTAGCAAATCATCGGGCTGGCAGGGGTCGGCTGTTTTTTTCATGAGAGACAGAGGGGGCAGGGAAACGGTTGGCGCTCTTGGTCTGCCAGGGCAGGCGGTGACGCAGGAACTTAATGAGTCATTTCACTGACCTCGGGGTGCAATTCCTGATCCTCATCCTCGTCCTCTTCGTCGACTTCGTTATATAAATAAAGTTCTTCAACGATCTTGTCGCGGCACATTTCCATCTTCTCATAGGGCAGGTCGAGAATAAGGGCGAGATCATCGAGTCCGCGGCCTTTGTTGAAATGTTGATCAACGATGAGGTTTTTCAGGAAATCATCAATAATAATGGAGCGAAGGGCCTGATTGATGGCGGTAAGAGCCAGGGTCGCCTCATTAAAGGTCTTGCCGCTGGCTATTTCTTTACGGATGGTTTTGACGGCGATATCATAAATCTTACTTGTTGCCTTGTTGGTGTAGTCATTAAGATCGAAGTTGTTTGATCCGGGCATGAATTACCTCAAATAGAGTGAACCGCCCTTTTGAAAGTACTGATACTCTGGCCAGGTCGGGAAATGCTGGGGTGAAAAACGTATAGTTACCCTAAGGAAAGAACCTTTTATTTTGACACTTTTTCAGCTCTTTTCCATCGTAAAAACGCCGGCAGTCTAGCAGATATTGATTGGCGGGCCAAGCTTTTTTAAGCAGAAAAAGGCCCCCCAAAGGTGCCTAAGCGCAACCCCTTAAAATGGTTTCTATTTTTTCTTTATTATATTCCTTGAGACGCCAGAGGGCAGCCAGGGGCAGGCTTTGTTCGGCCAGAAAAGGGATCTCCGCAGGGTCTATCTGCAGCTCTGCCAGGCTGGTGGGGCAGCCTGTTTTCGCAAACCACTTCCGCAGACGACTGATGCCCTCCTGGGCTGTTCTGTGCGGCTCATTCCCCTCCACCTGGAAAACTCTTCTGGCAAACTGACTGTATTTGCAGGGGCTGGTTTGGGCCTGCAGGTTGAGCCAGGCCGGCATCACCACGCTGAGTGCGGCCCCATGGGGAACATTGTGTAGGGCGCTCAAGGTATGGGCAATCATGTGCATGGGAAATCCCACCAGGCCCAGGCCGGCGGCGGTCCAGCCATTCAGGGCCAGGGTTGCACACCACATCAGGTCGGCCCGGCCCTGGTACTCTTCCGGCTGACCAAGGACCTTGTCGCAGCTCTGCATGATATTGATGATCAGGCCTTCCATGAAACGGTCTTGCACCGGTGTAGCGGCATCAGAGGTGGTGAAATAGAACTCCAGGATATGGGCGATGGCATCCACGGCACCGTATGCCGTGTAGGCAGGGGAGACGGAATAGGTGGCAGTGGGGTCGAGGATGGAAACAGCAGGGTGGAGCCTCTTGTTGCCGGTGCCGAATTTGAGTTTTTTCTCGTCATGGCTGAGCACCATGCCGCCATTCATCTCTGAGCCGGCCGCCGCCAGGGTAAGGACCGTGGTGAGGGGCAGGCATTTTTTGATCGATTTTTTGCCGGTAAAGAATTTCCAGACATCATGGGTGACCAGGGCTCCGGCGCTGATCGCCTTGGCGCTGTCAATGACCGAGCCGCCGCCCACCGCGATGATCACCTCGCTTTGGGCTTCTTTTGCCTTGGCAATGCCTGCCCGGACATGGCTGAGCAGGGGATTGGACTGGACCCCGCCGTGCTGGACAATCTCCATACCCTGCTGCTCCAGACTACTGGTGACCATCTCAAAGATGCCGTTTTCCTTGATACTCTCTTTGCCGTACACCAAAAGAGCCCGGCGGCCAAAGGCCCGGCTTTCCGGGCCTATTTCAGGGATTCTGCCGGCCCCGAAGATTATTTTGGTGGGGTTGTGGAGGACGAAATTCTGCATCTATTTCCTGCCTGGGTAAGGACCTAACAGCCCGTTGAAAAACTACTGCGCTCGAAGGTCTCTCTTCGTTCGCTATCTGCTGATGCGGCGTCAAAATTCGGCTCAG
>JAVLBA010000146.1:0-2824 GCA_031581485.1 Desulfurivibrionaceae bacterium | reverse complement strand
CTATAAAATAGGGATCCAGGTCTGGAAGGATTGATCCGCAAGGCATGCTGCGCCGCAGAGGCGTCTCTCAGCCTTGAGAAGTACCGGCAGCGTCTCTGCTTCTGCAGATCGCTCTCTTTATCTCCCGGAGAATTTTCTCTGAAGGGAGCGCCATACTGGTTTGATGGAAAGTATGCAGATCAGCAGGGCACTGAGGAACTGGATCTCCTGGGGAATGATCTCCGCCGCCTGACCGGTTATGGCTCGCACATCAAGATCAAGCAGGGCGTAGAGCTGGTCCACTGCCAGACCAAACAGCACGGCAAAGAAGGCGATGGAGACGAGATAGAGCAGGGCCGCCCTTTTACCCAAGATGCCGATAAGGACGGAGAGGGAGGTGATATTGGTGGCTGGGCCGGTGAGCAGAAAGACCAGGGCGGCCCCGGGGCTGATCCCCTTTAAAATGAGGGCAGCGGCAATGGGGGTGGAGGCGCTGGCGCAGATGTAGATGGGGATGCCGACAACAAGCATGATGAGCATGGAGGCGAGCCCGCCGCCCAGATAGGAGGTGAGGAAGGTCTCCGGGATAAGAGCGGTGATCACCCCCCCCAGAAGGATACCAAGAAAAAAATAGGCGGCAATATCACCCCACAATTCCCCAAAGGCATATCGGATGCCCTGGTTCATCTTCTGGAAGAAAGAGGCCTTTTCGCCCCTGAAGGGGGTGGCGCCCAAGGTGGAACGGCCTGCCATGGGCAGGATGAGGGCCGGCTTGGAGGGGGTGGCGGTCGGCGGATGCACCATATTTTCGGCAAAGCCGGCAAAGAGCGCCGTGAACAGGGCGGCCAGGGGGCGGGCGATGGTGAGGAGGGGATCCAGCAGGGCATAGGTGATGGATATGGAGTCCACCCCTGATTCCGGGGTGGATATCAAAAAAGCAACAGTGGCGCCGTTGTTGGCCCCCTGTTTTTTAAGGCCGGAGGCTGCCGGCAACACCCCGCAGGAGCAGAGAGGCAGGGGGATGCCGAAAACAGCGGCCTTGACCACAGGCAGAAATTTCCCCTGGCCTAAATGTCTGGCGATAAAATCGGTGGGCATGAAGACCTTGATAAGACCGCCAAAGGCAATACCAAAGAGAATATAGGGTGAGGCCTCCATGAGCATCTCCCATGATTCGAGCAGGATGCGGAGGAAAAGAGATTCATTCATCGGTTTTGAGCGGTGGGCAGGGGTCTGTCTTATCCGTGATCTGTGCTGGATATAAAGGGCGTCAGCCGGGGTGGTGCCGGCAGGCTGCCCTCCTCTGGTGGCCTGATAAAGCTTGTAAACTCATAGTCTATGCGCTATTTTGATACGTTTTAACCATTTGGGCATTATATGGCAAGGTCATGAAAAAGGTTCAGGATTATTATTTTGAAAAGGCAAAGCAGGAAAAATATCCGGCCCGTTCTGTTTTCAAACTTGAAGAGGCGCAGCACCGCTTTAAATTTCTGAAAAAGGGTGATGTGGTCCTTGATCTGGGATGCAGCCCGGGCAGCTGGTCCATCTATGCCGCCAAGCAGGTGGGGCCAACGGGCAGGGTTGTCGGTGTTGATCTGCAGACCACCAAGAAATATGCCTTTGCCGGGGCGGCTCCCATGGAACTCCTGAAGGCGGATATTTTTTCGGAAGAGATCTTCACCCAGCTCGCAGCCCTTCAGTTTGACGTGGTTTTGAGTGATATGGCACCGTCCACCACCGGTCATAAATTTTCTGATCATCTCAAGAGCCTGGAGCTTTCCAGGCGGGCCCTGGCCATTGCGGCCGCGGTTTTGACGGTGGGCGGCAATTTCTATTGCAAGGCCTTCCAGGGTGAGGATTTTCCCCACTTCGTAGAGGAGGTCCGGCAGTTGTTTAAGACGGTAAAAGTGGTGAAGCCAAAATCGTCACGGGTGGAAAGCCGTGAGGTTTTTGTCCTTGCCAGGCATTTTAAATAGAATGGAAGCGGGCAACCGCTTTTTTACATAGGAGGTTGAGCGATGTCCGGACATTCTAAATGGGCGAATATTAAACATCGAAAAGGGGCCCAGGACGCCAAACGCGGCAAGATTTTCACCCGGCTGATCAAGGAGATTACGGTTGCCGCCCGGGGTGGTGGCGGCGATATCGACGCCAACCCCCGCCTGCGTACCGCTGTTGCCGCCGCCAAAAACGAGAATATGCCCAAGGATAATATTGAAAGGGCGATTAAAAAGGGTACCGGTGAACTGGCCGGCGAGACCTATGATGAGATACGCTATGAGGGCTACGGTCCTGGCGGGGTGGCCGTGCTTGTTGATTGCATGACCGATAACCGCAACCGCACCGTGGGCGAGGTGAGACATGCCTTCACCAAGAGCGGCGGCAATCTCGGTGAGTCCGGCTGCGTGGCCTTTATGTTTGACCGCAAAGGCTCCATCATCATCGATAAGGAGACCATTGATGAGGAAAAATTGATGGAGGTGGTGCTGGAGGCGGGTGCCGAAGATGTTGTTGAGGAAGAGACCATCTTTCAGGTCTTGACCAGTCCGGAGGATTTTGACACGGTCCGCGACGAGTTGGAAAAGGCCGAGATTGAGATGGTGGAGGCCACCATCTCCATGATCCCCCAGAACACGGTGGAGGTTGCCGAGGAAAAAAAGGCGGCCTCTCTCATGCGTCTCCTGGATACCCTGGAGGATAATGAAGATGTCCAGCAGGTCAACGCCAATTACGATATTCCCGATGAGATTATGGAGAAGTTGGCCTAACAGCCCGTTGAAAAAGGTAGCGAGCGCAGCTGAGGCAAGGCGTAAGTACCCCTTGAGGGTGAAAAATGAGGCGAAAA
>JAVLBA010000145.1:0-2861 GCA_031581485.1 Desulfurivibrionaceae bacterium | reverse complement strand
CCCGGCCAGCGGCCGTGAGCCACCCCAGAAAAGGAACGGATTTTTTATACTGCGCCCCTCTGGGCCTCTTGTTAAGATAAAAAAACGGGTGGTTACCCATGACGGCCAAGCCTTTTCTCAATAGTGATACAAGAAATATCTCCATTCACCATGGTTATTTGCGGGGAGGGAATCAGCCGGCAAATTCCAACTGGCAAGAGCTCGACCAAGAACAGGAGGATCTCCGGAGGAGAAATGGCACCAACACCTTCAAATATTGTATTGATCGGCATGCCGGGCTCAGGCAAGAGTACTGTGGGCGTGCTTCTTGCGAAAAAGAGATCCTGCTCTTTTGTGGATACGGACATCCTCATTCAGACCTCACAAAAGCGGAGCCTGCAGGACATTGTTGACAACAACGGCTATGCTGCCCTTCGAAAGATTGAAGAAAGCGTCCTTCTCGACCTGTGTGTCCACAATCATGTCATTGCCACGGGTGGCAGCGCCGTCTACAGTGATTCGGCAATGGCTCACCTCAAGAGAGATGGCCTGGTCATTTTTCTTGACGTCGATTTGGCACAGCTGGAATCAAGGATAGCCGACGTAACCACGCGAGGTCTTGCAAAACCACCGCAGCAAAGTTTTTCCCAACTGTTTAACGAGCGGTGGGGGCTCTATGCCAGACACGCAGACATCACCATCAAGTGCAGAGGTCGGACTCCAGAGGAGGTCTGCGCCATGATCATGAAAGAAATAAGCAGAGGCCGATCTTGCTATTTTTGATGGCCAGCCCATATTCATGTATGATTCATGCAAATCGACATTACCGCCCTGGCCGTGGAAGCGCCTTACCCCTCATTAATGCGGAATAAAGACATGCACATTCGCCAAGGTCTGGTGGCCCTCCTGTTTTTCATATCTTTCTGGGTGCTCTTGGGCGGAACAGGCCAGGGACGGGCCGAGGAATGGGATCTGTCCCTGGGAAAAGAACACCCTGAACTCATCGGAACTATTGCAAAATACACGATCCAGGATGAGCAGCAGACATTGATCGATCTCGCCCGTCACTATGACCTTGGCTACCATGAAATAACCAATGCCAATCCGGACGTTGACCCCTGGTATCCCGGGGCCGGCACGGAAATAACCTTGCCCACCGCCTGGATCGTTCCCCAGAGCGTTTATGCCAGCAAGGGGACCAACGGTAGAAGTTTCATTATCCAAACAGGCAGCTTTACCTCCCTCACAGGAGCACAAGGCCAATTCCGTGCCCTCCGCGACCATCTGCCGGCAGAACTTGTCGATACCCTGCGGATTGAGAAAATAAATAATTATTACGCGGTTCGAATAGGTCTTTTCAAAAAGAAGGCAGCAGCGGTTCTGGCCCAAAAAGCCATCGACACCATTGCCCCCGAAGCCTTGGTGCTGGAAGCGGGGATCAGTGAGGAGCGACTGGTTACCATGGTTGACAAAATACCAAAAAAGGGCGCCAAAACAGCGCCGATTTTTTCAGGTATTGTTATCAATCTGGGCGAAATGCGACTTTATTATAGTGAACAACGACAAGGAAAAAGCTTTATCCACACCTTTCCTGTGGGAACGGGTGGTCCAGACTCTCCCACCAGACCGGGCTGGTACAGGATAATCGCCAAGGCCAAGAATCCTCCCTGGCTGGTGCCGGCTTCGATACAGGCAGAACGCCCCGAACTGCCGGTGGTCGTACCTCCCGGCCCAGACAATCCCCTGGGGAGATATGCTTTGCGCTTATCGCGCTTTGACTACCTTATCCACGGCACCAATAAACCACCAGGCATAGGGCGCCGAGTGAGCAATGGCTGCATCCGCATGTACCCGGAAGATATCGAGAAGCTGTATGCCTTGACCCAGGTGGGCTGCGGGGTGATGATCACCTACGAAACCGTAAAGGTCGGCATACGCGGCGAAATAGCGTATATAGAGGTGCATCCTGATTATCTCAAGAAGAGCAACCAGCTAGAGGAAGCTGTGGCGCTGTTGAAGCAAAAAAATCTTTTCCAGCAGACCGAACTTGCCAGGCTGCGCCAGGCCCTCATGGAAAAAAAGGGGGTGCCTGTCCCCCTCCACAGCCGTTGATCAAGGGCGAATCCAACGGGCTGATAAAGCAAGAGGGGCACTGGCGGGGCCTCAGCATCCTCAGAGAATGTCTTTATTTCTGGAGCTTCTTCTCCAGGTCCGCTTCAGTGCGGCGCACGGCAGACTCTGCTTTTTTGTCAGCAGCCTCGGCCTTGCGCTGGGCAGTGGCCGCCTGCTCCTGCACCAACTCCATATCGGATTGCAGCGCGGCTGTTTTCGTCTCCAATCCTTCCAAGCGGGTAAGCATGCTGGCCACCTGATCCTCTGTCACATCAAGCCGGTTTTCCATGGCCATATCCTGTTGCGCAAGCTGGCTGAATCTCTCATCAACATAGGATTTATCCACAGTACTGCAGCCACTCATCCCCAAAACCAACAGGGCCAGAAAAAAAATAGTCCGCTTCATAACTTCTCCTTGTTTAAAAATTATCAGCAGCACGCATCAGGAAAGTTCATGTACTCTCCTGAAACCAAACCTTTTTTAAACATCTGCAAAACATGCCAGGCAAGCCGCCACTGCCTCTCCCAACTATCCCTTCGCCTAACAGATACTGTATTACATCACGACAACACCATCCCTGTCAAAAACAATTAAAAACCTGCTCTTGTTCCTGACCAAGAGGGCTCTTTCTGTTTCCTGCTCCCTGACAGGTCCAATGATGGTGGCAATGAGAGCTAAAGGGTGCTAGATTGGTTCGGTCCTGGCCAAGGCCGCCTTCTTCAATCCCTTTCAGACTGGAATTATCCCCGCCCATGCTGCTCATCTTCCC
>JAVLBA010000144.1:0-2901 GCA_031581485.1 Desulfurivibrionaceae bacterium | reverse complement strand
ATAGAGTCATTGTTAATTAACGGATTCCCTTCTTTGGTTAAACAATTTAAAACTTCATGGGTAACTCTTGCCGGAAACACAAAAGACAAAAAAAGAAAAGAAATGATAAACAATTTATTGGAAGAACTTAAGAAAATAAAGCCCCTGATCAAGGTCATGATGCTCACCGGCTATCCGACCCTGGAGACGGCCCGCCAGAGTCTGGAAATCGGCGCTGCCGAGTATTGCATCAAACCCCTTGACAAGGACGAACTGACGACAAAAATCGCCGCCTTATTAGGCGGCTGATGGCCTGCCCATCAGGGCAGATCTTTTTATGAGGAGCGTCTTGCATGAAAAAAACAGTCTGGAGCATGTGCGGCATGTGTACGGTCCGCTGCCCCATCCGCATCGAAGTTGAGGACAACAAGGTCACGTGGCTGGAGGGCAACCCCCACCTCTTACAGGGCGCCTTATGCGCCAAGGGTTCGGCCGGCCCCGCCCTGGTGGCCGACAGGGAACGGCCCCAGCAGCCCCTGATCCGGCGCGGCGGTCGTGGCGCCGGCCGCTGGGAAGAGGTGAGCTGGGAGTTTGCCCTGGATTACGTGGCCGACAAGATGAAGGGGATCATAGAGCACCACGGCCCCGAGGCCATCATGGCCAGCTCCAGGGGCGGCCCCTGGCAGGATATGGTCAAGGCCTTCACCCATGCCCTGGGTTCGCCCAACTACTCCAACCATGACAGCGCCTGCGGCCGCAATGTCCACCATGCCAGCAAGTCGCTCTTTGGCCTGGGCCGCACGGGCTTTATCTATGATATCAAAAATGCCCGTCATCTGGTCCTGTTCGGCCGCAACATCCTGGCCTCGCTGCGGCCTGCTGAAGTCAACCAGGTGATGGACATGCTGGACAAGGGCGGCAAGCTCACCTATGTGGATGTGCGCCAGACCCTCACCGGCATCAAGGCCAACAATTTCTTCCTGGTCAGGCCGGGCACCGACTATGCCCTGGCCCTGGCCCTGATCCACGAGATTATCAAGGCAAAAGGCTATGACGCCGACTTTGTCGCCAAATACACCAGCGGCTTTGAAGAGCTTTCCGCCTTTGTCGAGGATTACCCGGCAGAGTGGGCGGCCAAGGAATGCGGGGTCAAGGTGCATAATATCAAGAAGCTGGTGGAAGAGCTCATTGCCGACCGGCCCAAGGTGGTCTTCCACCCGGGCTGGATGCTCTCCCGTTACCGTGATTCCTTCTATGCCAGCCGGGCCCTCAATGCCCTCAATGTCCTGATGGGCAGCATTGAGGTGGAGGGCGGCCTCCTCTTCCCCAAGGGGCCGGGGGATTGCGGGGTCAAGGCCCCCCGCGCCCTCTCCGACCTCTCCCCCAAGATCACCACCAAGAGGGCGGACGGCGTGGGGGATCTCTACAAACAATTTGACAAGGGCCCCGGCCTTTTCCACCTTTTCTACAAGGCCATGGCCAGCGGCAAGCCCTACCCCATCAAGGGGATTTTCTGTGTCCGCCACGACCCCTTCAGCTGCTTTCCCGACCCCATTGCCCAGAAGGAGGCCCTGGACAACTGTGACCTCATTGTCTCGGTGGACACCCATTACAGTGAATTCGGCTGGTACAGCGATGTCATTCTGCCGGAGTGCACCTACCTGGAACGCGACAGCATGATCGCCGCCCAAAAGGGGCTGAAACCGCGCCTTATCAAACGCAACAAGGCCCTGGAACCGCAAAACGACACCATGGGCCTCTATCCCATCATCAAAGGGCTGGCTGACCGGCTTGGTCTTGAGGAGTATTTCCCCTTCAAGAACATGCAGGAGGTGTGGGCCTGGCAGCTTGAGCCCACCGGCACCAAGCTCGAGGATTTTGACGAAAAGGGGTTTGTGGAACTCAGCGCGCAGCCGATCATGTATGACCGCGACAACCTGGAGGGCAAATTCAAAACACCGTCTGGCAAGATCGAGTTCATCAGCCAGAATCTTACCGAATGGGGCTTTCCTTCCTGGAAGCCTTACCAGAGTCCTGACAAGCCCCCCAAGGGGCAGTTTCGCCTGGTATTCGGCCGGTCGCCGATCCATGCCCATGGCCACACCATCAACAACCCCCTTCTCAACGAGATGATGGCCGAAAACACCCTGTGGATCAACAGCAGGGCGGCCAGCAAGATGGGGGTCAATGATGGCGACATGGTGGATGTGAACTGCCAGAATGTCACCAGTGTGGTCAAGGCAAAAGTGACTGAATTCATCCATCCTGAGGCCGTTTATACGGTACACGGCTTCGGCCGGCAGATTCCTTTGCAGAGCAGGGCGTATCATGCCGGCATGAGTGACCAGAAACTGATGCGGGGTCAGTTGCAGAATATGGACCCGGTGGGCGGCGGACTCAATCTCTGTGAGACTTTTGTCACGGTCCGGCGCAGCTCTAAAAACCCTCAAAGGAAAGTCGAGCTATGAACAAATACACCCTTTATCTCAACAGCAAACGGTGCATCGGCTGTCACGGCTGCGAAATCCACTGCAAGGAGTATAAAAATCTGCCGGTGGGGCCGATTCTCTGCGAAATCAGCCATGGCCCCCTTAAGTCGGTACGCGGTGTCCCCAAGACCGAGTTTTCCTTCCGCTCCTGCTACCACTGCGAAGACCCCTATTGTGTGCCCATCTGCCCCACCGATGCCATGCAAAAAAGGGAGGACGGCATCGTCTTTATTGACGCCGAGAGCTGCATTGGCTGCATGGCCTGCGCCGGGGCGTGTCCCTGGGGCATTCCCCAATTTAATGCCGACACCAATAAGGCGGTCAAATGTGATTATTGCCTGGATCGCCTGGATAAAGGGCTGCGTCCGGCCTGCGTCACCAAATGTACCACCCATGCCCTCAAATTCGTCACCATGCAGGAGGTGGTCTGACC
>JAVLBA010000143.1:0-2941 GCA_031581485.1 Desulfurivibrionaceae bacterium | reverse complement strand
GGAGGACCTGGGCGACATCATCAATAAAAACGGCAAGATGCTGCGCCGGCTCATCCGGGAAAATGTGGAAATAAGAACAGAGCTGCTGGCCGGCCCTCTGCCGGTGCTTGCCGACCGCGCCCAGATCGAACAGATTTTAATGAACCTGGCCAGTAACGCCCAGGACGCCATGCCGGATGGCGGCACCCTGACCATTGCCACCCATCGCCTGGAGAGCCTGCCGGAAGACAGCCCGGCAACCAGCCGGCCGGATATCTCCCTGCCTTGCGCCCTGTTGACGGTGGCCGATACCGGTACCGGTATCGCGCGGGAACAAGTGGAGCGGGTCTTTGATCCCTTTTTCACCACCAAGGAGGTAGGCCACGGGACCGGACTGGGGCTGGCCCAGGTCTACGGCACTGTCCAGCAACACCACGGGGTGGTCACCGTGGCCAGCAAACCAGGAGAGGGCACTCTCTTTTCCATCTTCCTGCCCCTGCACTCAGAACCAGCAGTTGCCCCGGCCCAAGGGGTGGAGAAGAAAAGCAGGTCGCAGACCCCGCGCCCGCTCTCCATCCTGCTGGTGGAAGATGAACCCCAGGTCAGAAGGGTCTTAAAACGTCTCCTGGGCAATCAGGGCCACCATATTCGGGAAGCAGACAACGGCAGGGAGGCGACACGCCTCTTTCAGAAATGCCACCAGGAGATCGATCTGATTATCATGGATGTGATCATGCCGGAGATGAACGGCAAGGAGGCCTATGAGGAGATGATACGTCTCAAGCCGGACCTGAAGATCCTCTTTATCAGCGGCTACCCGGGCGATATTATCAGCGTCCAGCACATCCGGGAGAAAAAATTTCCCCTGCTGGCCAAACCCCTGGACCCCACGGAACTGATGCACAAAATAAAAGAAATCACCGAAGGGGAGGGGTGATCCTTATCAAGGGTCTCTGCGCCCTGGTCCGGGATCATGGCCGTCTCCCACCAGGGCCCCTCTGGGGCTGGCCATTGCCCACGGCGTGGCCCGGGCAGCAGCCGGGGTTCCGCAAGGGCAACAGCTGGTCGGGCCGAATCGTGCCCTGTGCCGTTTTTCTGCCCCGTCCCCCAGAAGAAGGAGTCCCCAATGCCTGCTAAGGTCCTGATCATTGACGATGAACCATCCATCCGCCGGGCCTTCACCCTTTTACTGCAGGAAGAGGGGCTGACGGTGACGTCCGCCGCCGGCGGCGTCGAGGCCCTGGACAAACTGAGCAGGGAGGATTGCGATATCGCCCTGCTTGATTTCGCCATGCCCGGGATGGATGGGCTGATGGTCCTGAAGGAGCTGCGCCGCCGCCACCCTGCTCTGGTGGTGATCATGATCACCGGCTATGGCGAGGTGTCCATGGCCGTGGAGGCGATCAAACTGGGGGCCTACGACTACCTGCTCAAACCCCCCGATCCCGACCACCTGCTGCTGACCATTAACCGGGCCCTGGAAAAAAGGGAGCTGCAGCAGAAGGTAGAAAGCCTTGACCGCAGCCTTGATTCCTCGCTGGAGATGCAACTGGGCCGCAGTACGGCGATCAGGAAGGTCATCGAGGATATCCGGCGGGTGGCCACCTCTGATTTTTCCCTGATCATTGAAGGAGAGACCGGCACGGGCAAGACCTTTATCGCCTCCCTGATCCATAACCTCAGCCACCGGGCCACCGGACCGTTCATTGCCCTGGATATGGGCTCCATTGCCGAATCCCTCCTGGAGAGCGAACTGTTCGGTTACGAGAAGGGATCCTTTACCGGCGCCAATCACCGTAAAAAGGGATATTTCGAGCTGGCCCAGGGCGGTACCCTGCTGCTGGACGAGCTGCAGAATCTCAGCCCCCAGGCCCAGAGCAAAATCCTGCAGGTGGTGGATGAGAAAAGTTTTTACCCGGTGGGTGGCGACAAACCCCGGTCCATTGATCTGCGGATCATCGGTGCCACCAATGCCGACCTGGGCCAGGCCGTATCCCAGGGCACCTTCCGTCAAGATCTCTACTACCGGCTCAACGAGTACACCATTACCCTGCCCCCCCTGCGCCAACGACCCGAGGACATTCCCCTGCTGGCCGCCCGCCTGCTCAGCGAGGCGGCCTCAGAATTAAATCACAACTTTATAGAGCTGGACGACACAGCCCTGGCCCTGCTCGCCGGTTGCCCTTGGCCGGGCAATATCCGGGAGTTGAAAAACGTGCTGCGCCGGGCCACCCTGCAGAGTGACCAGCGGGAATTAACCGCCCATATACTGAGCAAGGCGCTAACCAACAACCGCTGCGACGGCAGCGCCCCGCCAGGATGCGGCTCAGAGAGAGAGGGGGTCGCAAGCATACCCATCAGTCTGGAACAGGCGGAAAAAAAGACCATCAGCCAGGCCCTGGCCCACACTGGCGGCAACCGCACCAAGAGTGCGGCAATCCTGGGCATCACCCACAAGACCCTGCTGGCCAAAATCAAAAAATATGGCCTGCATTGAGCACCACCATTTTAAAAGAAATCCAGCAAGGAGCCGCCGCTTAAGCGGCTGCCTTTACGACCCGGTCAAGATCTTGTGGACCTTGTGGGCCAGATCTTTTCTGGAGAACGGCTTCTGCATGAAATGCACCCCATCACCAAGCACCCCCCGCTGGGCGATAATGTCGGCCGTATAGCCCGACATGAAGAGGGTATTGAGATCCGGACAGAAGGCATGAATCTGGTCAGCCAATTCTCGGCCGTTCATTTCCGGCATCACCACATCCGTGATAAGCAGATCAATGGCGCCGGCGTGCTCTCTGCCCAGCCGGATGGCCCGGGAGGGCAGACTGGCGGCCAGCACCTGGTAGCCGAGATTGATCAATATCTTCCCGGTCATCTCCAGAATGGCCTCCTCATCCTCCACCACCAAGACCATTTTACCGTGGCCCCGTGGTAACAGCTCCTGCCCAGCAGGGGCGGTTAC
>JAVLBA010000142.1:0-3035 GCA_031581485.1 Desulfurivibrionaceae bacterium | reverse complement strand
CGCCAGGCCAAGGAAGCCCAGGAGCGCCAGGCCAAGGAAGAAGCAGAACGCAAGGCCCGTGAAGAGGAAGCCGCCAGGGTGGCCAAGGAAAACGCGGCCAAGCAGGCGGCGCTGGACGAGGAGAAGGCCCAGTTTGAGGCGGAGAAAAAGCAGTTTGCCGAGGCCAAGGCCGCTGCCGAAAAGGAGGAGCAGGACAAAAAGGCGGCAGCCGAGCTGGAAGAGCAGGCCAAGAAACGCGCCGCCGAAGAGGCAGCCCGCAAGGAGGCCATCGCCAAAGAGGAAGAGGCCCGCAAGGAAGCGGAAGCAAAGAGGCTGGCCGAAGAAAAGAAGGCAGCCGAAGAGGCCAAGAAGCAGGCCAAGAAGGAGGTGGATAAGCGCAAGAAAGAGGCCCTGAAAGGCCTTGAGGATTACGTGGACGAAGAAACTGCAAAGGCCGTTCTTGGTCATATTGTGGCCGGGAAAATTCCCCACATTCATTTCGAGTAACCAGAATCTAAACAAAGCCCACAAAGCTTAAAAGACAACCCAAATACGGAGAAATACCATGTCCAAGAAAGAAAAAGATGTAACCGAAGAGACCACCGACAACATGCCGGCCACCACCGCGGCAGATACCTACGACGTCCCGGCCACCGCCACGGACACGGAGTCATTCCTGGCAGAGGCCAGCGCCGAAGAGGATGACGGCATTGACCGCTTTCCGCGCCTTAACATCGACCAGAAGGGCAAGGAGGCCACCATCGGCTCCCTGCGCTGCAAGGAGATGGCCGAGGAGTTCCAGGAGATCAGCGCCGTGCTCCTGAAAGAAGACAGCAGCCGCATCCTGTGGCCAGAGAGCTACGACCCTGAAAACGAGCCCCTGTGCCGCAGCCATGACGGCATCCTGCCGGTGACCGGTGCGGAAGGACAGGAGCCCATGGCGGCCAGCTGCGAGGAGTGCCAGTACAGCAAGTGGGGAGCAGACGGCAAGAGCGCCCCTGAATGCAAGGAAGTAAAGGATCTGCTCATCATGGATACGGAGACCTTCATCCCCATGTGGCTTTCTCTCTCCTCCATGGCCATGTCTCCCCTGAAAAACCAGCTGCTGCGGCCCTTGAAGCTGCGCAAGATGTCCCTGACCGCCAAGCGCTCCAATGCGGGCAAGGCCCCTGCCCACAGCTGCATGTTTTCTTTCAAGCTGGCCACCGCCCTGAAGGAGACCAAGAAGGGTGACGCCTATATCCCGGTGTTCTCCGACATCACCGAGCTGGGCGCAGAGCTGCAGGATGCCATGGTGCAGATCGCCATGCAGTGCCGCGACGCCAAGGCCCATAATTCACGGGACAAGGACGAAACCGGCCAGCCTGAGGAAGACAAGGGCTTCTAGTTTCACGGCTGTTGTTACTTTTTGTCTGGCGCGGTTTGCAAGCCGTAGGGGGAGGCTCATCCACCTCCCCCGTGCCAGGCATTTTTCTGGATGTCATAACCCTTTGGATGGAGAAACCCCAGTGATACGATTCTGCTCACTCGCTTCAAGCTCTTCCGGCAACGCGCTGTACATAGACGCTGGCGGCACCGAGCTCCTTATAGATGCCGGTCTCAACTACAAGGCCTTAAACGCCAGGCTCAAGAGCGTCGGCAAATATCTCATGAATATCAGCGCCGTCTTTGTCACCCATGAACACGGCGACCACAATAAATCCGTGCCGCTCATCGCCATCAACCTGCCAGGCGTCCGCATTTATTCGGAAAGGGCCGGCAACATCAGCCACGGCGTTCCTGTTATTTGCGGCACGGCCACGGTGACGCCCTTCCGGCTCTCCCATGACGAGCCCTGCCACGGCTATATCATCCAGGACACCTCGGGCAATAAGCTGGCCGTGATAGCCGATACCGGCACCCTGCCTTGCGAAAGCCTGGGGCTGCTCCTGGACTGCCAGGCCATTGTCATCGAGATGAACCACGACACGGAGCTCCTGGTTTCCTGCGGCTTTTATCCGGCGGATCTGCAGGAGCGCATCTTCTCCGATGTCGGCCATCTGCGCAACGAGCAGGCCCGGCACCTCCTGGAGCTGGTGGCCTGGCCCGGTCTGGAAATGGTGATGCCGTATCATCTGAGCGAAAACTGCAACAACCAGGAGCTGGCCAGATACGAGGCCTATGCCGGGGTGCAGAAAGAGGCACCGGGCTGTCAAGTTGTTTGCGCGGAGAAGAGCCGGGCTTCTGAGTTCTGTACTTTGATATGAGGTGCTCAATGAAGACTCTGCATCTCAACTTGAAACGTAAATGGTTTGACATGATATTGGCTGGAGAGAAGAAAGAAGAGTACCGTGATTTGACTTCCTACTGGGAGTCTAGGTTTATCAGACCAATTCCAGGCGAACCCGAAGAATTTAATTTTAGTTTTTTTGACACAGTTACTTTCTCAAACGGCTACGCCAAAGACAGGCCGCAATTTACTATTGAGCTTAAATTAATTCTTATTGGTCACGGACGTAGTGAATGGGGCGCTGAAGAGGATAAGGAGTATTTTGTTCTAAGGCTTGGCAGAATACTGTCAAGCAGATAAAAGCTCACCACAGAGGCACAGAGGCACAGAGGCACAGAGGAAAAACCAACAGCGGCCAAGAATGGCCGGGAGGAGTAGAGCATGAGTGATTTTATTTTGAAACTTAAAAAGAAAGGAATATTCTGTATTTTCGGACACTCTTGGGGTCGTTGGGAGCTTAGCCGCTACCAGCGATTGCATGATGGGAAGGAGATGGACCACGTGAGAAAGTGCGCTACGTGCGGAAAGGGGCAATTAAACGATTTCTTGTGCCAACACACAGTCAGCAATCAGGCTAAAACGGCTAACAGGTCTGGAGGAGTGAGATGATTAAAAGACTAGGGGACTGGCTACGCTGTAAGGCTGGCTGGCACAACTGGCGGTGGAGCCTGGAAGACTGCGGAGGGGTGTTGTATTTAGACAATTCACCTCCTGATTGTGCAATTTGTACCAGGTGTGGCACCAGGTGTTGCAAGGAAGGGCAAAAATGAATGAGCAAGAAGAAGAA
>JAVLBA010000141.1:0-3099 GCA_031581485.1 Desulfurivibrionaceae bacterium | reverse complement strand
GCCCAGATTTTTGACGGACCTGAGCGCCAGGTGGTGTGGAACTCAAGAAGCTACGCCAGCGGCGATGACCGGGTCTATTTTTTCAACATGGGCCGCATTGCCGCGGCCCACGGCTTGGCCAGCCGCATGACCAGCCTGGCCTGTAAAAAGTTTATGCAGCATTAAAAAGAGACATCTTCGCAAAATATACGGCTGCCGCGCTTAAGCGGCACCAAAACATCAATGAGGTTTTTCGATGAAAAAGAAAATGAACCGTTTTATCGCCGCTGTGTTCCTCCTCTCACTGGTCTCCACGCCCCTGGCCCACGGCCATGGCGACGGCAAGAGCAGCGAAGGACCGGGTGATCTCGACAAGATCACCATCTCCCTGCAGGACCAGGCAAGCGGTGCTGTTGAGCAGGTGCCGCTCTTTTCCAAGCGTTATGCCGAGACGCCGGTGGCCATGGTCAACGGCGAGCCCATCCTGCTGGCGGAACTGGTGGGAGAGGTGCTCAGCCAGCATGGCGGCATGGATGAGGAAGCGAGAGTGCAACTCGACTACCGGGCTCTGCTGGAGCGGATCATTGCCATCAGGCTTGCCAACCAGGAGGCCGCCAACATCGGTCTGGATCAGCTGCCGGCGGTGCGCCGGGAGCTGGACGATTTTGCCCTGGCCACCCTCATCAAGACCCTGATCCGCAATCAGATGAGCGGCCTGGTCCCGGACCAGGAGGAGGTCGACGAGCTCTACGCCCAGATGGCCCTGGAGGCCAAGCTGACCACCTATACCCTCACCAGAGAGGAAGATGCCCAGGAGCTTCTGGAGCAGCAGGCGGCGGGCCACGATTTTGACACCCTGGCCGAGGCCTTGGTGCAGGAAGGCAAGGCAGACGGCGGCATTGCCGAGGAGTACCTGAAGCTCAGGGAGCTGCTGCCCAATGTCGCGGCCGCGGTCTTTGCCATGGAGCCCGGCACGGTGAGCGAGGTGTTCAAGGCGGAAAAGGGCTTTCTGGTCTTCCGCCTTGATGACCGCCGCACCTATGAGGATGCCGCAGTCAGAGAAGAGGCCGCCGCCATGGTCTTGCAGCGTGCCGCCGCTAAAAAACGGGACGCCTATCTCGCCGAACTTGAGGAAAAATACGTGCACTTTGACGAAGAGGCCGAGGCGGCCCTCGATTTTGCGGAAATCGCCGAGGCCCGGCCCGAGGCAACGGCCACCGAGATCTTTGCGGAACTGAGTGCCGACCAGCGGCCTGTGGCCACCATCAAGGAGAACAATGAGGTGGTGGCAACGGTCACCGTGGCCGAGATTGGCCGGGAGCTGGAAAAATCCCTCTATCACGGCACGGAGAGAACAATCGACCCCCAGCAAATGGGGACCAAGAAGGTCTCGGTGCTGCGCGACAAGGTGATCCGGATTATCGGGGAGCTGGAGGCCAGAAAAGAGGGCATTCACCTGACCAGGGCGTATCAGGATACCGTCCGTAAGCACCGGGAAAAACTGGTATTCAATACCTTTGTCAGTAAGGCGGTGTTGCCCGGCATCAAGGTGACGGATGAAGAGGCCCGGGCCTATTATGAAGAAAACAGCGCCCAATATTCGACACCCCTGATGCTTAAGCTCAAGGAACTGGCCTTCACCAATGAAGAGGACGCCGGCAGCGCCATGGCCAAGCTGCGGGCCGGCAGTGATTTCAACTGGGTATCCGCCAATGTCACCGGCCTGGTTGCTGAAGAAGAGAAGGAGATGCTCCATTTTGCCGGCGCCCTGCTTTCCGTAACCGCCCTGCCCGAAGGGCTGCGTCCCAAGGTCAAAAACGTTGTTGCCGGTGATGTGCTGCTCTATGAAGGCGCCGCAGACCTTTATTATGTGCTTATGGTGGAGCAGGCCTTTTTGCCCCAGGCCAAGCCCTACGAGCAGGTGAAAAATGAGGCGGCCAAGGCCGTGTATGCCACCAAGGTCAGAGAGGCCCTGGACGCCTGGGTGACCAGCCTGAAGGACGCCTACCAGACCGAGGTGTTTATCGTGGCCCAAAAATAATGCTGCCGGGTGCCTGTGCACCGCTGAAACGGATAAAAAACGGTGAGTTGGCTTATTTGAGGTCGACATTCATAAAAAATCCATGATAGTGTCAGGAACCATCGTTAATACACGGAGCGTACATCATGTTTAGAGGCATACACAGCAGGATCATCCTGGGGATCGTCGTCACCTTCATGGCGGCGATCATGGTACAGATGGATTTTCCGGACTCTGCCGAGGCCGCCCGCAAACGGACCTTCCAGAAAAAGGAATGCACGGACTGCCATGGGGATTTTGCCAAGGAGTATCTGGGCAAAAAGAACATCCACAGCGTGGTCAAGGATAACAAGTGCCAGGAGTGCCATCTGCCCCACGGCATTGTGCCCAAACTGCTTCTCAAGGAGGAGGGCAATGATCTCTGCTTTGCCTGCCACGCCAAAGAGGATCTGAACCTGGACCGCAAGACCGGCGTCCATACGGCCCTGCGGCGGGGTAAATGCGTGGTCTGCCACAATCCCCATGCCTCTGACGCCCCGGCCCTGCTCAATGCCGAAGGCAGTGAGATGTGCTTTTCCTGTCATGAAAAAGAGCCCTTCACTAAAAAGGTGGTGCACGGCATCCTGGAGGAGGAGGGATGCCGTTCCTGTCATCAAGCCCACGCCGCTGACTACGCCAACCTGCTCAACCAGGAGGCCACGGAGCTGTGCCTCTCCTGCCATGATGGCGGCGATGCCGCCTTTGCCCGCGCCCATGAAGAATATCCCATGGAACGCACTTCCTGCACCCTCTGCCATGATCCCCATAGCGCCGATCAGGCCGGGCTGCTGCGGGGCAGCGTCCATGATCCGGTGGCCAACGCCGAATGCAGCTCCTGCCACAACCCGGCCACGGAGAGCGACCCCTTCGGCCTGATGCTGGAGGAGGGTGAGCTCTGTCTGCAATGCCACGACCAGGATGGCCTGATGGGCGATGGACTCATCCAGCATGAACCCTTTGAGAGCGGCATGTGCCTCTCCTGCCATAACCCCCATACCTCTGATCAGCAGAGGCTGTTAAAGGCCCCGGGCAATAATCTCTGTTTCACCTGCCATGAGGAC
>JAVLBA010000140.1:0-3121 GCA_031581485.1 Desulfurivibrionaceae bacterium | reverse complement strand
TCAGGGAACGAGCAAGTCAAACTCCGTGCCCTGAGCTTGTCGAAGGGCTTTGTTAACGTGCCAGGTTACGGTTGACATGACACTAGGCCCTCACCGCCCCATCATTCTAAACGTTTCGCCTAGCTGTTTTTTAAACACTCCGCCAATTGCCGCTGCCCCCACGTTAGCGTACATTAAGCCGCAAGAGAAAGGGGAATGAAGACAACTTCAAACGCGGAGATGAGCAGAATGGAACAGTGCGCAGCGACCTATCTTTCCAGACAGTCAGCTCATAGCGGTCCCGCCCCTGTCCAAGCCAGAAAAGAAGAACGTTTTCGGCTCAAACAGGGATTTGTGGCCTGCAGCTCCACCAATTTCTGCGAGATAGTCAACATCAGCAAACACGGTATGGCCCTGCAGTATCTGGCCCATAGAGGCTCAGAATGCGAGGAGATCCACGAAATAAACATCCTCAATAATCTTGAGGGCTATCTTCTGGGCCAGCTTTCCTGCCGCATTGTCTATGTCAATGACATGGTGCCGGCAAGTCAGCATGATCATACCGTCATCCGCAGAATCGGCATGCAGTTCATGGACCTTTCATCCGATCAGCAAGAGCGCCTTGATGATCTGCTCATAAAATACTCCCTGGAGAAAGAGCAGGACCACTCTTACTGATCAGCAAACACCCACATACCTTGTGCCCCCAGGGCAGGACTACCACCCCGTGCAAATCTGTACCGGTAGTCTTGCCCTTTTTTTTATGGCAGGCCCCTGGCCGGCAAAGGGCAGCCGCCCTGCCGCACCTCTTCTTCCTTCCTGGTTCCATCCCCGCCCTGCTCGCCATTGACCCTTCTGGCCCACCGGCCTGGACAGGGTGCCTCATCACCCTCTGCCTCTCTGATCCCCACAGTCCGAGAGGGGAGCTGGACCATAAAGCACCTCACAAAAGGGCTTTGCCAATAGAAAAAACATGGTATATTCGGGCCCGATATCCTAATGGTATCTCTTTCTTATTATTATATTTATTGGCAGAGGGTTCCTCCCCTGCCCGTCCAGATCCTCTTTGCTTCTCAGGCAAAGATGTTCTGTTTTTTTTCAGTCGCCACCTTTCCAGGTCTCTTGTCATGAAAATATCGAAAAAGCCCCTGCTCCTCTTTTTTCTGGCCCTTCTTTTTTCCTCCCCTGCCGTGGCCCGTGAGATCCCGGCGGCCGGCCAGGACGAAATCCAGCCGGTTACGGTGTGCCAGGAACAGAAATGGGGGGTCGGCTTCGGGGTACGAGTGGCCTCCATCCCTTTCAAGGGCGATGATTCCAGCCTGCACGACTTTATCCCCCTCCTCTATTTTGAGGATGAACATCTTTTTCTCAACGGCCTTGAGGGTGGTGTCAAGTTACTGAGCCGTGATGAGTGGCAGCTGCGCCTCTTGGGCCGCTGGCGTTTTTTTGATGTGCCGGACGACGAATATAATGACCAGATCGACACCGATGTCCTGGACTGGGGTCTCCAGCTTCACTACCAACCAGAGCAAGGGCCCCTCTATTTTGAGGTGGATTTCATGGCGGACGAAAGACAGCGCCTGTCATCAAACTGGCGGACCGGCCTGGAGCTACACGGCGGCCCGGTGAGCCTGAAGCCCTATGCGGGGCTGCGCTTCAAGAGCGCGCGTTTCAATGATTATTATTACGGCCTGACCATGGAAGATGTCGGCTCCGGCCTGGATATCATCTTGGGTCTTGAGGCCAGATATCACCTTTTTGACGACGTCTTTCTGCTGGGGTCGGTGGAGGCCACCTGGCTGGACAACGCGGCCCGGGACTCCCTCTATGTGGAAGATGATTTCCAGGAAAATATTTTCCTGGGCATCGCCTACCAAAACGGCAGCACCACCCCCGGCAAGTCGGCCATTGCCGCCAAACCCTACCTCCGGGTGGCCCATGGCTGGGCCACCCCTTCTGACCTGAACGACATCATCTCCTTTAACCGGGAACGGGATCACGACAATAACCAGCTCACCTCCCTCTTTTACGGCCATCCCCTGGCCGATGATTTCCTGGGCCTGCCCCTGGAGTCGTACCTCACCCCGGGCTTTGTGTGGCATTGGAATTCCGGCGTCCAGGAGTCCAGCCAGGAGTTTGTCCTGGCCTTCAAGCATTTCTACACCTTTGACTGGCCCTTTGCCTGGCGTTTCGGGGTGGGGGAAGGCCTCTCCTATGCCGCTGAGGTTACCCATATCGAGCAGGTGGAGATGGATGAAAAGGAAATAGAGGCGAGCAAGTGGCTTCTCTATCTCGACCTTTCCCTGGATCTCGATCTGGGGCAGGCCCTGCGCCTGGATGCCCTGGACGATCTCTGGCTCGGTTACGCCATCCACCACCGCTCCGGCATCTTCGGCAGCTCCTCCATGTTCGGCAATATCAAGGGCGGCAGCAATTACAACACCGTCTACCTGCAGTACCATTTCTGAGATACCATCCGGCTCCAGGGCTCAACCAACAAGAAAGGCTCCACCGGTATCCCGGTGGGGCCTTTCTTTATGGCCAGGGCATCACGCCCCTTACCGCTCTGTACCCCGCCCCCTGCCCAGGTGAGCCAAGAGCCGGGAAGCTGCAGTTCAGAGGGTTATCAAAAATCAGAGCTGCGCCTTGCCGTCCGGGGTAAGGGCATATTTACAACGCACCGGACTCTCTATATAGCCCTTGTTCTTGAGGCCGGTCAGCTTACAACTCACGGCCTTGCCTTCCAGCTCCACTGCCGCGGCGATCTCTTTGCAGCTCATAGGACCTGCCGTGCCAGCCATGGCGGCCAGAATTTTTTTCTGTTCATCACTTAAGCCCGTGCTGCAACTGCATCCACATTGTGCCATGCCGATCTCCTTATGGGAAAATTCATTGATAATGATTACTATTTACAACATGCTTTGCTTGTTTTCAATACCTTTTTTAAAAAATTGCGGCCAGGCAAGGGCCGCGATGGAGACGTCGCCTCCATGTTATGCCGGGGATTGCTTGCCAAAGAAGAGCCTTCCCTTCCTTTCTGCACAAAAAGGCGGCGCTGCCGGCGTCAATACATTAAGTTATCCCGGTGGTGAAAAGGAGTTTTTCATGCCTCTTTTGGCATGATCCAGACAGACACCTGTAA
>JAVLBA010000013.1:0-45482 GCA_031581485.1 Desulfurivibrionaceae bacterium | reverse complement strand
CAAGGGGGTATTAAAAAGAATGCCTTTGTGGTTAAAGGCATAGTTGCATAACTATCCGAAACTTTAAGTGATACACTGTCCTAGGCTCCGGGCAGATCGTCCTGCAGGGGGCATTCCTGACAGCGGGGGTTGCTCTTCTTGCAGAACTCCTTGCCCAGACAGACCAGCAGGGCATGATACTCGTTATAGAGATCCGCCTCCGGAGGCAGAGCACTCATGAAGAGCTCCTGCATCTCCTCATAACTGCTTTCCTCGGCCACCAGGCCGTGTCTGCTCAGGAAACGATAGGTATAGGCATCCACCACAAAGATGGGCTTGCGGGCGGCATAGAGGAGGATGGAATCGGCCGTTTCCGGACCGATGCCCTTGACGGAGAGTAATTTGGACCGCACGGAAAAGAGATCCTGGCTGAAGAATTCCTCCAGGCTGCCGCTGTCGGCGATCTCCTCGGCCAGCAGGGTGAGGAGATTTTTAAGGCGCTGGGCCTTGATATTATAATAACCGGCCGGCCGGATCAGTGCCGCCAACTGCGCCACAGGCAAGGCCAGGAGGCCGTCCAGGGAAAGGAGCTCCTCCTGCTTGAGCTGCGCAAGGGCCAGGCTGACATTGCGCCAATTAGTATTCTGGGTCAACACCGCGCCCACCACGATCTCCAGGGTGGTGTCGCCGGGCCACCAGCGCTGGGGCCCGAAATGATCAAGGAGCGTCTGGTAGAGATCCTGGAGGCGGGAGCCGGACATTAATCACCACGCATAAAGAGCAGGTAAATAACCACCATGATGGCCCCCAGGCCAACGCCTGCCACCGGCAGCACCTTGCCCAACTGGAGTTCGCCGTTAACCACCAGCCCATGGGCATAGGGGCTGCCGGTAAAGATCCAGACCCCGATAGCCAGGGCAAGAAAAATAATGGCGTTGATGTTTTGTTTATAGAACCACCAGCTCACCTGGGCAATGAGAGGAACCAGCACCCAGGGGTTGGTGAAGGCACCCCGGACATCGACATTCTTCAATTGCTCCGGGATATTGGTGTTCACCCAAAACTCAGAAAGCGCGGCAAGGATATCACCCATCTCATCTCCTTAAGAAAAACCCATAAAAAGGGGCTGTCCCTCTATTTTTCCGTGGGGCAGCGGCCGGGCTTGGTTGCCTTTTTGTAGACCTTGATGGCACAATAATCGCCACACATGGCACAGGCATCACCCTTATAGGAGTTGCCCATTTCCCGGTAGCTCCGGGCCTTCTCCGGGTCGACAGAGAGCTCGATCTGCCCCTTCCAGTCAAGATTGTTACGGCATTTGGCCATGGCGATATCCTTGTCAATGGCCCCGGGCACACCCTTGACGATATCGGCGGCATGGCCGGCAATCCGCGAGGCCATAACCCCTTCCCGCACGTCCTCGGCATTGGGCAGCTTCAGATGTTCAGCCGGAGTGACATAGCAGAGAAAATCCGCACCGGCCGAGGCAGCCAAGGCACCGCCGATGGCACCGGTGATATGATCATACCCGGGGGCGATATCGGTCACCAGGGGTCCCAGGACATAAAAGGGGGCGCCATGGCAGAGACGTTTCTGCAGAAGCACATTGGCGGTGATCTGATCCATAGGCATATGACCCGGACCCTCCACAATGACCTGGACGCCGGCCTCCCAGGCCCGCTGGGTGAGTTCGCCAAGATGGATCAGTTCCTGGACCTGGCCTCGATCCGTGGCATCCACCAGACAGCCGGGACGCAGACCGTCACCCAGGCTCATGGTCACCTCATATTCTTTCAAGATGGCCAGGATCTCGTCGTAATGCTCATAAAAGGGATTTTCCTTCCTGTTATGGCTCATCCACTCAATGGTAAAGGAACCACCGCGACTGACCACCCCCATCAGACGCTCATGGCCCTTGACCTTGGCCAGGGCATCACGGGTCAGACCGCAATGGATGGTCATGAAATCAACGCCATCCCGCGCCTGCTCCTCAATGGTGGCGAGCATCTCCGCCACGGTCACCTCACCAATGGCCTTTTTCTTCTTTTCCACCACATCGGCCACCGTTTGATAGACCGGCACCGTGCCCAGGGGAATGGGGCATTCCTTGAGAATGCCGCGGCGCACCTCATTGATATTCTCCCCCATACTGAGGTCCATCACCGTGTCGGCCCCGGCCTGCAGGCAGACGCACAGTTTTTCCAGTTCCTGTTTGGCCTCAGGCATATCACGGGAGGCACCGATATTGGCATTGACCTTGGTGGAAAGGCCCTTGCCCACCGCCATGATTCTGCTGAAATCATGGTTGATATTCTTGGGAATGGCAATGGTACCAGCGGCAACACCGGCCATGAGCACCTCAAGGGAAACCCCTTCGTGCTGGGCACAGGCCTCAAAAATGGGGGTAACGGTGCCGCGCAGGGCATCTTCACGAATACTCATCAAAATTCTCCATAGGGACAGATACAAAAAATAAAACCCTGACAAGGCAAGAGGGGCGCCAGAAGCGGCTCAACCGGCCATCAGAGATGATCTCCATTTACCAAACAAAAAGGAGAAAACATACCAGTGCCCATATCCAGATGTCAATGCAAAAGCCCGGCATGCAGGCGAGAAAGAATGCGCGCCACAGAGTCAGGCGCCAAGAAGAGAATGAATATAGGAAGCGAGTTCCTGAAGATTAAAAGGTTTGGAGATATGGCCCTTGAAACCGAAATCTTCATAATACTCCATGGCAGGGGCACTGGCATCGCCACTGGCAGCGATAATGACCGCCCCGGGATAGGCTTTGCCGATCAGGGCGGCCGCCTCCTCCCCACCCATACCACCCTGGACCGTCAGGTCCATAATAACCGCATCAAAAGGGGCCTTTTCCTGCGCCGCCTGATCATAGACGGCAACCGCCTCTTCCCCGCAGGCCACAGAAAAGACATCAAAACCCATTAAACGCAGCGATTGCTCCAGAAGAGTGCGGATAGTTGCCTCATCATCCATGATCAGGATACGCTTGGGGGGGGGCTGCTCTGCCATGGATTCCAGTTTCTCCTAACATTTCCTCTAACTACGCTGGTTTCACCAGTTCAAAGTATCTGAAGAATGTGGTTAAATGTCAAGAGTATCTCGTACCATTACGGCTTGACACCCGGAAATTGATGCTTAGATTTTACTCCGTTTTCCCGGTCAACCCCACTTATTACAAACACCAGACAAAGTAAGGATCGTATCATGACAGATGTAAAAAGTGAAACCAAAGAGTTCCAGGCTGAAGTCAAACAGCTGCTAGATATTGTTATCCACTCCCTCTATACCGAGCGGGATATTTTCCTCAGGGAGCTGATCTCCAATGCCGCCGATGCCCTGGAGAAATTCCGTCACCAGCAGCTTCTGGAAGACGAGGTCTTTGACCAGGATGCCCCCCTGGCTATCGCCATCAGCTTTGATGAGAAAGAACATACCCTGACCATTACGGATTCAGGCATCGGCATGACCCGCGCGGAATTAGAACAGAACCTGGGCACCATTGCCCATTCCGGCTCCAAAAATTTCTTGTCCGGTCTGGCCGAGGCCGCCAAAAAGGATGTCAGCCTCATCGGCCAGTTCGGGGTCGGCTTTTATGCCGCCTTCATGGTGGCCAGCAAGGTCCGGGTCCAGTCCCGCTCCTACCGTCCCGATGCCGAGGGCTGCGAATGGGCCTCAGAGGGGGCCGGCAGCTACACCTTGACCTCATGCCCCGGACTCCATCGCGGCACCAAGATCATCATCGACCTCAACGAGGAGAGCTACGATTATGCCTCTGAGCAGGAGATAAAGCGCATCATCAAGCAATACTCCAACTTCGTGCCCTTTCCCATCAAGGTGGCCGGTGAAACCGTCAATACGGTCCAGGCCCTGTGGGCCAAATCCAAGCAAGATATCAAGACAGAAGAGTATAATGAGTTTTACAAGTTCATCGCCAATGCCATGGACGAACCCCTGACCACCCTGCACTTTGCCGCGGATGCCCCTCTGGCCATCCAGGCCCTGCTCTTCGTGCCCCAGGAAAACCTGGAGACCCTGGGCTTTGGCCGCATGGAGCCGGGGGTCAGCCTCTACTGCCAGAAAATTCTTATTGAACAAGATAGCCCCGCCATCCTGCCGGAATGGCTGCGCTTTGTCAAAGGCGTGATAGACAGCGAAGACCTGCCCCTGAACATCTCGCGCCAGGCCCTGCAGGACAGTGCCCTGGTGGTCAAGCTCAACAAGATCATCACCAGCCGCTTCCTCAAACACCTGGCCGAGCTGGCGGAAAAAGAACCCGCGACCTACGAAAAGATCTGGAAGACCTTCGGCATCTTCCTCAAGGAGGGTGCCACCAGCGATTTCATGCACAGAGAGGCCTTGGCCAGACTCCTGCGCTTTGAATCCTCCAAATCAGAACCGGGTCAGGAGATCGCCCTCAGCGACTATGTGGCCAGGATGAAGGAGGATCAGAAAGAGATCTATTACGTCAACGGTCCCAGCCGGGAGGCCATTGAGGCCGGCCCCTACCTGGAGGCCTTTAAAAAGAATGATATTGAAGTGATCTACACCATGGAGCCCATTGATGATTTTGTCTTCAGTCATCTGGGGGAGTTTGACTCCAAAAAGCTGGTATCCGCAGACCGGGCCGACATTGACCTGCCCAAAGAGGCCGAAGAGGAGAAGGAAGAGGCGGCTGAAAAACCGGAAGAGCTGGAATCCTCGGTAGCCGCCAGCCTGCTCAAGTGGATGAAGGAGACCCTGGGCGACCAGGTCAAGGAGGTGGTGGCCTCCAAGCGGCTGGTGGGCAGCCCGGCCATCATCGTCAATCCGAACAGTATGTTCACCAGTTCCATGGAGCGGATCCTCAAGGCTACCAACCAGGAGCACCAGATCAGCTCCAAGACCCTGGAGATCAACACCAGCCACCCCCTCATCAAGGGGCTGGCGGAGATGCGGGTCAAGGATGAGGAGTTTGCCAAAAACGTTGTTGAACAGATCTACGACAATAGCCTGATCCAGGCCGGTCTGCTCAGCGAGCCCCGCTCCATGGTGGAGCGCAACTACAAGATCCTGGAGCGGGCCCTGAAATAAAGGCGCCACCCCCCTCATTACGGGCCATAAAAAACCCTGGGGCAGATCTGCATCAGGGTTTTTTATGGGTCGGCCTCTTCTTGGGGGGGGCTGCTGCTGCCCCGCCACCAGCTGTCATGGCCCAAGAGGGCCTTGCAGCCCCTGTGCAGGGACAGCTGCCGCGCCACCACGGACTTTTCAGTCGTCCGGCATGTATCTTCCTGAAACCATTGTAATATCCAGGCTCACTCCCACATTCTCTTCCTGTTCAGCCAATTCTTGCTTCCTCTTCTTGGAGAATGACGACTCCTCTTTTCTCCCTGCCTGCACCACCCTCACCTGCTCCCCATACCTTTCAAAAAGGTATCTCGGGGGTCACCGTGCTGTCAACCATGTCCCTGCCGCGGTCATGGAGGGCTGGGCCAGGAGGCGGCAGAGCATCTGGCTGCCCCCCCTTCTTTGCTTCAGATCACCAGGTCCTGCGTGGCCTGGTACGCCTCGGCAATGCGCCTGGCAATATAGCCAAGAAGCTCCTCATCCTGGCCATCATAGTCGAAACAGAGCGCATCCTGGCCCAGCAGACCGCCGGGCACAAAATCGCCCCGCTCCTCCGGGTCGGATATCCTCTCCCCATAGAAACAGATTGAGAGCCAGCGCTGGTCGGGATCGTCATCAATGACATCAACCATGGCGTAGAGGGGCCCTTCCTCCTTCTGGTTCACACTGATATGGCCCCGCAGGGAATAGGTAATGCCCGGCCGGGCCTGAAAGGAAACCAGGGAATGTTCCTTTTTCAAAAGCAGATCACCCAGCTGAACAAAGGCGTCTTTAGTACCGAGCTCATCTTGCTGCCAGCCGGCAATAAACGCAGTCAGTTCCCCCTGGGTGGTATCATGTGCAAACATCATCCTTCCTTTATCTCCCTTTTCTTGTTGAGGGCCACAGCAGTAACACAGCCCCGGATCTTCTCCTTGAATTTCAGGGTATTGCCAGACAAAGTTTCCGGCCATGCCTGGCATGGATGAAGAGCCATACCAGATATGGGCCGGCCAGGGAAGAGACCTTTTTCCAAAAAAACAGCCCCTCCCCTCTGGCGCCAGAGGGGAGGGGCTGTTTTTGGGGCGGGAGAGGCACCGCCGTATCAGTTACCAATCACCGCCGAGGGATCAATGGTCTGCATATCCGGGAGCCGGTGGGCAATGCCCTTATGGCACTCAATGCAGGTCTTCTTTTCATCTTCGCCCCTGATGTGCTGCTCCATGGCCCGTCGTGACTGTTTGGTATAATCCATATTGGCGGCCGAATGACAGGTGCGACATTCCCGTGAATCATTGGCCATCATCTCGGCCCACACACTTTCCGCCAACACCAGCCTTTTGTCGAGAAATTTCTCCCGGGTATTGATGGTGCCCTTGAAATGGTGAAACACTTCCCGGGCGGCCTTGACCTTGCGGCCCACCTTCTCTATTAAATTCTGGGAGAGATGGCAATCAGTGCAGGTGGCCCGCACCCCGGACTTATTTATATAATGGGCGGTCTCCTTGTACTCCATATAGACGTTGGCCTCCATCTCATGACAGGAGATGCAGAATTTCTCAGTGGCCGTATAATGGAGTTCGCCCAGAAAGAGGACGAGCAAGAGCATGCCTGCCACCCCGCCAAAGAGAAAGATCCCCCACTTGAAAGATTTTTTATTAGTTGATGCGACCATCTGACAACTCCCGGTTTAAACTCTTCATTTTAACGTCTTATTTCAAGGCCTTAACAGGCTCAAACTCGTTTTCCACAAGGGGCCGGGTATCTGTCTGGGGCACATGGCACTGGGTACAGAAATATCTGCCGGCAGAGATGTTGGCCAGCTCCCTGCCCTCCCTGTTGACAAAATGGGTGGGCGGTATCTTGGTGGCCCTGGCCTGTTTGTAATTGGCCCAGCTATGGCAGCTCAGACATTTATTATAGTTGCGATCAATGCGGTAGCCCTCTGTCTTATGGGGAATGAGGGGAGGCTGCTGCACATAATTACGGGGAATGGGCCGGTCGTCCGCTATCAGCCGGTTAATTTCCGGCGGTTCAGAGCCGGCGTCAAGATCACGGCTGCCCCTCAGGGATTTCAGTTCCTCGGCCTGGACAGGCAAGGCCATGGCAGCCAGAGCCAGCAGGATTACCACTCCTTCAGCTGTATGTTTCTTCATTGTATCAACTCCTTCCTTGGGTCAGCAGCAGCCGACGTATCCTTATCAGGCGCACTTTATTGCCTTGCCTTTATTCTCTGATGAGAATCTGTTGCCAAATTTAAATACCGACTGGGGACAGACATCGATGCAGCGTCCACAATTGGTACATTGCCCGGAACGAATCACCGGGGAGGAGCCCTCCACCCGCAAGGGTTCATGGAGGACCTGGGGTTCAGGGCAGACCTGGTAACAGGCCTGACACTGATCACATCTTTCTCTGTTGCCGGCAATCACCTTGAGGGGGCTCAGATAGCCAAGCAGGCTGTAAAAGGCACCGGTGGGACAGATCTGGCACCAGCCCCTCTTGCCCAGCAGCAGGTCGAAAAAAAAGAGGGCGGCAGCCACCACTATGGCGCTGGAGAGTCCAAAAATAATGGCCCTGGGGAAAATGGTTACCGGATTGATCATCTCCCAGAGGGCTGACTGAAAAACCAGGGCCAGACCGCACACCATGGCCAGCAACCAATACCGACTGCTGTTTGAAAAAAAAAGAACCCCTCTGATGCCGATCTTGTCACGCAGCCAGGCCGTGGAATCGGCAATGATATTGATGGGGCAGACCCAGGAACAAAAGACCCGCCCTCCCACCAGACCATAGAAAATAAGGATCACAAGGACTCCTATCAAGGCCGGGGCCGCCGGTTTATGGCCGCTGAAAAGGGTCTGCAGAAAGACCAGAGGATCGGTAAGGGGCAGGAAATCCAGGGTCAGGGAAGCAGAAAGAGTCCCGGATATCAGCCAGATGCCGGCCAGGGGACCCAGGAGAAAAAAACCAAGGACCATGAGCTGACTGCTTCTCCGCAGGATGAGCCATTTCATGGTCTACCCTCCGGCCCGAAGGGGGGCGTAAATTCCGGCAGGCGGTCGGGCAGGTCCAGGGCTTCAGGGATGAGGCTTTCCCCCTTTCGGGCCTTCTCCTCCCAGCCCAGACGATAATGGCGGCCCAGGGCCCCCTTGGCCAGGTCCAGGGGCAGGACCTTGATGGCCGATGTCTCCAAGACACAGGATCTTTCGCACTTGCCACAGCCCGTACAATGCTCTGAATGGACCTTGGGCAGAAAGAGGGTATGTTTGCCGCTCCTCTGGTTATGCTGGGCATCCAGGGTCAAAGCCTTGTCAATCTGGGGGCAGGAACGGTAACAGACGCCGCAGCGCAGGCCCAGATAGTTAAGGCAGGTCTCCTGATCAATGAGCACGGCCAGGCCCATGCGGGCCTTGGTGACATCCGTGAGCTCAGGGTCAAGGGCCCCGCTGGGACAGGCCCGGACACAGGGCAGATCCTCACACATCTCACAGGGCACCTGCCGGGGCTGAAAAAAGGGGGTGCCGGTGGCAACCGGGCTGAAAAGCCCGGCTATCTGCAGGGTGTCATAGGGACAGGCCCGGATGCATTGGCCGCAGCGCAGGCAGGAGGAGAGAAACTCGCTCTCCAGGCCCGCACCCGGAGGCCGGACAAAGACCTGGGACGAGGCCCCGGCTTGCCTGGCCCCGAAACCGGCAGCAACGCCCAGCAGGGCCGCACCGCAGGCGGCCTTGGTCCCGTCCGCCAGAAACTGGCGGCGGCTGGTTTCCTTTATGCCTTTACTCTTCTTCCCCACTTCACGCCCCCGGCCTAGGCCCGTTCCACCCTGACGGCACATTTCTTATAATCCGTCTCCTTGGAAATGGGACAGGTGGCGTCCAAAATCAGCTTATTCGCCAAACGCCGGGCATCAAACCAGGGCAGAAAAACCATGCCTCTGGGCATCTTGTTGCGGCCCCTGGTCTCGACACTGGCGGTGACATCGCCGCGCCGCGAGGCAATCTTCACCGGCATACCCCGGCGCAGGCCACGCTCCTTGGCGTCATCCGGATGCATGAAGAGAACGGCATGGGGGACGGCCCTGTAGAGCTCAGGCACCCGCTGGGTCATGGAGCCGGAATGCCAATGCTCCAGAACACGGCCGGTACAGAGCCAGAGATCATACTCCTGGTCCGGGGACTCGGCCGGCGGCTCATAGGGCAGGGCAAAGATATGCGCCTTGTTGTCCTTATTGCCGTAAAACTGCAGGCCGCTGCCCTTGGCCACATGGGGATCATAGCCCTCCCGGTAACGCCACAGGGTTTCCTTGCCCTCGATTATCGGCCAGCGCAGGCCGCGGGACGCGTGATAAGCATCAAAGGCACCCAGTTCATGGCCTTTTTTGGGTCCCTGCAGACCAAAGAGGCGGTACTCCTCATAGAGGCCCTTCTGCAGGTAGAAGCCGAAATGGGCCATTTCACTGTTTTGATACTCATTGCCGGCACCATCCACCACCTTCTGGGCGGGGTATTTATTGACCTGACCGTTGGCATAGAGGATGTCATAAAGGGTCTTGCCGCGATATTCGGGCTTGCCGGCAAGGAGCTCTGCCGGCCACACCTCTTCCACCTTGAACCGTTTGGCAAACTCCACCATCTGCCAGAGATCGCTCTTGGCCCCTTCCGGAGCCTCCACCTGCTGCCGCCAGAACTGGGTGCGGCGCTCGGCATTGCCATAGGCCCCCTCCTTTTCCACCCACATGGCCGTGGGCAGGATAAGATCAGCAGCCATGGCGGTTACCGTGGGATAGGGGTCGGAAACCACAATGAAATTTTCCGGGTTTCGATAGCCGGGCAGGGTCTCCTCATTAAGATTGGCGGCGGCCTGGACGTTGTTGTTGCACATGACCCAGTAGGCATTGAGCTTGCCATCCTTGAGCATGCGGTTCTGGAGCACGGCGTGGTAGCCCACCTGACCGGAGATGGTGCCCTTGGGCAGCTTCCAGATCTTTTCTGCGAAATCCCGGTGGCCCTCATTCATCACCACCAGATCGGCAGGAAGACGATGGGCAAAGGTGCCCACCTCCCGGGCCGTGCCGCAGGCAGAGGGCTGGCCGGTGAGGGAGAAGGGGCCGTTGCCGGGCTCTGAGATCTTGCCGGTCAACAGATGGATGTTATAGACGAGATTATTGGCCCAGGTGCCGCGGGTATGCTGGTTGAAACCCATGGTCCAGTAGGAGACGATCTTGCGCTTGGGATCGGCATACATCTGGGCCAGTTCCAGCAACTGCTCCTTGGGCACGCCGGTCATCTCCTGGGTCTTGTCCAGGGTATAGTCGGCAACGAATTCTTTATACTCCTCAAAGGTGATATCAACACTGCCCCCTGCCTTGGTGGCATTGACCGCATTGCTCTCCCGCTCATCCTCGGGCCGAAGGCCGTAGCCGATATCAATATTACCCCTTTTAAAGCGCACATGTTTACCGACAAAATCGCTATTCACCGCCTTGTTTTCAATGATGTAGTTGGCGATAAAGTTGAGAATAACCAGATCGGTCTGGGGCTTGAAGACCATACCCAGGTCAGCCAGTTCAAAATTCCTGTTCTCAAAGGTGGAGAGCACCGCCACCTTGACATGGGGGGCGGTGAGACGCCGATCCGTAAGACGGGACCAGAGAATGGGGTGCATCTCCGACATATTGGCGCCCCAAAGCACAAAACCATCGGCATACTCCAGATCGTCATAGCAGCCCATGGGCTCGTCAGAGCCGAAGGTCCGCATAAAGCCGGCCACGGCCGAGGCCATGCAGTGGCGGGCATTGGGATCAAGATTATTGGTGCGCAGGCCCGCCTTCATCAGTTTGGAGGCGGCATAGCCCTCAAACACCGTCCACTGGCCCGAGCCGAACATACCCACCGAGGTGGGCCCCTTTTTCTTAAGGGCCTCCTTGAATTTGACGGCCATGGTGTCCAGGGCCTCGTCCCAGCTCACCGCCGTGAAATCACCCTCCTTGTCATACTTACCGTTTTTCTTGCGGAGCAGGGGGGTCTGCAGGCGATCCTTGCCATACATGATCTTGGAGAGAAAATAGCCCTTGATGCAGTTGAGACCACGGTTAACAGGGGCATCAGGATCACCCTGGGTGGCCACCACCCGCCCCTCCTTGGTACCAACCAGCACAGAGCAGCCCGTGCCGCAGAAACGACAGGGGGCCTTGTCCCAACGGATATTGAGATCGCCTTCCTGGGCCAGGGCCTCCGCCTCAGGCAGGGATATGCCGGCGGCCAGCGCAGTGGCGGCCACGGCATTACTCTTGATAAATGTACGTCTGGACAACTTCATGATTTTCTCCTTATCCAATATCTTCGCTATGCTGATAGACGAGGGAGGCATTCAAAACCCCCGGCACCTGATGAAGACGAAGCACAGTGTCACTGGTCTCCCTGTAGCCCTCCTCGACAACGGTTACCACCAGGCGGCCATTCTCATGAATACCGTGGACCTCAACACCGGCCATGGTCTCAAGCTGTGCCTGCACCGTCGCAAGATCCGTGGGCCTGGTCTGCAGGACAACTCCGGCAATATTCATAGCGCCTCCCTTGTTTGTTTCCTCATATTCCACCTCAAACGCCCGGCCAGAAGAGCCCGAGCCATGTTGACATATTCAGGATGGCAAAAAAGGGGACCAAAAGACAAACCCTTTTTCTGGCAAAACCCAGGAAGAAAGTAGCAAGGGCCATGCCAGGCGCAAGGGGCAGGCCAAAACAGGAGGGGGAGAAGAGGGCAAAAAGGTTGCTGTGAGGGGGAAAAGGGGCGGCTGGAAGCAGCCGCCAGGAGACTGGCTGGCCGCTGTAGACGTCACTTTACAGTAACGTTGTCGAAGTTGTGTTACCAGAGGGTGACGTCTGCCCCCATCAACGCCAGCTCAGCCGGGTCTGTTGGCGCGGCGGCAGCCGCTGATACGAAAGGCGGGGATAGCCCACCATCATGGCAGCGGTGAGCCCATGGCCCTCAGGGAGCTGCAGGGCCTCCTGCAGGGGAGGCCAGCTGCTGGCGGCCATCTGAAAAAAGCCGGCCCAGCAGGTCCCGATGCCCTGGGCAAAGGCAATAAGCTCAAAGGTGGTCAATAAAATGGTACTGTCCATCTGGGCCAACCGATAATCCTTAGGACCATGCATCACCACCAGACCCGGGGCATGGCGCAAGATGCCGTCATACCCCTTTTCCCAGGCCCGAATCAGCCCCTGGACCCCGTAATGTCTGGCCAGGGGGTCGTGGCTGGCCAGCAAAGAACGCATCCAGTCAAAGGCATGTTCCGTGAGGCGCCTCAGCTCCTCCTTGTCATCAATGACCAGCCAGCTGATCTGCTGGCTGTTGCGCGCCGTGGGGGCGAAATGGGCCAGATCGATACAGCGGGCCAGGAGCTCCCGGTCAACGCTTTTTTGGCGATAGACCCTGATGGAGCGGCGGCCGCGGACAAGCTGGGTGAGTTGGGCCAGGTCCGGCAGGAGGCCGGCCTCAAAAGGCGGCCACTCCTGCTCCATATCCGGCAGGGCAAGGGCGCCATGGGGACAGACGGCCTGGCAATGGCCGCAGCCAATGCAGCGCTCCGTGGCCCCGGGTACGGCCCTGGGAAAGGTCTTCCCCACCTCCAGGGCAATAAGCCGAAAGGGACAGACCAGGGCACAAAGGCCGTCCTTCTGGCAGCGATCCTCATCAATGGTCAGTAAACCCATACAAGGCTCCTCTAAGGCAGAATCATGGTTATGGCCTGCACCGGACAGAGCCGCAGACAGGCCCCGCAGCCGGTGCAGCGCTCCAGCTCAAGCAGAGGCAGGGCAAAGCCCTCCTCCTGCCAGGGATAGCTGATGGCCCGGGCCTCACACTCCTCAGCACAGGTCCGGCACAGGGTGCTCCGGGCATTCAGGCAGCTCCCTTTGATATGGGCCTTGTGGCGCCACGGCTCCTGGCCCTCATCGACCAGGGCGCCCTCCGGGCAGCTCGCCGCGCAGATGCCGCAGAAGGTGCATTCCCCTGCCCTGAAGTCAACCAGAGGATAGCCAAAGCGGTCCGTGACCAGGATTTTTTCAGGACATTCATCCAGGCATTGCCGGCAGCAGCTGCATTTTTCAAAGAATTCCTCGCCTTCCAGGGCCCAGGGGGGACGGATCTCCAGGGGCCTGCCCCCCAGCAATAATGTCCGCCGCCCCTGCTTATGCCTCTTGGCCATTTCCCGCCCCTCCTTTCTGGTCAAGAACAGAAAAAAAATCAGATCAGCCAATAAAGGCCGGTGAGCGTGGCAAAGGAGAGCACAATCCCCCAACCCACCAAGGCCGCCGCCAGCTCAGGCGCCAGGCCGGCGGCAAGGGCCAGGGCCCCGGCCGTGACCATGGGGGGCATACCTGCCTCAAAGATGGCGATCTGGGCCGCATCGCTACTGAGCCCCAGCATCCGGCAGAGACCCAGGGCCAGCAAAGGGGTGAGGAGCAGCTTGACCACCAACCCCAAAGAAAAGGGCGCCACATAGGAACCGGGCAGGCGGATCTTGAGCTGCAGCCCTACAGCCACCATCACCACCGGCACCAGGCTGCTGCCCATCCTCTCCAGGGTGGCGGCCAGGGCCGGCGGATAGGTATAGAATCGCAGAAAAAAAGCCAGAACCAGGGCCAAAAAAGGTGGGAAGGTGACAATCCTGGTGATGATTTTGCTAAGACGCGGTCGGCTCCCCTCCTCATAGGCGGCCAGGACCAGGGTGCCATAGGTGGCAAGGGCTATAAAACTTCCCAGCTGATCGTAGATCACGGCATAGGGCACAAATTCCTCGCCAAAAAAGGCAATGACCATGGGAATGCCCAGAAAGGAGGTGTTGCCCAGGGGCACACAGAGCAGCAGGCAGCCCGTGACCTCCCGGCTCCAGGAGAAGAGGCGCTGCCCCAGAAGAACCAGGCCGGCCCCGATGGCCAGCAGCAGCCACGGCATGGCAATGGGCACCAGAAGATCGGCAGAGAACTGGAGCCTGGGCATCTGGGCCAGAACCAGGGCCGGCAAGGCAATATAGATAACATAGAGGTTGAGGGCCTGGGCCGTGGAGGAAGGGAGATCCCGGCGATGCTGAAGAAGCATGCCCGCGCCCAGACAGATAAAGATCAATAAAAAATTGGTCATGATTTACTCATTTATGCCTTGTATAAAGATAGGGGTAAGAATCTCTCTGGCAAGGAGCTCTCCCGGCATCAGCCTCTGCGGCACTCGGTCATTTCTGCCAGGGCCATGAACCCTTTACAACAAAAATCCCTTCTTTTGTAGCCCTTGGCAACAGGAATTCTTCTCTTTTCCTTTTTACCACAACCAGGTAATAAAAAATATCCGCACAGGGTCTGAAATCTTTCCCCTCCTCAAGAGGCCGTCCCGGCCAACAAGGGCATTCCTTGCTTTTTCCCCCCTGCTCAGGTAGGAACTTTTCATTATGAATAAAAAAAGGCTCTTCTGGCATTTTTCCCTCTATGTGCTCATCTCCCTTCTTGCCCTCTTTGCAGCCACCCTCCTCAGCTCGCAACTCATCCGCGCCTTCTATGAACAGCAAGCCCGCCAGGACCTTGAGGCGCGCGCCCTTCTGGTGGAGGACCAGATCCTGCCGCTTTTTGTCCACCAGCAATGGCCGGAACTAAACGCCCTGTGCAAAAAACTGGGTACTAAAACCGCCAGCCGCTTCACCGTCACCCGGGCAGACGGCCGGGTGGTGGCCGATTCAGATGAAAATCCGGCCCGCCTTGACAACCACGGGGAACGTCCGGAAATTGTCGCGGCCCTGGCCGGTAACACCGGCACATCCATCCGCTTTTCCTATACCCTGCAGACAAACCTGATCTATGTGGCCATTCCCCTGCGCCACCAAGACCAGACCATCCTGGGCTCCCTGCGCCTCTCCGTACCCATCACCGCCATTGATCAGGCCCTGGCCGCCATCCAGACCAAAATCGGCCTGGGGGCACTGGCCATGGCCCTGCTGTTGGCCGGGGTCACCTTCTTTATCTCCAGACAGATCAGCAGGCCTCTCCAGGCCATGGTGGCGGGTGCCGGCAGATTTGCCAGCGGCGATTTCCGGGCAGAGATCCCCCTGATCGGACCCAGTGAGATGGTGGATCTCGCCGGGGCCCTCAATCGCATGGCCCGGGACCTTGACCACCAAATACAGACTGTGGTGAACCAGCACAATAAACTGGAGGCCATCTTTGACTCCATGGTGGAGGGAATCCTCACCATCAACCGCCAGGAACGGATCACCACCTTAAACGGGGCGTCATGTCGTCTGCTTGAAACAACCAGGCGCAAAAACGCCATTGGCCGGACCATCCTTGAGGTGGTGCGCAACAGCGAATTCAAACGTTTTATCCAGGACGCCCTGCAGACGGATGAACCCCTGGAAAGGGAGCTTATCCTGGGCCACAGCCAGCTTGGTGACCGGGTTATCCAGGCCCACAGTGTCCAGATCAAGGATGCTGATCAGCAGATCCTCCTGGTTCTCCACGATGTCACCCGCCTCAAGGAACTGGAAAATCTACGCCGCGACTTTGTCGCCAATGTCTCCCATGAACTGCGCACCCCCATCACCGCCATTCAGGGCTTTGTCGAGACCCTGCTGGATGGCGCCATGGCGGAACCAGACAACCTCCGCCGATTCCTCTCCATCATCGCCAGGCAATCAGACCGTCTCAAATCGATCATTGACGACCTGCTTACCCTCTCCCGCATTGAAGAGGAAAAAAAGGCCATTACCATGCAGCGCACGTCCCTGCGTCCGGTCCTGGCCGCCGCCCTGGAGGTCTGCCGGCCCAGGGCCGCGGAAAAAGGTATTGCCCTTTATCTCCACTGTCCGCCTGATCTGACGGCAACCATCAATGCCCCCCTGCTGGAACTTGCCCTGGTCAACCTCATTGACAATGCCATCAAATACTCCGGCACCAGCCGGGTGGATATCGGTGCCGCCCTCAGCCAGGAGCATATCGCCATCACCGTTGCCGATCAGGGGGAGGGTATCCCCCCCCAACACCAGCACCGTCTCTTTGAGCGTTTTTACCGGGCGGACAAGGCCCGAAGCCGCAAACAAGGCGGCACCGGCCTGGGGCTGGCCATTGTCAAGCATATCGTGCTCTCCCATAACGGCGAGGTGAGCCTCCTTTCCGACCAGGGCAAGGGCGCCACCTTCACCATCATCCTGGACCGCTGAGGAGGGGGGCAAGGTCTTCACCCTGGTGAGCCGGGGCAAAAATATCCTGGGGGAGAGACAGGCCAGGCCCTGGCTTTTGGTGACTGGTCCGCCCTGATGTGGTATAGAAAAGAGGTCTACCGATCTTTGCAGGAGAATCCATCATGAAACCCCATTGTCTCAACGCCCGGGAAGAAGAGCTTGATCTCTTTTTCGGCATGATTAATCGTTTTATCGGCTATTTCACCCGTGACGCCATCAGGGCCTCGCAAAACAACACCCAGCAGGAATATCCCTTTGTGCCCATGGATACCCGGCAGGCCCATGCCCAGATCAGCCTGGCCCGGGCCCTGCTTCAGCGCCAAAAGAAAATGGTGCCCGGCGTCTCCTTCCTTGATGTGGGGTGCGGCATCGGCAATGTCACCCTCCTGGCCGAACTCATGGATTTTTCTGCCTTCGGCATTGAAAAAGACGAATATCCTTATAAAATAGCCCAAAAGCTCATGGGCAAGGAATGGGTGGCCCAGGATGATATCTGGGAGTTTGAGCGGTTCGAAGAGTTCGATGTCATCTATTATTTCCGCCCCTTTGCTGAAAAAAAGCTGCAGACCGACTTTGAACAGATGATCGAGGAGAAACTCAAACCAGGGGGGATCCTCATCGCCAATCGCAAGATGGACATGGCTATTGACCATGATCAGCGCTTCCGCCGCCTGGAAGAAGCATGGCCGGTGTGGCAAAAAATCAAGGGGGACGAGTAATGCGCAAAGCTACAATGCAGGTGACCACCAGCCGCCCCATGGAACTTGTGGACATCACCGCCCAGGTGGCAGGCCACCTCAAGGAGAGCGGGGTGAGCAGCGGCATCTGCCATCTCTACAACCCCCATACCACAGCCGCCCTCACCATCAATGAAGGGGCGGATCCCGCCGTGCAGAGCGACATCATCATGGCCCTCAGGCAGATCATGCCCTTTGACCTGCCCTTTGAGCATGCCGAGGGCAATTCCCCCGCCCATCTGCTGGCCTCTCTCTTCGGCGCCTCGGAGATGATCTTCATCGAAGAGGGGCGCCTGCAACTGGGCACCTGGCAGAAGATCTATTTTTGCGAATTTGACGGGCCGCGGAGCAGAAAGGTGGCTCTGCGGATTATGGAAGAGCGTTAAGGGCCTGGAGGGGGCCCGGAAAGGGCTGGCAATCAGCCGCTGAGTCCCTTGCGCAGTACGGCCAGCTCTTGCTGCCGCACATAACGCAGCACCTTTTCCTCTTCCGAGCCGCTCAGGGCAAAAAAGATGCCGAAACAAAAAAGAACGGGATGCTGTTGCCGGACAAATTCCCGTACCACGTGGGCCTCATCGATCAAGATGGAGAGAATGCCGTTTTCCACCCCGGGGATTTTATCCTGACAAGGCACAGAAAGCAGGAGATTTTGAAGATGAGCGCCATGCCGGGGAAAGCCGGTATCAAATTTTGAATACATCAGGATGCCGCTGGCGCTCAGGTCTTTGACCTCGAAGGCGCATTCCTTTTTATCATACAGGAAGGAGACCTGGCTGCCCCGGGGCAGGATAACACGATAATGGTTGCGGCGCTGGAGCATGAGGAGCTCCTGGGGCAGGGCGCACTTAAGGGCATCCGCAGTGGCCTCCTGAACCCGCGTGACAAAATGCATCCAGACCATGGACTCATTGCGATAAACCACCCTGAATTTATTGTTGTCAGGATTCCAATCCTTTGGTTTATCAATGAAGAGAGATTGGTCGTCAAAATCAAAGAGCAGGGTGCTGCCGGATTGATACCCCTTGCCGACCAGAATGATCATGATCCGCCCTTTTTTTAAATAGGCCAGGTTCTTGCGGATAATACCCGCACTCTGGGTGACCTCATAGCCCCCGTCCATGGCAACCCAGCCTATTTTCAGGGCGGTGTTCTGTACATTGCTGTTCAACGCCATTACCTGTCAACCATAATGCCTGATACTTTATGAAAAAAAATATAGATCCTTATGAAATCTGTTTCGGCCTCAACCGCCGGACAGATGAACAATCACTTGGCTCTTTTATCCGCTGTTTTGCCTCCCCTGCGCTCCTGGAGACTCTCATCCCCCGGATGACGGACGCTGAGATAACAGAAGCGGTTGATTTTATGACTAAAATAATGGGAGAACATCTCACGGAAAAAGAATACCATACTCTTTTCCTGAACAGAAAGGGATAAAAATATTCCCCTGAGAACCGGCAATCCAGCCCCTTTTTTTGGGCTAACCTCTTGTTTTTATGTATAGTACCATTTTGGTAAGGCAATTCCCTGTGTAGAGCGTGGCCAGAGGGCCCAGCCCGGAGCGAGAGTATGAAGAGGAGAACAAGGCCGTGAAACAGCCCATAATGCGCAACCTGCGGGATTACCTGGAAATCATCCGTCAGAATGGTGAACTGCTGGAAATCGATGTGGAAGTGGATCCCTGTCTGGAAATCGCCGAGATCCACCGCCGGGTCATCAGGCAGGGGGGGCCGGCTCTGCTCTTTACCAATGTCAAGGGCAGCCAGTTCCCGGTGGTCACCAATCTCTTCGGGACCTCGCGGCGCATGGAGCTGGCCTTTGGCCATAGGGCCCAACAATTTGTCGCTGATCTGGTGCAGGCGGCCGAAACCCTGTTGCCGCCAACCTTCAGCAAGCTCTGGTCGGCGCGGCAGCTGGTGCCCCAGGCCCTGAAGATCGGCCTCAAGGAGGTTGGCCACGGTCCTCTGCTTGAGTGCTGCCAATCCCCTGCCCGCCTCAGCGAGCTGCCCCTGCTCACCTCCTGGCATACGGATGCCGGGCCCTTTGTCACCCTGCCCCTGGTCTACACCGAACACCCGGGGGGGCGCGGCCATAATCTCGGCATGTACCGGATCCAGCGCCATGACGATCAGACCACCGGCGTCCACTGGCAGATCCATAAGGGCGGCGGCTACCATTATTTTGAGGCGGAACAGCGCAACCAATCCCTGCCCATGACCCTCTATATCGGCGGTCCTCCCGCCCTGATGATGGCGGCCATTGCCCCTCTGCCCGAGAATCTGCCGGAGCTGATGCTGGCTTCCTTGCTCCAGGGCGAAAAACTGCCGGTCACCAAGGATCCCCTGGGAGGCCACCGTCTGGTGGCAGAGGCTGAATTTGCGGCCTGCGGCCAGGTGCCGCCCCATGTGCGCCGGCCGGAAGGTCCTTTTGGCGACCATTACGGCTACAACTCCCTGACCCATGACTACCCGATATTCCAGGTGGACCATCTCTATCATCGCAAGGATGCCATCTACCCCGCCACGGTGGTGGGCCGCCCCAGACAGGAAGATTTTTATATCGGTGACTTCCTGCAGGACCTGCTCTCCCCTCTCTTTCCCCTGGTGATGAGCGGAGTCAAGCAGCTCAAGACCTTTGGCGAAGCCGGCTTTCACTGCCTGGCCGCGGCCCGGGTCACGGACCGCTACCACCGGGAGGCCTTTGCCTCAGGGCTGCGGATCATGGGTGAGGGCCAGCTCTCCCTCACCAAATTCCTCATCATCACGGATGGGGATATCAATATTGAAAATTTTAAAGAATTATGGACCCATGTCCTGGAGCGGGTGGACTGGAGCAGGGATCTCTTTATCTTTGCCAATGTCTCCCAGGACACCCTGGACTACACCGGCCCCTCGGTGAACAACGGCTCCAAGGCCCTCCTCATGGGCCTTGGCAAGGAAGCCCGCAACATCCTGCCCCTCACCTTCAACGGCGATCTGCCCCCGGGCTGCACCAGGCCAAGCCCTTTTCTGCCCGGCACCCTGGTGGTGGAAGGCATCCCCTACCAGGAGGAGAAAGAACTGGGCCAGCGCCTGGCCAGCCATGCCGGTCTGGCCGACTGGCCGGTGATTGTGCTGGTGGACTCCACCCATGAGGCCACCGCCAACATGCAGGAGTTCATCTGGACCTTTTTCACCCGTTTTGAGCCTGCTGCCGATATCTATGCTGCCGCCCAGAGCGTGAACAGGTTCCATGTCGGTCTCCAGCCCCCCCTTGTTTTTGACTGCCGCATGAAACCCTGGTACCCCCATATCCTGGAAGTGGATGAGGCGACCAAGAGGCTGGTGGACAACAAGATAAGGGATATCCTCCCGCCTCAATGGCGCTAGGGAATACCTGTACAGAGACAATGTTTTTCAAGAAGAAGGATACACCATGAAAATAAAGCGGTCGCAAGGCCCGGGCAAGAGCCCCTCCAGCGGTAAGGCGACAAAGGGGGACGCAGCCAGCGCCCTTGATTTTCGACACCTGCTCCAGGCCCAGATGCAAGAAATGCAGGATATCAGCGCCACCGCACCGGTGACGCCGGTCGAGCCACGGCAACAGGGCGATCCTGAACTGCGCCAGCAGGGGGTGCAGATGGCAGAGGTCACCATCGACTCCCTTGATTTCTTTGCCCAGGCCCTTGAGAACGCCACCCTGGACGCCAAGGAGCTTGAACCCTTCATCAGGGCCCTGGAAGAGGAAAACCAGGGGCTGCTTGACATCAGGGCCCAGCTTTCTGATGATGATCCCCTGGCCCAGCTTATCGAACAGGTGGCCGCTGCCACCTATCTGGAAACGGCCAAATACAGACGCGGCGATTACGATACCTGAGAGGCCGGCTGAAAATATCTTGCTGCCGCCGCTGCAGACCAGCTCAAAGGCCGACTTCCTCAGAAGCCAGGGTCGGGCCGGTGGGGGTCAAGGATTTGCATCATGAATGAACGTTTACAAAAAATATTGGCCCAGGCCGGCATCTGTTCCCGCCGGGCGGCTGAAGAGCTGATCCGCACCGGCCAGGTTACCGTTGATGGCAAGGTAGTCACCGAAATGGGCCTCAAGGTCGACCCAAAAAGGCAGAAGATCATGGCCAAGGGCCAACCTGTCGGTTTTTCTGAAAAAAAGGTATATGTCCTGCTCAACAAGCCGGAAGGCTTTGTAACCACCCTCCATGACCCCCAGGGACGGCCCATTGTCACCTCTCTCTTGAAAAAGGTGCCGGAACGAATCTTTCCCGTGGGCCGCCTTGATTTTGACACCAAGGGCGCCCTGCTCCTCACCAACGACGGCGACCTGGCTCAGCAGATACAGCATCCGCGCTTTGAGGTCAACAAGACCTATGTGGCCAGGGTGACAGGTAAGCCCAGCGCCGCAGAACTGCGGCAGCTGGAAGAGGGGCTGGAGGTGGAGGGTCGCCTCACCGCTCCGGCCCAGGTAAAGGTCCGCAAATCCGCGGCCAAAGAGTCGGTGATAGAAATCACCATCCATGAGGGGAGAAAACGCCAGGTCCGCAAGATGTTTACCGCCATCGGCCACCATGTGACAGAGCTGACCCGGATTGCCTATGGCAAACTCCAGCTTGGCTCCCTTAAGCCCGGAAAATTTCGTTTTCTCTCTCAAGCAGATATTGGCCGCATATTCCACAAGGACAAAAAAATTCCCCCCGTCCAGAGCGGCAAGAGCGGCAAGAGCCGTCGCCCTGGCCCCAGCAATAAAAAACCCCAGGCCAGATAACTTCCGGAGGTGGCTTTTGCCTCTGGCCAAGCCCACTTGGGGCCCAGACAAAAGCTCTTTAATCTCAAAATATTAGCCAAGAAAAGCACCCGACACCTAACCCGTTGTTGCCCGGAGGTCTCTCCCTCCATTTTTTCAGCTTTACTTTCAAATATCGAACATTATACAATCAAAGTAACCGGGGGAAATCACCCCTCTATGGTGAAGAAGCCAGGTTGCCTGTTAACCCATACCTATCAGCACAAAGAGTGCTTAATTATCCGTTTTTTTGCGGGAGAATACCATGAACAAATCAGAATTGATCGAGGCCGTAGCCCACGAGATGAATATATCCCCCCGGGAGGCAAGTGATGTGGTATCCACTATCCTCGACTCCATGTGTGAATCCCTGGCCGGCGGCAACACCATTGAGATACGGGGCTTTGGCAGTTTCGTCATCAAGGATTATGGATCCTATCTGGGCCGTAACCCCAAGACAGGCGAAAAGATCAAAGTCCCCCCCAAACGGCTGCCCTTCTTCAAGGTGGGTAAGGAGTTGCGTGAGCAGGTCAACACCAATAAGTTGAAATATGGTTCTGCATGATCTCCTTGGAGATCATTATTTTCATAAAAAAAGCCCTGATCGCTTCTGGCGATCAGGGCTTTTTCTGTTTGCGCGACGCTCAGGCAAACAAAAAAAGCCCGCAAGATTTCTCCGGCGGGCTTTACTATATAAACGCTTTAAAAAAGCGGTAAGAAACTGGCTCCTCGGGAGGGATTCGAACCCCCGACAGGGTGATTAACAGTCACCTGCTCTACCAACTGAGCTACCGAGGAATACGGAGTCAGAATGTGCTTATGTACACCATCGCGCCGGGGGCGTCAACACCTTGCCTGGCAGCTATATAAAAAAAATGGCATTTATGCCTTACCCGACCAGATGGCCAGGGGTAAGGCTCCATGCACAATATATAAAACCAACCCCCAAAAAACAGGTTGGCAGGAAACAAAAGAGCGGCAGCAAGATCTTCTCTAATCTGCTGTAATCTCGTTCTTCCTTTCCAGGCGGAAAGGGGGGAGGTTGACCATGCCGGCCCATGGTGTATACAAAGGGCCGGCATGCTCAGGTGGAGAATCTATTAATCGGTTCACTCCTCCCCTGCAATATCTTTTTCCGCCTTTCATCCTTTTTTCCAGGTATCAAAAAACCAGGCCGCTGATGCTCCCCTCCCAATCGCCCTTTGCCTATCAAGACAAATCCTGGCTGGTGGTCCATAAGCCAAGCGGCCTCTCCAGCCATGCTGCCCGCCCCGGAGATGTCGGCCTCGCCGAATGGCTGGAGTTGCACCATGGGCTCCAGGTCCATCTCTGCTCCCGGCTGGACAAGGAGACCAGCGGCCTGCTCCTGCTCGCCTTAGACAGCCAAGCCAGCAGCCGGGCCCAGGTCATCCATGAACAGGGGCAGGCCAGGAAAATATACTCTTTCATCACCGACCGAAACAAAGCCGCCTCCTCAGGCTGGACATGCCATGACCCCTTGGACGGCAAGGCCTGCTCAACATCTTTTCAGTTTATCAAGGCCGGGGGCGGCTACAGCCTCTATCAGGCGGAAATTGTCCGCGGCCGTAAACATCAGATAAGACGGCATGCCGCGGCCGCCGGGCTCCCCATCCTGGGGGACACCCTTTATAAGGGCACCTCTTTTCCCCGTCTCTGCCTGCACTGCACAGAGCTGCTCTGGCCCGAGCTGCCCCGTGCCCTGTCCAGCCCCTTGCCGCAGGCCTTTGCCCTCCTTTTAAAAGGGGCGGACAACCTCCTCACGGCAGCAACAGTGGCCTGGGAGCGGCGTCTGCCCCTGCTGGCCTCTGTCACCAATGCCATGCGTCTTGTCCATCGGGGCGAGGTGCAGGGCAGGCCCTTCAGCATTGATCTCTTTGACCAATATCTCTGTGTCACCGGCTATGACGAGAATCGATCCTCGGCCAGCCTGCGCACCTCTCTGTCAGCCACCCTGGACAGCCTCTCCCGGGAGCTGGGCTGCCTGGGCGCCGTGATCCGCACCAACAGAAGAGACCCGCACCACAGCAGGCTCTTTAGCGATATTGTCAGCTGGGGGCAGGAGGTGCCGCCGGCCTTCTGGGTCAAGGAACATGACCTGCGCTTTCAAGTTACCTTGAATAATGAGCAGCATGTCGGCCTTTTCCTTGACCAGCGGGACTCCCGGCGCCTGCTCTGGCAGCGGGCCCGGGGCAAAAGAATTGCCAACCTTTTTGCCTTTACCTGTTCCTTTTCCGCCTTTGCCGTGCAGGCCGGGGCTGAGGTGGTTTTTTCCGTGGATCTGGCTGCCGGTTCTCTGGAACGGGGCAAGGCCAATTTCAGGGCCAACAGCCTGGAGCAGACAGGGCGCGGCAAATTCATCAAGGAGGATGTCCGCAAGTGGCTGGACCGCCAGTTCCGCAAAAAGAAGCGGGATCCCGCCGCCTTTGTCCCCTGGGATCTGATAATCTGTGACCCGCCGGTCTTTGCCTCGGCCGGCAAAGGCGCCACCTTTTCAGTGGCCAGGGAGTGGCATGAGCTGGCTCGACTGGTGACCGCCCTTCTGGCCCCGGACGGCCTGGCCCTCTTTGCCAATAATCACAGCGCCGGCAATGGCCTGCAATACCTGCACGAATTAGAGGATTCCTTCAGCAAGGTGGTTCCCTGGCGGCCCCCTTTTGATTTCCCCCTCCTCCCCGGCCAGCCTGAACATGTCCGCATCTTCTGGTGCCAGGTGTGAAAGATCTTTATTTTCCGCCCATGGCGTTCTTGATATCTGAGCCAAAAAGGGGTGCCGCCCTGGAAAAGGGGGCGGCGCTGCTCTCATCATCTAAGAGATAATCCGTAAAAAAATAGAGGAGACTTGCCATGCATCCTATTACAGATACCCACAGCAAGACCATCGGCTATATCCTCTGGATTTTCGGTTTTACCGGCTCGCACCGTTTTTATTATGGCAAACCTATTTCCGGGACCCTCTATCTCTTCACCCTTGGCCTCCTGGGCATTGGCTGGCTCATTGACCTGTTTCTGATCCCGGCCATGGACAGGGAGGCGGATTTGCGTTTTGAAGCAGGGGGCATCGATTACACGGTGGCCTGGATTCTTCTCACCTTCCTGGGGATCTTCGGAATCCATCGCATGTATATGGGGAAGTGGCTCACGGGCATTCTTTTCCTTTTTACCTGTGCCCTGTTCGGCCTTGGCTATCTGTACGACTTCTGGACTCTAAACAGCCAGATCTCGGAACTTAATCTCCGGGAAGGATCATTCTGACTCCTGTTTTCTCTCTTTCCTGCTGATCCTCCTCCCTGATCTCGGGATTGAGCTCATCGACAAAGGCCAGCCACGCCGCCGGGGGGGAAAGGATGTCAAAGCCCACCACCTTGTAGATCCCCTCCTCTGTAGACCAGATGGGGCGAATGGCGACCTTGTAATTTCTGGTCTTATTGCTGATCACCGCTGTACATTCCGATGATTCGGCATTGAATTTGGCGGGGATATCCGCCATTTTAAAGCCGCTCCTGGAAATATTCTCCACCCGGCCTTCAAAGGCAAAATTGCCGTCTGATATAACGGCGTTCATGGTAACACCCATCCTCTTTTCTTCCCGCATGGCCCTAGCCTCCTTCCGCAAAGTATCCGGTCACCGTGTGGCCGCCGGTACCAAAAAGGTGCCGGCAATGCCCTTTTTTACCCCATGGCAATTTTTTTGCTCATTCAAAACCCGCCGCTCTCCAAGCCGACAGCACTCCACATAGTTACGCTGCGCCGCACCTTGGCTGAAACTCCCCGCTCATGAGGGCGCCGCACTGTAGAGCAGGGCCACCGGAAAGGTGCGGAGCAGAGAGGCTGCCTTCAGCACAGCACGATTGTCCTGCTGTTCCGGGGTATGCCTTTCATGGCTGAAGATATCGACATAGGTGCGGGATTGAGAAGAAGCGGGCAGGCCAATAGACGTTGTCCCCCATGTCGTCTCACTCATTGCCGGCGCCTGCCAATCCTGCCCAGCCAGAAGAGAGGCAAAAAATCGCGGCGCAACGGCCAGGAGTTGCTCTTTGCCCCAGCTCCGAGCGATGACACAGAGATGTCGCTCATGATCGCCCAGGAGGGGCAAAACCTCGTAACTGCCCTGGGAAAAGAGGTCTGGGTGGCTTCTCCGAAAGCGCAGGGTCTGGCTGGTGACAAAAAGCTTGGCCCTGCCATCTTCAAGGGTGGCCAGCAGAGAGGCCAGGGTGGGTTCCGGCGGCGCCTCTTCCCCAAACAGGGCAGAAAACCCGGTAAGCATCTTGGCGGCGCCACTGAAATCAACCGGCCGGCGGTTGTCCGGATCAACCAGGCTGAAATTCCAGAGTTCATTGCCCTGATAGATATCCGGCACTCCCGGGGCGGTGAGCTTGAGAAGGAGCTGGGAGAGGCTGTTGAGCAGGCCAAGACGACCGACACCCTGCACAAAATCGCCCAGATCAGCCAGAAAGGGGTTGGCCGGGCCTGAGTGGAGCAGGGCCCCTACAAAGGAGGATACCGCCTCTTCATAGGCCGGAACCGGTTTGAGCCAAGAGGTGTGCACCTTGGCCTCCCGCACCGCCTTGAGCATGTACCCCTCAATCCGCTGCCGATACCGGTCCAATTCCGCCTCAGTGGGAAAGGAGAGGGGAAAGGTGCCCAGCAGGGTCTGGTAGAGCTGATATTCATCGTTGCGACTGGGCGCCACATCACCGTTTAAACGCCTGACATGGCGACGGTTGAGCCTCTGCCAGCGCCGGCACCGCTGTTTCCAGAGATCAGGAACCTCACTCAAGACATTGATCCGGGCCCGGACATCCTCGCTCCGCTTGCTGTCATGGGTGGAGGTGGCCAGCATGGTATAAGGCCAGAGCTGCTGCCGCTTCTGGTTCGCCTGGTGGAATGTCGGCCGCGAAACGCTGAAGTACCTCGGGTCGCCACCTACCTCATTCAGGGAGAGCAGATGACAATGCCGGTAAAAGACCGTATCCTCCTGGGCCTTGGCCATGACCGGTGCCGTATATTGTTGAAATTTCATGGCAAAGCGGGCCACCTTCTCCTGCATGGCCCGGCGGTTGCCGAAGGTTCTGACCAGCAGAAGGGAATCACGGACAAAGTCGAAGACAGCCGGGTCTGTCACCGGATTGCGCTGCTTGGCCTCAGCCACGGCCCATTCCACATGACGGCGGTCATCAGGGGCCACTCGGCCGGGAGTCACATAGGTGCGGTAGACCGGAAAGCAGGCCACCACCTCGGCGAGTGCCTCCCTGAGGCCGGTACGGGTAAAATCCCGGGTATGATGGTCCAGTTCGGCGATCTGCCGCAACATATTGGTCAACACCGTCAGCTCACTGGCCAGCTGGGCCTTGATGATCAGCCTCTTGGCGCCATGAAGATTTTCAGCATAATCGATTTTCTGGCCGGTGTAGAGGCGACAGAGCCGTCTGAGGGGTCTCTCCCCTTCCGGCTTGATAAAGAGGCCGTTCAGCAGGGAGGCAAAACCATAGCCAGTGGTGCCGTGGAGGGGCCACTCCTGGGGAAGATCTTCATGGATAGCGAGAATTTTTTCAGCCACCAGATAAAATTCGCGCTTTATGCCGCCTTTGGGCCCCACCTTCGGTAAACGGCTGCGAATCTCTCTGCTCAGCCGGTCATAATAGCCTTGGGGATCAAAGAGGCCATCCGGATGATCGATGCGTACTCCCTGGATAAGCCCTTGTTCGATGAGGGAGAAAAGGAGGCGGTGGGTGGCCTCAAAGACCTCGCTCTTTTCCTGACGCAAGCCGGCCAGGCTGTTGATGTTGAAGAAGCGGCGATAATTGATCTCGTCCGCTGCCACCTGCCAGAAGGCGAGACGGTAGGCCTGTTTTTCCAGGAGACGGTGCAGCATTTTGTAGAGCACCCTGCCCTGGCCCGGGGCATTGAAGAGGGCCAGGGCGTGGTCAATGGCTTCCTGGCCGCCTGGCTCCTGATAGAGCAGGCCAAGTTCGCGTTTATAGGCTGCTTGCCGATCCAGCCGGAGGGCCCGGAGGCGATGGCCCACTGCCTTCCAGCCCGGCAACTGCTGGCAGCCAGCCATCAGCTGCTCCCACCGGCCAAGGAGGGCCGCATTACCGGCCTGGGTCTCTTTGAGACGGGCCACGGCCGGAGCCAGGATCTGGGCATAGCTTTTGGGATCCATGGGCAGCAGGTGCTCATAGTAGCGGGCCGCAAAGCTGCCCTCCTCCTTGCTGAAGGTGAGTTGGATCTCGCCGCGATCAAGGACATTGCCATAATAATCGCCCAGAATGGGTAACAACACCTTGCCATTGAAAATACTCGCCGCCTGCGGATGCCAGTCAATATCAAAATAATCGGCATAGGGGGAGGCCGGTCCATTTTCAAGGATATCAAGCCACCAGTTGTTGTCGCTGCCGCCGATCCCCATATGGTTGGGGACGATATCAAGGATGAGCCCCATGTCATGAGCATGCAGGGCCTCAACAAAGAGCTGAAATTCCTCAGCACTCCCCAGCTCCGGATTGAGGGCATTGTGGTCGACAATGTCATAGCCGTGGCTGCTGTGGCTGCGGGCCTTGAGCAGAGGCGAGGCATAGCAGTGGCTGATTCCCAGCTCATGGAGATAGGGGACGATGGCCCGGGCATCGTTGAAGGTAAAGGCGCTGTTGAACTGCAGACGATAGGTGGCCAGGGGCAGGGCAGGGATCATGGCAGGCTCCTTTCTGCCGGGCCTGGCGCCAGGAACCAGAAGACCGACCAGGGCGGCAGGGTCTTTTCTTTATCGATTTCCGCCAGATCATGCGTGGCAAAAAGCAGTGGCAGGGCCGGCAGGTTGATTTCTGCACAGGGGTGGGGACCGAGATTGGCAAAGAGCTGCAGACTTTCTCCTCCCTGCAGGGGCCAGCAGACCATCAGGCCGCTCTTGCCCCTGGCCTGCCATTGATTTTCCCCGGCCTGCAGGGCCGCCAGCCGGGGCATGATCTCCTGATGCCGCAGGCCCAGGAGCCTGCCATAATACCCATACCATTCCGTGCCCTTGGCTGAGCTGAGCCCCTGCCAGTCAAGGCGGGCAGAGAGAAAGGTCTCGGCGGCGCACGGATCCGGGATACGCTCCCGGCTTTCCGCTGAGCTGAATTCAGGAAATCGCGCAAATTCCTGGCGCCGTCCTTCTTTGACCTGGTCAGCAAGCTCTGGTCCGAAATCGCAGAAAAAAGGGAAAGGCTGCTGACTGCCCCACTCCTCACCCATGAAGAGCAGAGGCGGTGAGGGCGAAAGCAGGAGAATGGCCACGGCGGCCCCCACCGCTTCCGGCTCGGCCAGTTGACAGATCCGTTCCCCCAGGGCACGGTTCCCGATCTGATCGTGGTTTTGCAGAAAAGCCACAAAGGCGGTGCCGGGCAGGTGACGGCTCCGCTCCCCCCGGGGGGCGTGGTCACGATAGGGAGATTTTTCGCCTTGATAGGAGAAGCCCTCGGCCAGGCAACGGGCCACATGACGGCTGGGCATCTCGGCATAGTCGCTGTAATAGCCGCCTTTTTCGCCGGTGAGCAGGACATGCAGGCCATGATGGAGGTCATCGTTCCACTGCGCCGCATAGCCGCTGATTATGCCCCGGCTCTCCCGGTGCAGATAATGGGCCTGATTCTTGTCGTTTTCCAGAACCAGATGGACAGGATGCTGCGCCCCCAGATGGGTGCGCACGGTCTGGGCCAGTTCCTCCAGGATATCTGGCCGGCTCTCATCGTGGATGGCATGCACCGCATCCAGACGCAGGCCATCCAAATGATACTCGCTGAGCCAGTAGAGGGCGTTTTGGATAAAGAACTGGCGGACCCAATAGCTACCTGGCCCCTCGAAATTGATGGCCGCCCCCCAGGGTGTCTGGTAATGGTCGGTGAAAAAGTGGGGGGCATAGTGGTGCAGATAATTGCCCTCCGGCCCAAAGTGGTTGTAGACCACGTCGAGCAGCACCATGAGTCCTCTGGCATGGGCGGCAGCAATCAATCTCTTGAGATCCTCGGGCCGGCCGTAGCTGCTGTCCGGGGCAAAGGGGAGGACGCCATCGTACCCCCAGTTGCACTGCCCGGCAAAGGCGGCCACCGGCATCAATTCCAGGGCGGTGATGCCCAGTTCCACCAGATGATCAAGCCGCGCTTCCACCCCGGCAAAGGTGCCTTCCGGGCTGAAAGTGCCCACATGCACCTCATAGAGCACTGCCTCCTGCCAGGGTCGGCCGCGCCATTGCCCATCTGGCCAGGCAAAAGCAGCAGGGTCAATCACCTCGCTGGCCCCATGGACGTCGCGGGGCTGAAAGCGGGAGGCCGGATCAGGAACCCGCAGACCGGAAGAGAGCTGAAAGCAGTAGCCACAGCCAGCAACCGCCTCCCCGGTTTCCAGGCCGAACCAGCCTGCCTTCTCCCTGGTCATGGGCAGCAACAGATCCCTGCTGCCGGGATCAAGACAGAGGGAAATCTTTTCTGCCCCTGGCGCCCAGAGCCGGAAGCGCACCGCACCGGCAGGCAGGAGAGTGCTGCCAAAGGCCATGGAGTGATGGCGGCTACTTTGCATGGCTGTTGGTTTTCCGCATCGGGGACTCCATCAGGAGGACCAGACTGTGTTCTAGGAGAGGATAGCTGACCTTGGCCTGCCAAGGCTGTTTTTCAGCGGGGCCGCCGGTGGGAGTGCTGGTATCAAGCACCACCCGCCAGCTGGTCGCCGGCAGGAAATCCGGAATAATGAAGTCAATGGCCTGGTCATGGGCATTGACCAGAAGGAGAAATCTGCTGTCTATGATGGGATTGCCTTTTTCATCCTGCTCCTCCAGGGCATCACCGGCCAAGAAGAGCCCCAGGCAGCTGGCCGCGGCATGCTGCCATTCCTGGTCGGTCATTACCGTTCCTGCCGGATTCAACCAGATGATATCCCTGACGTCGCCGCCTTTGATGAGGCGACCCTGGAAAAAATGACGGCGGCGAAAGACAGGGTGCGCCTTGCGCAGGGCAATGAGACGCTGGACAAAGTCGTGCAGTTCTTGCTGCTCGCTGTCCAGGCTCCAGTCAAGCCAGCTTAGGGGATTATCCTGGCAATAGGTGTTGTTATTGCCCTCCTTGCTTTTACCCAGCTCATCGCCGGCCAGGAGCATGGGCACCCCCTGGGACAAAAAGAGGGTGGCCAGAAAATTACGTTTCTGGCGCGTCCTGAGGGCCTTGATCTGCGGATCAGCTGTTGGTCCTTCAACGCCGCAGTTCCAGCTGCGGTTATGGTCTTCGCCATCCTGATTATCTTCCTGGTTTGCTTCGTTGTGTTTCTCATTGTAGCTCACCAGATCATGGAGGGTAAAACCGTCATGGCAGGTGACGAAGTTGATACTGGCATAGGGAAGTCTGCCTCCATGCTCGTAGAGATCGCTGGAACCGGTGAGGCGATGGGCGAACTCGCCAATGGTGTCGCCTTCGCCCTTCCAGAAGGAGCGCACCGTATCCCGGTATTTGCCGTTCCATTCCGTCCATCCCACGGGAAAGTTCCCCACCTGGTAGCCGCCTTCGCCCAGATCCCAAGGCTCGGCGATGAGCTTGACCTGGGAAAGGATGGGATCCTGGTGGATGATATCAAAAAAGGCGCCCAGCTTATCCACCTCATAAAGCTCCCGGGCCAGGGCCGAGGCCAGGTCGAAGCGGAAGCCGTCCACGTGCATCTCCACTACCCAGTAGCGCAGACTGTCCATGATCAACTGCAGCACCCGGGGATGGCGCATGTTCAAGGTATTGCCGCAGCCGGTGAAGTCCATATAATAGCGTTTTTCATCCGGCATGACCCGGTAATAGGCAGGATTGTCGATGCCCCTGAAGCAGAAGGTGGGGCCCAGATGATTGCCCTCGGCCGTATGATTGTAGACCACATCGAGAATGACCTCAATCCCGGCCGAGTGCAGGGTTTTCACCATGGTCTTGAACTCATTGACCTGGCCGGAGGCCGAATAGCGGCTGTCCGGCACAAAGAAACCGATGGAGTTGTAGCCCCAGTAGTTGCTCAACCCTTTTTCCACCAAATGCCTCTCATCGACAAAACCATGCACCGGCATCAGTTCCACTGCTGTTATGCCCAGGCCCTTCAAGTAATCAATGGCCGGCGTGGAGGAGAGACCGGCGTAGGTGCCGCGCAGCTCTTCAGGGATAGCGGGATTCTGACAGGTAAAGCCCTTGACATGGAGTTCGTAGATGATGGTGTCGTGCCAGGAGGTGCAGGGGGGCCGGTCATCGCCCCAGGTGAAGGCCGAATCAATCACCTGACATTTCGGCAGATAGGCGGCACTGCTGCGTCGGTCGCGGGAAAGGTCTTCCTTGGGATTGCCGATGCGGTAGCCAAAAAGGGCGTCATGCCAGCGCAGAGGCCCGTAAAATTGCTTGGCATAGGGATCAATGAGCAGTTTAGCCGAGTTGAAGCGCAGGCCCTGCTTGGGGAGATAGGGACCATGGACCCGGTAGCCGTACAGAAGGCCGGGCCGGGCCTGGGGCAGATAGCAGTGCCAGACCTGATCGGTCTGGCAGCGCATGGAAATACGGAGCACCTCCTCCCGGCCCCGCCGCTGAAAGATGCAGAGCTCCACCTTGTCGGCATGTTCGGAAAAGATGGCGAAATTGACTCCCTCGCCGTCCCAGGTAGCGCCCAAGGGATATGGCTTGCCTGGCCATACCGTCATTTTCAGATATTTCATAATACCTCCCATGCAGGTGACTCTTGCCCGGCGGGCAAACCGGATCAGCTCAAGACAATGCGGTATTTGGCACTGTGGCGCATCCCCAGCATCAGGGTGAGATATTCCCGGAGATGCCTGGTCAGGAGAAAGTTCTCCCGCACATACTCCTTGCCCTTCATGCCCATCTCCTGCATGTGCTCCTTCTGGTGGAGGAGATAGCGGATGCGCAGGGCAGCCCCTTCCGGGGTATGGACCAGAAATCCGGTGTGGTAGTTAATGACCTGCAACCGGATGCCGCCGGTATCACCGCCGATCACCGGCTTGCTCTTCCACATGGCCTCCGTGACGGTGAGACCGAACCCCTCCCTGGTGGATTTCTGCAACACAATATCAGCGGCCCGCTGCAGGGCATTGATGACGCGATGGGCATCCGGGGGCAGAAGAAGGATATGGATATCGGAATCGTTACCCGCCTCCTCCCGTACCTCGGCAAGGGTGGCTTCCCCTTCGGGATCATCACTGGCCTCGCCCCCGGCCAGCACGAGCTGCAGGTCAGGGATATATTTTCGGGCCAGCCGGTAGGCCTGGATGACACCCACCGGGTCCTTGAAACGGTCGAAACGGGAGACCTGCACCAGAAGGGGGCGGTGGGGATCAAGGCCAAAGGTGGCAAAGACGCTCTCCATCTCCTCCGGCGGCAGATCGATGTTTTTATCGCTCAAGGGATCAATACTGGGCGGGATGATATATTGAGAATGGGGCAGCAGCTGGGCAAAGGCAGGCAGGGAGAAGATGCTGGCATCATAGTTAGTGACCTTTCTGCGCAGATAGTTCCACACCGGGCGATAGGGATGGCTGGCATCGATATGGCAGCGCCACACCCATTTGCCGCACCGCTGTGGAAAGTGCTCCAGAAGACCTGCAGGCTGCGGATCGTGGATAAAAACGAAATCAGCTTCATTGAGCTTTTCCCGCATGATTTCGGCATTGGCCTCATTGGCCTCTTCATAGGCGGCAAGGAGCCGGGCCGGAATGTGCACCCGGTTGCCCTGGAGACCGTTGTGCATGGCCTTGGTGCATTGATAGAAAGCCTCCCCGCCGCTGATCACCTCCCAGCTGGTCTCAAGGCCCAGTTCATTGGTAAGGGGCACCAGCTTTTCAAGGATCTCGGCCACCCCGCCGCCAACCCGGGTAGAGTTGACATGGACAACCTTTGCCCCATGCAGTGATTCCGCCAGCTGACGCAGATGATCTACCACGTCGCTACCGGCAACAGCAGCATAGGCCTCAAGCAGATGGCTCATGCGCCCCTCCTTCTTTGAAATAGGCAATGAAGAGCTGACTCAGCTCCTGACGGATCTGGCTGAGACTGGAGAAGAAAGGATCAATGGCGGCCAGCTGCGCCGAGAGCTCCTGATGTTTTGTCCCGAAGCTGCGCAGCCAGAAACTGAGATCGTCGCTGTTGTCCTCCACCCGCCGGCGGGCATCAATGAAATGATAGAATATGCTGCTTGTCGACATCTTCGGAATCTGCTCGACCAGATCCGCAGGCTCTTGCAGACGGCGGCGGGTATCAAAAACCACAAGCTGGCCATGCAGGAACTGGAATTCTCTAGCCGCCGGCATCCAGCGCGAACTTTCCTTTTCGTCCAAGCGGTCATCAACGACCTCGAGGATGTCTTGGCGGATCGTTTCTATATCGTGGCATTGACCTGGATCAATGGCGGCCAGCCGCTCGGCAAGTTCCGGTTCACGAAGGCTGTGGCGCACCCAGCCGGCAAAATCGTTATTGAATTCGCGCTGTTCAAAACGGGGGGCCAGAAGACCTCCCCAGAAATGATGGTAGATGCTGTCGCCACTGACCACCTTCAGATTCTCGCGCAGCTCGGCAAGATTAATGGCCTTTCGGCCGGTGGCGATGGTGATCAAAGCGCAGTCCTTGACGGCAAAGGCGAGGGGGGGTTCCATGGTCTTGCCTCTTGGTTAAAATGACCTCGGCAGACAGCCGCCTCCTTTTTAAAAAAGAGGGCAACGCCTGCGGCGATACCTTCACTTAGTATCTTAACAAAGACTTTTCACTGTCAAGGAAAATGAAAACCGGCCCGGAGAACCCGAAGACGATAGGTGGCGGCGGCTGACGCCTTCAAAGAGGTAGGCACCCCGGCCAAGGGCCAGAGCTGATGGAACGCCAGGAGGCCGCCTGGACAAAAGGAAAAGAGAGGAAGGCTGAACCTTCAGCAGCTTTTTTTAATTACCTGGCACCCTGGCCGCAAGGGCTGGCCCGCAGCCTGATTATCGCCATTACCTGTTAAAAAAAGCATGAAAATAACCGGGGAGCTTTGACTCAAAAACCATCTCCTCTTTGGAGTGGGGATGGACCAAGGTGAGGGAAAAGGCATGCAGGGTCAGTCTCTTGATGCCCTTGCCCTTTATGCCATAGACCTTATCGCCGGCAACAGGAGTTCCTTTTTCTGCAAAATGGACCCGGATCTGATTCTTGCGGCCGGTAAGGAGATCGATTTCAAGCAGGGTGTACTCTTTTGATTCGCGCAGCACCTTGTAGCCGGTCTTGGCCAGCCTGCCTTTTTGGGGATCATCAACAGAATACATTTTATGAATGCTGTTTTCGGCAAGATAGGAGGTGATGATGCCTTCCTTGGCCTCCAGCCTGCCATGCACAACCGCATAATAAGTCTTCTTGAATCCAGGCCACTCTTCCTGCAAAAAGTTCTTGGCCTCTGCATTTTTGGCAAAAACAACCACCCCGGAAGTATCTTTATCCAGTCGGTGCACGACAAACACCCTGTTTTTTGATTTCTGCACCCCTTTGCGCACGTAATCAGTTACGCGGAAATAGGCGGTATTTTCTTTTTCCCTCTCCGTGCCCACGGTCAAAAGACCGCTCACCTTATCGACAACCAGAATATCGCGATCCTCATAGAGGATGGTAAGCCCTTTGGGCTGAAATTTTTTGGGAGGTGCTTTAAAATTTTTTTGTCTTTCATCCATCATAGCTACTCACGAATTCTCTGCAATGAAACCCCGGCTTCCCTCTTTATGGTTCAAAACCACCCTCTCTATACACCCTGGAGGGCTCTTCTGCGATCTTTACCTTGCCCTTTACGTTTCTCAGGCGCACTCCGGGCCTGTGGCGCCTGTGCGCCTGCAGGTTGGGCATAGTCGGGGCAATCATGATCAGCAGGAAGGGTGGATATCCGGGGCCAGATCAGCCGGACAGAGATTGCAGCAACGAAAAAGGCAGGAAGGCGACACCTGTCAGGCCGGCTCCTCTTTTGAAGCTGAGCGCCACGACCTTTTCAGCTATCTCCGCGGTGGGAATGTTCAGGACACAGGCCTTGGTGGCCCGCAACAGACCAAAGGAATAATTACCATTACTGATGAAACAACCCCCCAAGGGCGGTTCAAATTCCATCATGGTATGCCACGACATGGTCATGATATTGGGGTGCAAACCCGGTTTTAGCCCCCGGCGCCCATTTAGAGCGCCGTGTCAGCCATTACCAGGATCAGCGGGCTCGCCCGCCCCCTGTGCCCATACCACCGCCCATACCACCGCCGGGAGCCATGCCTCCTCCTCCAGCAGGGGGCGCCTCTGGCAGAGTCAGCCCCCGCTTCCGGGCCCGCTCCTGCATGGTCTTATGATGTTCATTGCGGATTTGTTGGCGCTCCTCTTCACTTTGGGCTGCCTGCATCCGGTTGCGATATTCAAGCCGTTCTTGCTGGGTCATCAGCTGGCTGCCATAGACCTCCCCTTGATTTTCGGTCTGCGTCGTGCTTTCCTGGGGTTGCGGGTCCGCCGCCAAGGCCAAACCAGCGGGCAGAGAGATAATTGCAGCCAAAGCAGATACCATTATTATCCGTTTCTTCATGATCAACTCCTTACCCATATGGATTGTATAATGTGCAAAACCGACCACCGCCAACCCGTGCAGCAGCCGGACCCCACCAGCCATTTCGGCGCCCACAGCGCCTCTTCCGCAGACATTTGCGCAGCTCCCGCCTGTGCAGAGCCTTGCAAACTGCCCAATATACCTAATAGTCCTCCTGTCCTTCCACAAAGGAGGGGTCATCCGTTAACATTTTTTCAAGGTCGAGATCGAGATCTTTGGGTTCCTGTTTGATTTTCACATATTCAGCCGGGATGATTAAAAATCTATAGGGCAGACCTTCGTAACCACAGAGGGCATCCATGTCCAAATAAATATCCCTGGAATCGAGCTTTGTTTTCACATATTCATCCTCAGGTATCACAAAATCATAGGGCAACCCTTCAGCGCCACACAGGCCCTCCAGATCTAAATAGATATCTCTTTTATCAATCTTTGTTTTTTCAGGAGCATCGGCCCCCTGGGCAGGGGCAAGAGTGAAAGGCATTAGAAAAATACCCAAAAGACAGACGCTACAGATCCAGACAGGATTGCTTCTCTTCTTCATGGCGGTCTCCTTTTTTGCAAAAAATTTAAGGGCCAAGAGCTGGGCTCATCCTCTAAAAAAAAGGGGCGTTCCCAACCACAGGAGATGATAGATATCTGATTTACTGGAAAGCATAAAATATGCCTCAGGTGAGTAACCAAATAGATTATCTGCAACGGCAGGAATATCCTGGAATTATACAACCGCAGGTCTTGCCCGATCTCCAGGGGCTGCGTGATCCAGCTCCCCCTGAGCAGCAGCGCCACAGCTATTTTCCGGATATCCGGAAAATGACTATGGACAACATGCGCTCAAGGTCAGGAATGGCAAAACATCTTGCCGCTCACCATGATCCCTGGCCAAGATCAAGGGGTTGGCCATTTTTCCACGGGCCGCCAGGCTCAATGATCTCAATGGAATCACCATCGTGCAAGAGATGGTCGCGATCCACCGCTTGGCCGTTGACCTTGATCACGGCCTGGGGGGAAAGGGCCGGATTGGCCTTCTGGAGATAATGGTTGACGGTGGCATTCTGACCCAAGCGCATGATCTGGCCGCCTTGGCCAAAAATGACGATATGTTCGGCATAGACCTGCTGCGAGAGGAGCTGAATGAACTCCTCCGGTGTTGTTGTTTCATGGTGATGACCGACAAGGCCTTTCAGCCACTGCGATTTCTGGCGGGCCCCGGCCGCCTTTGGCGGCAACTCCTCCTTATAGCGCCAATGGGCCGCCACGCCATATTCTGCTTCTTTATGCATGAGTTGGGTGCGGATTTGAAACTCAATGGGCTTATGGGATATATCGCGCACCGGGTAGACACAGGTGTGCAGGGATTGATAGCCGTTATCCTTGGGCAGGCCGATATAATCATCAAAGCCGCCCGGCACCGGCTGAAAATGGGAATGAAGCAGACCCAGGACCGTGTAGCACTCCGGCACCGTGTCCACGATGATCCGCAGGCCGATGCGGTCAAGAATCTGATCAAGACCGGCACCCTTGCGCATCATCTTGCAGTGGATGCTGTAAAGGCTTTTGATGCGGCCTTCCACCTGGCCCTTTATGCCGTTTTTCACCAACAGGCGGCGGGTGGCCTCTTGGAGGATTTCCAGACAGGCGGCATCCTCGGCCCGGATAGGGGCCACCTGGCGCTCAAGCACCTCATAGATACCGGGATTGAGGACGCGAAAAGCGGCATCCTCCAGACGCCGCCGCAATACCCCCAGATTAAGGCGCCGCGCTATGGGCACCAAATAGTGGAGAGTCTCCTCCGCCTCCCTGGCAATATCCCCTCCCTCCTCCTGTTGTCTGCTTTCCAGAGCAATGGCCCGGAAAGCAAGAACCAGGATGGTTTTGCGGATATCCTGCCCCAAAGAGGTGAGTAGGCGATGGGTATCATGGTGACGATGGCCCCTGGTATCGGTGCGGCTGACCGGGGGCAAAGTAAAGTGCTCGAGCAGGGCGGCGATCTCCTTGCCGAACTGCGTCCGGATCCGGGCCAGAGAGAGGGAGTGGTCCCATAACAGCGGTGCCAGAAGGGAGGAGATGACAACAGGGGCATCGGCCTTCTGTTCGACAAGCAGCTGAGGCACCTTGATGAGGGTTGGGAAATGCTCTTTTGGGGCTGCTTGCGCAAAATCCATGGCCTGACGGATGCAGTGGCAATCCGACCGACCATAGATCTTCGCTACCTCCTCAATAAAGAGGCTGCTTTCTGGTAATTGCCCGTCATGAAACCCCATGGGTCGACGACTCCGGAATCAACATTTCTCCCCGCTCTCCATAGCCCCCTGCCTTAAAGGCCGGTGCAGACAAGCAAGGCTAGAGTTAAAATGTATAATCCCGCCCCCCTGCCTGTCAAGGAGGGGCGCATCGCCCTTCACAAAACAGAGGCCCTATCACCCTCGTTGAACCCCGTATCCCCAAAGATCCATAGCCCCCAGGCCAGACTGGTGATGTTGTCTCTGTTTTTGCATGAGCAAAAAACATTTCACGTGAAAGAGGGGTGAGGGGGTGAGAGAAAAACGCAAAAGATCCGGGTGTTTATTTTTTTATCCGCCTCAAGAATTCCTGGCCCGGGCCACTCTCTTGGGCATATTTTCCGGAAAAGAGAAATTTTTATTCCAGGATCTGGGATTTTCCGCCCGTTCCGGCCTCCGGAAAGAGACCCGGTTCACCCACCAGGCCGGGCAAAAAAAAAGGGACGGTAACCATTTAAGGTTACCGCCCCTTTTTAAATTTGGTGGCGATGCAGGGAATTGAACCCCGGACTCTACGGATATGAGCCGTATGCTCTAACCAACTGAGCTACATCGCCTCTGTAAACAGAAGACACTGTATTGTAAATTTTCGCCCCAATGTCAACTAAAAAAAAGGAATCCCTCCCTTCCGGCAGAGATTCCTTTTTCATAACATGAGGACAAGGTATTGATTTTACTACATCACTACCTCGGGAACAGGGAAGGGGTGATTACATCATGCCGCCCATACCACCCATGCCGCCCATGCCGCCGCCCATACCGCCCATGCCGCCGGCCATACCGCCGCCACCAGCGCCTTTCTCCTCTGGCTGGTCAGCGATCATGCACTCGGTGGTGAGCAGCAGACCGGCCACAGAGCCGGCGTTCTGAAGGGCTGAACGGCTGACCTTGGCAGGATCAATAACACCTGCGGCAATAAGGTCTTCGTATATCTCAGTGGCGGCGTTGAAGCCATGAGGGCCTTCCATGCCTTTGACATGCTCGACAATGATGGAACCTTCACAGCCGGCATTGCCGGCAATCTGCCGCACAGGCTCTTCAATGGCCCGCATAACGATCTTACGACCCAGATCCTGCTCACCGGGCAGAGAAAGTCCCTCAAGGGCCTTGAGGCAACGGATATAGGCCACGCCGCCGCCGGCAACAATACCTTCCTCAACCGCAGCGCGGGTGGCGTTCAGGGCATCCTCCACACGGGCCTTTTTCTCTTTCATCTCCATCTCAGTGGCTGCACCGACATTGATCACAGCCACACCGCCGATAAGCTTGGCCAGACGTTCCTGGAGCTTCTCACGATCATAATCAGAGGTGGATTCCTCGGCCTGGGCCCTGATCTGCTTAACACGGGCCCCAAGCTTGGTCTTATCGCCGGCACCGTCAATAACGGTGGTGGTGTCTTTATTGACCACAACGCGCTTGGCAGTACCCAGATCGTCAATGGTGATATTCTCCAGCTTGATACCGAGATCCTCGCTGATCACCGTGCCGCCGGTGAGAACAGCGATATCTTCCAGCATGGCCTTGCGACGATCACCAAAGCCGGGCGCCTTGACCGCACAGATGTTCAAGGTGCCGCGCAGCTTGTTGACCACCAGGGTGGCCAGAGCCTCGCCATCCACATCTTCAGCAATGATGAAGAGGGGCTTGTTCAACTTGGCAACCTGCTCAAGGATGGGCAAGAGGTCCTTCATGTTGGAGACTTTCTTCTCGCTGATCAGGAAGAGAGGCTCTTCGATATTAACCTCCATCTTCTCGGCATCAGTAACAAAGTAGGGAGAAAGGTAACCGCGGTCAAACTGCATGCCCTCAACCACATCCAGGGAAGTCTCCATGGACTTGGCCTCTTCCACGGTGATGACACCCTCTTTACCAACCTTGTCCATGGCCTCGGCAATGATGTTACCGATGGTGGCATCATTATTGGCGGAGATGGTACCAACCTGGGCAATCTCTTTCTGCTCGTTGGTGGGCTTGGCGATCTTGGCCAGTTCCTCAACAACAAAGGCCACCGCCTTGTCAATACCGCGCTTGAGTTCCATGGGATTGGTACCGGCAGCGACCATTTTGGTGCCTTCGGCGTAGATAGCCTGGGCCAGGATGGTGGCTGTGGTGGTACCGTCACCGGCTACGTCAGAAGTCTTGGAGGCAACCTCCTTAACCATCTGGGCGCCCATATTCTCGAACCTGTCTTCCAGCTCGATCTCTTTGGCAACGGTCACGCCGTCCTTGGTGATGACGGGGGCGCCAAAGGATTTTTCAATAAGCACGTTCCGGCCCTTGGGACCCAGGGTAACCTTGACGGCATTAGCCAGGGCATTCACCCCGTTGAGAATGTCTTCGCGCGCCTTGACACTGTATTTAATTACTTTAGCCATAGTATCTCTTTCTCCTTATTTCATTAAAGACCGGCACAAGAGCTGCGGCCGGCATCTGAAAATGTATGTTTAAAATCAATAACTTGTCGTAAAAATACGGCAGTTGCAATCTCAGCCCACCACACCGAGGATATCATCTTCACGCATGATCAGGTATTCCTCACCATCAAACCTGATATCCGTGCCGCCATACTTTGAAAAGAGGACATTATCGCCAACCTTCACATCCATGGCCAGCCGCTCACCTTTGTCGTTGAGCTTGCCCGGACCCACTGCAACAACCTGGCCTTCTGCTGGTTTTTCCTTGGCACTGTCAGGAATGATAATACCACCAGCAGACTTTTCTTCACCAGCCATACGTTTAACAAGAATGCGATCATTTAAGGGACGAATTTTCATGTACTGCCTCCGTATAAGAGTTGTTTGTTAGAGCGAGAAATGAAACCCAAGAGACATAGTGACCGTTTAAGGGAAGGAATGGTCACTATGCCGCACAAAAAACAAGGGGGAAAAAACACGATCAGACAACCTTGTTCCCCTGCTTGAGGCCAAACAATAGGGATGCCCATTTGAAAAATCAAGTCGGGGAAATCTTTTTTTAAAAAAATTTAAAAAAGAGGGAGAGCCATGGACCTCAAGGCACTTATTCCTTAAGAAGAGGCTGCTTTGTTATCTGCGGCGAATTTTTTTAATAAGGGCGGTGGTGGAGAACCCTCCCACAAACTCGATGGTCCTCACCTCACCGCCGGCAGCCAGCACCTCCCTGGCCCCGACAATCTGATCAACAGGCCAGTCAGAGCCCTTGACCAGCACATCGGGCATCAGGGTCATGATGGCTTTCCAGGGGGTGGGCTGGGAGAAGAGGATAACATGATCCACACAGCCCAGGGCGGCCAGGATCCGGGCCCGGCTGGCTTCGCTGTTCACCGGCCGGTCCGGGCCCTTGATGGCCTGGATGGAGGAATCGCTGTTGAGGCCGACAACGAGACGGTCACCCTGCCTGCGGGCCGCTTCCAGATAGGTGACGTGGCCCTCATGAAGAATGTCAAAGCAGCCATTGGTGAAAACAACTTTCTGGCCGCACTCCTTATAGAGTGCCCTTTTTTTCGTGAGAGAGATGAGATCATCCACTTTTTTCTTATCCGCCAGCCGCCAGGGCCGCGGCCCGGCCGTATTAAAACGCTGGCGTACCTGGGCCGGCAGATCAGCGGCCAGGCCCGCGCTCATGACCTCGGTACCATCACCTCCCTCCCCCAGAATGGTGCCATCAGGGGCGATGATCATGGAGTGGCCGCCAAACCTGGTCCCATCAGTAATGCCGACCCTGTTGCAGGCCACCACAAAGACCTGATTCTCCACGGCCCGGGCCTGAAGGAGCAGGCGCCAATGACTGATCCGGGCCTGGGGCCATTGGCCGCACACTATCAGGATCTGGGCCCCCTCCTGCACCTGGATACGGGCCAGCTCCGGGAAACGCAGGTCATAGCAGACCAGGCCGCCCAGCCGGCTATCTGCAGCCAGCAGCACATCCAGGCTCTCGCCGGGGCTGAAATGCCTGTCTTCCTGCATGGGGGCAAAGGAGTGCTGTTTCCGGTAGCCCCCGACAATCCCGGATTGGCTAACAATGAAAAGGGTGTTAAAGATTTGATCTTGCTCCAATTCAGGAAGAGATCCAGCCAGAAGTATCTCATATTTCCCGGCCAGGCCGCGCAGCTCCTCCAGGACCTGGGCGGTCTGGCCGGCCTGCTCCGGCAGGTTCTGATAGCTGAAGCCGTGCAGCCACATTTCCGGCAAGACCACCAGGGTGCCGGGCTGCGGGGCTAGACGGGCAAGGGCTGCCCGCACCTGCCTGAAATTTTCCTGGGGCTGGGGGGTGACATCAATCTGCAGACAAGCGGCAAAGGGCGGCAGCGGGCTGGGGGAGTTTATCATAATTTTTTCAAGAACCGGTTAGAGGCGGAAAAAGGTAGGTGCAGGGTGATCTCTCTTTTAATCCCATAAGACGTTCTTTTATATGATACCATTAAAAGGGCGCCAGCACATGCCGTTTTTTTGGAGCGTTGCCTGGTTCTTCCCGAAAATAAATCGATTTTTCAAGGAGTTACAGACCACTTGTTCTCCGTTGACTTTGACCCGGCGCTGCAGTATTGTTCCGCCGTTTACCTGCCATCCGATTGGACAATTTTAGGAGTGTGCTGATGACGATTATTGGAGATTTGCTGGGAAACTCCCCCATTGGTCAGCTTGTGGACCATGCCCGAAAGGTCCATGAATGTGTGGAGCTTGTAAAGCCCATGATCGAGGCCCTGATTGCCGAAGACTGGGAGTGGATCGAAGAACTGCAGACCAGGGTGTCCAAGACAGAGTATGAGGCAGACAAGCTCAAGCACGCTATCCGCGAACACCTGCCCCGCCGCTATTTTCTCCCGGTAAACAGAGAGGAGCTTGACGGCTTTTTACAGTGTCAGGAAAAGATGGCCGATTATGCCGAGGATTTTTCCGTCATTTTGACTCTCCGCAAGACTATTCTCCATCCTGATCTCCATGAAAAATTCATGGCCTTTGTTACCCAGGTCTTTCAGGTCAGCGGCACCCTGCTGACCGCAGCCGTGGAATTTAAAAATCTGGCCGAGGTCTCCTTTTCCGGGGCCGAGGCGCGCATGGTCCTTGAGCTCATTAACGGGCTGGGAAAGGAGGAATGGCAGGCAGACAAACTGGGCCGCCAACTTTCCATTGCCATTTACCAGCTGGAAAACAGGGTGAGCACCATTGATATCATCTTCTATGAGAAGATGCTGCTCAAGCTCTCCGACATCGCTAATGAAGCGGAAAACGCCGGGGATTTCCTCAGGGCCATGCTGCGCAAATAGCAGCGCCGGCCTGCCACTGCCATCGATGTTCATTTTTTTGAAGGGAGGAGGGTTAAACTTCTTGGGAGAGTGGTTCAACCCGCATTGTACACTATGGATATGTCTCTTTTTATTATTTGCCTGACTGCGGTCATCGGCCTCTACATGGCCTGGAATATCGGCGCCAATGATGTGGCCAATTCCATGGCCGATGCCGTGGGCTCCAAGGCCCTCAGCATCAAGCAGGCCGTTATTCTGGCCGGGATCTGCGAATTTGCCGGGGCCGTGCTGGTGGGCTCCCATGTCACCGAGACGGTGCGCAAAGGCATCGTTGACCCGGCCTTAATCGCCAACCTGCCCGGTCTGCGCGAAGGTGAAGCCGCGGCCATTCTTGTCATCGGTATGGCAGCGGCCCTGCTCTGCGCCGCCATCTGGCTTAATGTCGCCACCGTTATCGGCATGCCGGTCTCCACCACCCACTCCATTGTCGGTGCCGTGGCCGGCTTCGGCATTATTGCGGCCGGGGTGGAGTCCGTGGACTGGACGAAGATGGGACAGATTGTGGCCTCCTGGTTTATCTCTCCCATTATCGGCGGGGTGTGCGCCTTTCTCCTCTTTAAATTTATCTCCCGCCGCATCCTGGGCCGGAGCAGGCCGGCCCGGGCCGCCATCATCTACACCCCCGCCATTGTCTTTCTCCTGGTCTTTGTGGTGGCCATGGCGACCATCTACAAGGGGTTGAAACATGTTATAGGCAATATCACCTGGCTCACCGACGACATGACCCTGGTGGTGGCCGTGGTTCTGGCCGTAGTCAGCGCCGTGCTGTCCCGCTACTATGTCAAAGCCAAGCTGCAGGGCAAGCAGGACCTCTCCATCTCCAAGCAGCTGGAGGCAGTGGAGTCTGTTTTTGTGCCCCTGGTGATTATCAGTTCCTGCTCCGTGGCCTTTGCCCACGGCGCCAATGATGTGGCCAATGCCGTGGGCCCCTTTGCCGCCATCGTCCACATACTGCAGACCGGTGATGTCTCCATGCAGGTGGGGGTTCCCACCTGGATTCTCGGTCTGGGCGGTATTGGTATTGTCCTCGGCCTGGCCACCTATGGCCACAAGGTGATGACTACGGTGGGCACCAAGATCACCGAAATCACCCCCTCCCGCGGCGTAGCCGCCGATATTGCCGCCACCACCACTGTCCTGATCTGCACCCGCATGGCCCTGCCCGTCTCCACCACCCATACCCTGGTGGGGGCCATCATGGGAATCGGGCTGGCCCGCGGCCTGGGAGGTATTGACCGCGATGTTACCCGTAACATCTTCGGCTCCTGGTTTGTCACGGTGCCCATTGCCGCCATTCTCTCCATTGTCCTCTTCATCATTGGCCGGGCCCTGTTCCTTGATATCATGATCAAGGTGGTCACCGGCTAGTACTCTGTAAAACTTAAATGTACGTGTAGAATTTCGTTATTGCATACGAACCACAAAGACACGAAGGCACAAAGAAAAAACATAAAAACAAGGAGCTCTTCGTGCTTTTGTACCCC
>JAVLBA010000139.1:0-3133 GCA_031581485.1 Desulfurivibrionaceae bacterium | reverse complement strand
CATAAAAACAAGAAGCTCTTCGTGTTTTTGTACCCCTCAAGGGGGTATTAAAAAGAATGCCTTTGTGGTTAAAGGCAAGTTGCATAAATACACAAAACTTTAAGTGATACACTGCACTAGCATCAGCAGGCAGGGGCCGGGAAGGAGCAAACCCTACCCTTGCTGCTTGGGAAAATGTCTGATCACCTGGAGAATCTCCCGGGTAAAGGCACAGGCACATTTGGCAGGACAAGGTTTGAGTTCCCTGACATGAAGACAATATTCCGGACATTGCTCCGAGCCGGCGGCATTCTCGCTATATATCGGACCCTGATAGAGGTTGGTGAAGCGGCTCACCTCAACGGCAAAGGTGGTTTTGCAGGAATGGTTAAAAAGGACCAGGCCCTGGAGCAGACTTCCGAAAGAGACCTGAAGCCCCAGGAGAGAAACCTCTGGATCGCTCAGGAGCTCCTCCTGGGTCTGCCATTTTCGGGCGCATAAGGTACATTGTTTAAAATCCATGCTCTCCCCTTTGTTTCTTTGGCCTCAGGGGAAAAAACGTTGCCAATCCCCTGTTCTTCCTTACAAACTCATACCTCCCAGCCATGTCTCCTGTTGACTTCCCTGCCGCCTCTGTATACCCTTGAAAAGGCCATGAACACCTATCAACTCATATTATCACATATTACCGCGGTGCTCTTTTGCTTTTCGCTCTATCATCTGGGCAAGGTATTCACCGTTCATAAAAAGCTCAACAACTATACCTATTTCTGCATTGCAACCTTTGGCGGTTGCCTCTATGTTTTCTTAGGACTCCTGCTCAGCTTCCCCCTTGAAGATACCCGCCTCCTCATCCTGCACCGGACCAGGATCTTTGTGCTCATGCTGGGCTTTACGGCCTGGATATCCATTCTCTACGACATCAATTTCCAGTCGAGCCGCATCCCCCGCCTCTTTCTCCTTATCACCGGCCTCATCGCCCTTACCGTGCCCACGGATTTCTTTCTCCGGGCCCCCACCACCTTAAAAACAGTCAGCCTGTACGGCATTGATTTTGACTACCGCTTCGGCACCCCCGGTCCCATCTTCAGCCTCTATGCCGGTATTGTCATTCTCTTTTGCGGCTATACCCTTTTCCGCCTCCTCACCGTTGAGACCAACGGGGCCCATGGTCTTTTTTCCAGGTTGGCCCTGCTCTGCACCTTTCTGGGCGGCATCCACGATTACGCCGTGCACCAAGGGGTCATTCATAATATCTTCATCGGCGAGTTCCTCTACACCATCTTTCTGATCACTATTTTCGGGGTCTTACTCTTTGACGACCAGACCCAGCAGCAGGATCTGGAAAATATGAACCGGGAACTGGCCAACCACCGGACAAGCCTGGAACGGGAGGTGCGGGAGCGGACCCATGCCCTGGCCGAGGCCAACAGACAGCTGCAGAACGAGATTGCCGAAAAACAGCGGGTGGGTCTGGCCCTGCAGAAGGCCCATAAGCAGCTGGAAAACCGCGTCAGACAAAAAACAATGGAGCTCAAAAAAACCTATGACCAGCTCCTCCATGCCGAAAAACTGAGCGCCATCGGCAAGCTCTCGGCCAGTATAGCTCATGAATTCGGCAGCCCCATTGTCGCCATCCGCCTCTTCATCGTCAACATGCTCATGCGTGGCCGACTCAACAAGGGCGAGGGTGAAATGGCAGCCATGGCCATTGAGGAGTGCGATCGCATCAAGGGGCTGATCAAAAATCTGCAGGACTTTAACCGGCCCACCACCGGCAAACTGGGTGCCGTGAACATCCATGAAATCCTGGACAGCATGCTGATGCTCTGCAATAAAAACTTCGCCCAGCACAATATTTCCATCCACCGTAATTATACGCCGCTTCTCCCTGAAATCCTGGGTGTTCCTGACCAGCTCAAGCAGGTGGTGCTCAATCTGTTCAACAATGCCACCCACGCCATGGGCGGGGCAGGCGGCTCTCTCACCATCACCACCCTGCAGGTGGGGGATATGGCCCAGGTCGATATCAAAGACACGGGCCAGGGCATCAAGAGGGAGCATCGTGACGCCATCTTCCAGCCCTTTTTCTCCACCAAGGACGAGGTGGAAGGAACCGGACTGGGTCTGGCCGTCATTTACGGCATCATCAAGCGCCATAATGGCCGGATAGACGTGATAACTCGGGAGGGGCGCGGCACCACCATGTCCATCCGTCTGCCCCTCTTCCATGCCGAGGCGAACAATGCCCTGGCCATTTAGCCTTGCTCCCGGGCCCTTGAGAAAAAATGGATTTAGGGTGGCAAAGATTGACATTTGCCGTATCATTACCTCTCATCAGAGGCTCTTTTCAAGGGCTCTTGCCCAATAAATCATCCGGCGCCCGACCGGTCAGACTGCAGGCCTTCATAAGACGATGACTCCCCCCCCTATTACCACTGTCCTGGTGGATGACCACCATCTGCTGCGCCAGGGCATTATCAGTCTCCTTTCGGAACTTGACGATATAAAGGTGGTTGGTGAGGCCGGCGACGGAATTGCCGGGCTGCGGGTTATCGACAGCACAAAGCCGGATGTGGCGGTTCTGGACATCACCATGAAGGGCTTGAGCGGCATTGAGATGATCCCGCGCATCAAGTCCATCTCGGCCCGGACCAGAATCGTCATGTACACCATGCATGAAAACCCTGAGTTCATCCAGCAGGCCATGCAGGCCGGGGCCCGTGGTTTTGTCCTTAAATTCGACCCGGCCACAGAACTGGAGAGCGCCATCAGAGAGGTGCACAAGGGCCAGATCCACCTGAGCCCCACCGCCTCCGCCAAGATTATCGACTCCATCATTACCGGCAAGAACCCGGCCGCTGCCCCGGAAGAGGCCACCCTGCTCACTCCCCGGGAGCAGGAACTGAGCAACCTTATTGCCCAGGGTTTTGATACCGCCAAAATCAGCACGATTCTCTTTATCAGCCCCAAAACCGTCCGGGTCCACCGGGCCAATATCATGAAAAAACTCTCCTGCCGGACCACCAGCGAGCTCATTGTCCGTCTCCGCGACCAGCTCAACCTGCAGAGCAGCATCTAGTACTCCGTAAAACTTAAATGTACGTGTAGAATTTCGTTATTGCATTCGAACCACAAAGACACGAAGGCACAA
>JAVLBA010000138.1:0-3319 GCA_031581485.1 Desulfurivibrionaceae bacterium | reverse complement strand
GGGAGGATCAGCCGGCTAGGAGCGGAAAGAGCTGTTTGAGGCCGTTGGCGATGAACTCGACGCCCACGGCGGCCATGATCAGACCCATGAGGCGGGTGACCACGTTGATGCCGGTTTTGCCGAGCATCCGGGCAATGGTGGGGGCCAAGTGGAAGGCCAGGGCGGTGAGCAGGGCCAGGGCCACGATCACCGCCAGCAGGGTGAGATAGTGGGACACCGAGTTATAGCGCTGGGCGTAGAGGATCACGGTGCTGATGGCCCCGGGCCCGGCCAGAAGCGGCGTCCCCAGGGGCACCACGGCCACGCTGTCGCGCTCAGCCGAGTCCAGCGCCTCCTCTTTTGACTGTCTGACAGCGCTCATTCTGGCGTGCAGCATGGAGATGGCCATGAGCAGGATAAGAATGCCGCCCCCCACCCGGAAGGAGCCCACGGAGATGCCGAAGAAGCGCAGGATGGCCTCGCCGCTGAAGAGGACCACCGTCAGGATCAGGCCCATGGAGATGGAGGCCATGATGCCGTTTTTGCGGCGGAGCTCTTCCTCCTGATCCACGGTGAGATTGATGAAGATGGGGATGGCCCCCACCGGATTGATAATGGCCAGCATGGCGACAAAGAACTTGAGGTACTCGCTGACATTTCCTGTTTCCATGGCAAAAGCCCCCTGCTGCCCTTTTTGTCCCGGCTTTTGCCTGCGATCAGGTCCTGCCTGGCCGGCAAGATCTCTTCTGCCCTTTTCGCCGCGCTTCAGGCAGGATAGGCCGGCACACCCGCCCGTCGCCACCTGACACAAGGAAGATGCAAAGCGTTACCAGCCGTCCCGCTCAGGCTGGCCTCTCAGCCTTTATCCTTTTCAATAATCCCGGCGGTCATCACAAAACGCATGGCCTGCTCCATGGGCATATCCAGGGGAGTGAGCTGCTCCGCCGGCACCATGATCGTATAGCCGCCGATCTGGTAGCTCATGGGAAAATAGACCGCAACCTTGCCCTGGGCGATATCATTGTTGATGAAGGAGAGATCCCGTTTGGTGACAAAGCCGACCAGGGTTATGTTGTTGGCAAAGGTAAAGGCCACCACCTGGCGGGGCCCCTTGCTCTTGCCATCCATCAGAAAGGAGAGAAACTCGCGGGTGGCGCCGTAAATGCTCTTCACCAGCGGCACCCGGTAAATGATGTTCTCGAACCGGGCGGCCAGACCCTTGATCAGGAGAAACTCCAGCAGCAGCCCCACCACATAGATCATGATGAGGCTGGCCGTTATGCCCATGCCGGGCAGGTACCACTCCTCGGGCAGCACAACCTGCATGATGGAGCCGAAGAAGCCTTCCGCGGCCCCCATGACCCAGAAAAAGAGGTAGAGGGTCGCCGTGATCGGCAGGAGGGCCACCAGGCCGGTGAGAAATCTTTTATTAAGGCGGCGCAGGGAAATCATGGGTTGGGGCAATCCTTATTCATTGATGGATAATTTTTTCACGATCTTTTCGATGCCGTACCTGCTCAGCTCTTCGGCGGTAAGCCACTTCATCCCTGTTTTTAAGTACATGGGGGCATCAAGCAGGTTTTCGGTGAGCGAGGTCTGGGTTTTATCAAAGGAGTCTTTCCAGACAAGTGTGCCGCTCTCCACCTCCACCATGAAGAGGGAAAAGGCCACCGAGGCAGGATCAGAGGCGGCCATGGCGCTTCCCACCCGTTCCCGGTAGCGCCAGACCAGCCCCACCACCACATGGTCGACGCCCAGGCTCTGTCCCAGGCGCACCGCCAACTCGCGGGGGGTGTCGGTGGCCTCTTTGGCCAGGCTGTCAAAGGCCTCCCTGACCCGGGCCATGGGCACCACCTTGTCCCCTGCCTTGCGGCGCAATGCCGCCTGCGCCAGGGCGGTGATGCCATCCTGACTCTCGGGAAAGATCTCGGGCTCCACGGCACAGATGCCGAGCAGCTGACAGTCCAGGTTTTTCTCCAGTCTGGTTTCTTTTTTCTGGGCCTCGCTGGTGGCCTTGATAAAAGGCATCACCGCCAGCTGCTGGACAGAAAGGGCACCGGCTGTGGCCTCTCCCTCTGCCGCCTGGCAGCTCACTGCGGCGCCTGCCGTAAAAAAGGCGCTGGCCAGCAGCAGCACAATTATTTTCTTGGCATCATATAAGGGTATCATCATCCGGTTCTCCTGGGGCCCATGGCCCCGGTTATCAGCAGTGAGCCAAGCAAAAGGATTTTCTCGCCAGACTCTATAAAGCAAAGAGGCAGGGGGCCCAAGCCAGGGCGTCTGCTACCAGGAATATCCCACACTGAAGATATAGGTGGTGTCGCCCCTCTGGGTGTCCTCGGCCGGCTGGTTGTCCCAATCATAATTTATCTGGGCAGTGGCGTTTACATTGGCCATGACCACCATGCGCAGGCCGGTCTGGCTGCTGAACAGGAGGTCTTCGGTATCCTCCAGGCCGACATTGAGCTGGTGATGGTGGAAGGCCTGCAGCCGCTCTTTGACCAGAAATTTGTCAAAATCAAGGGCCCAGCGCCAGGCAGGATACTCTTCGTCCGGCGCCTCTATATAGTCCGTGGTTATATAATCAAAGCCCGATTCCACCGCCAGATTGAGGTTCTTTGATTCCCAGAACTGATAACCAACACCGAGGCCGGCAATGAGGCGCAGGTCAATGTCCTTGAAGCGATCCTTTTCCCCTGTTACCTGGGCAGTGCCGTACCATTTCTTGCTGAAAAAATGATCCGCCTTGGCCAGACCGGTGGTGCTCTCCTCTGTCTTCTCCCCTTCATCCTCCACCAGGATATGACTGGCAGCCAGGGTGTAGCGCTCTTTTTCGGTGCGCGCCTTCACCTGCCCGTCGAAATTGAACCTTTTTTGCTGGGTGTTGCCATCCTTGGCCCAGAAGCCGGCATTAAGACGACCGCTCCACAAAACGCCCTCGCCGGTGAGATAGGGCGGCGGATTGATGTAGAGGATCTCAGAGGCCTGGAGGGCGCCTTCTCTCTCCTGGCCGGCGTCAATCTCCGTGGTTTCCACCAGGGACTTGTCTTTCAGGTAGACCTCAACCGGCTGATCGCTGGAGATATGCGCCACCTGGTCCCACTGGATAGAAAGGGTGCCGCCGTAGCTGGTCTCCACGCTCACCATACCGTTTTCTTTCTTCAGTATCTGGCCGGTGATCCGGTCGCCGTTGCGCAGGAGTATTTCATCACTGCTGGCCTGGCCGGGCAGCAGCAGGCAGAAGAGAAACAGCCCTGCAAGGGCTAACAGGGTCTTCTGGCAGGAATGGGCGGGTAATTTCAGCATAATGCCTCCGTAGCTGATCTCTTTTTCCTCAGAT
>JAVLBA010000137.1:0-3386 GCA_031581485.1 Desulfurivibrionaceae bacterium | reverse complement strand
GGCCACCTGCTGTTCAAGGATGGCGATGGCCTCGGAGAGGTCCTGCTGGGCCGGGGCCTGACTGGCCGCCTGCTGGCTCGGGCCCTCCTCCAGGGGGGTGGATTTGATGGCGGCAAAGATCACCCCACCGACAAAACCAAGACCAAAGGCGATCAGGGCAACAATATAGAGGGTCTCTTTTTTAACCATCTTCTTCTCCTTGCTGGATATTTTTATTGAAAAAGCCTCAGGGGTAGGCCGGCCTGGATTTTCACCACAGAGGCACAGAGACACAGAGACATTCTTTGTAACACCCCCTTGCGGGGTACAAACGGTAATGATTGCTAGGAGATTAACTGAACAGGTTTTTCTTTGTGTCTCTGTGTCTCTGTGTTTATTTCCCAAATTTCAAAACACGCAGAGGCATTCTTCTGGTTACAGGATACCCATTCTCCCCAGCTCAGAACTAGCATTTTTCCGGCCATTATCAAAGAAATTCCCGCGGCCCCCGTTAATATCGGGGAGCCGCGGGCCGGAGGGTGACAGGCAGCCACCACCCCACCCGGCCCCGGCCCACGTATAATGATGGACCAGGGCCGGCCATCATTGCCGTTTTTTACGGTGGCCCAGGGGCCGGAGAGCCGGCCTGGATCACATAGTCAGAGAGCTGCTGGAACTGGTGGGCCGTCAGGGAGACCTTGTTCTTTTTCCTGGCCAGAATCGCCGGCCAGGCAGCTGCGGCTCTCTCCTCCGGCCAGAAGTGGCGGTGGCAGGCGCCGCATTCCCGCAGGAAATAGCCCCTCCCCTTTTCCTGGCCGCTGGCGGCCCGGAGAGCAGGCCCTGACGCACATCCTGCCAGCAGGGCCGCTCCGGCCGACAACAATAATAAGGTCCCCAAAAGCAATTTCATCTTCTATCTCCTCCTGAAAAAGGCCTTAAAACTGCCAGCCGATGCCCAGATTGATGCTGTCGGCCGGATCAGCGCCCGCCGAGGCCAGGACCTGATAATCGGCCTTGAGCACCAGATTGGGTACCGGGTAAAAGGCCAGGCCGAAGGTCCAGTCATAACGATCCATGTCCGCATTGGCGGCCACCCCGCTGGCCATTTTATGCTGGGTGTCCTGTTCGTCATACCGGACAAAGAGCACGGCGTCGGCATTGCTGAGCCTGCCCGCCTTCCAGGACTCGGGCATGACGTGATAGCCGGCCTCCACATAGTAGCCAAAGATCTCCTCCGCCACTCCTGCATCCAGCCCTTCTGCCCCGTCAATCTCGGCCAGGGCCAGGGCGCCTTTGAGTTCCAGGGCGCGCAGGCTGACGCTGAAATCAGCGGCATAGATGGTGAGATCGCCGCTTATGCCCGGGTCCTTACCGGCAACGCCGTTATTGATGCCGCCGTGGTAGAAAGAGGCACCCAGCCGCAGATTGCGGCCCAGGCCGGCATTACTCATCAGCAGGGGATGGTAGTCCACCCGGAAGGTAACGGCCATGTCGTTGACGCTGGGCACATCCTTGATCCGGCCGCTGCGGATGCCCTTATCGGAAAATTTTGAGCCGTCCATGCCCGCCACCAGATAGGCCTCGTAGGTGAGGTTGGCGGCCAGGTTGCCGAAAAGGCCCAGGCCGTCGGACCACCAGGTGGAGGGGATAATATGTTTGGCGAAATTGGGCCGCTCCACGCTGTAGAAGGTGGTGGGCTCGTGATGCTGATTGATCCGGGCCAGGGGGGTAAGCACCCGGCCCACCCGGATATTGGCCAGATCCGTGAGGAGAAAGTCAATATAGGCCTGCTCCAGTTCAAGTTCACCCTTGGCGCCGTCATTGACAAAGGCGTGCTCCAGCTCGATCTCCGCCTGGAACTTGATCCAGTCGGCGAAATCATACCCCACAAAGGCGACCAGCCGGTGGATATCCACCTGGTCTTTGGACTGGCCATCCTCAGAGCCCTCTGTGAAATTGGCATGGATTTCCCCATACCCGCCCACACTGAAGGGGGAGAGCGGCCGCGCCTCCTGCTGCTCGGCAACCGCTGCCGCCACCAGGGCCTTGAGCTCCGCCTCTTCCGGGGCGATCAGCGCTTCCGCGCCCCGGGCCGGGGAGGCGGCCGGCACCCTCTCCTCCAGAGAGCTTACCTGGCCGGTCAAGGTCTCGATGCGGCTCTGCCTTTTGTCCAGCTCAAGGACCAGACCCTCCAGCCGCTGCTCCAGGGCCTCCAGCCGCGCCTCCTCATCACCGGCAGCAGCCAGCACCACAGGGGGCATGGTGGTCATCAGGGCCAGGCAGCAGGTCAACACAATACGGGGCATCCTCTTCTTCATCTCGCTTCCTCCAATCTAAAAATTCAACGGCCCTGACCAAGTTAGGCTCGGCTAACCATCAAGGGCCAAAAAATACCTGTCCGGGCCGCAGCGCCCTTAAACAGGTATCACCAATAAAGTTCGGGTTGCCTTACGGCTGCCGATTCGGTCTTTCTACAAAGCCGCTGCGATGTGGTCAAGTTATTTTTTTAGGCACCCTTAACTTTATTTTAAACCTGTAACTTTCGCCTGCCCCGTCCTCCCTTTGCAGCCAGGGCTCCAGACAGCCCCTGATTCCGGCCAGGAAACAAAAATCGGGCGGGCTATGGGGCGGATCTTGGGGTTGCAGATAAGGACGGGGGCAGACCAGGGCGGCCGGAAGAGCGGGGAAGCGGCCCTTCTGGGCCAGGACGGATCCCGATTCCGGCCTGCCCCCAGATATGGGGGTGGGGAGTGACCAAACCTACCAAGGAGAGTCCGTGGGGAAAAGGGCGGGAAAAAAGAGGCCCCGCAGAGATACAATTTTTTATACTGGTGCTGCCTTTTTCTGCCTTTTCAGGGAGTAAGGGGGTCTCGGGGCGGTAAAAAAAACTTGACCACCCATGCCTTTTTCAGTCTAATACCCACAGTTTATGAGGGGGCAGATTTTTTTTTTGGAACAACAGTAAAGAGGGCTGCCCGCCATGTATAGGGGATGGGCCTATCAGGCCCGAAGACATTTTCTTTGAAGGAGAAAGAGTTATGAAAAAAGTATTGTCAACTGTAGCTGCCCTCGGTCTGGTAGCGGGTATGGCTACTGCGGCGCAGGCCCTTGATTTCAAGGTTTCCGGCAATTATTTCCTGGAGGGCGTCTACCAGAGCTCCGGTGATGGCGAGGGTGTTTCACTTACTGAGGATACTGTCACTGGCGACGAGCGCGGCAACGACGCCTTCTGGCGTCATGAGTTCATCATCCGCCCGACTATGAAGGTCAACGACAAGATCAGCGTCAAGTCCAAGATCTATCTGGCCAATTCCGGTGTTGATACTAAAGACGGTAGTGACGGCACCTGGGGCCAGGATGATACCGGCACAAAAGACGGCGGCAACATTGACCTCCACCACCTCTTC
>JAVLBA010000136.1:0-3453 GCA_031581485.1 Desulfurivibrionaceae bacterium | reverse complement strand
TGTTGGAAGGCGTCATTTCCCTGGATAATTTTTTTGATGGTGGCCTGAGGTGTGGCGGCAGATGCAGCAGCATCGTGACCATTGCCCTGATCGGAGGCCGCCACAGGGGCCACCATGGCCAGCAGGCCGCAGACCGTAAGGGTTAAGAATTTTTTAGGTGTGGATGGATTCATTATTTTCTCCTCAAAAGATAAAAGCCAAGGACCTGGCATGGTAAGAAATTCCCCCATAACTTGGTACAACTATCAAAACTGAGCCACTTTAGCCCTTTTGGCTGGAAATTCAAATTTTTCTTTTTAGGAAATGAGAGGTAATCCCGCTTTACCCGGCAGCCTATTGGGCCAGGACCTGTTCCAGTTTCTCCTGGGTTTCCTCCCAGGTGGTGTAGGCCTGCTGGAGACGATTCTTCAGGTTGGTGTACTCATTGTTTTTCCGCCTGAATTTTTCCTGGTCCTGGTAAAGTTGCGGGTCAGCCAAGAGCTGTTCCAGGCTGGTTTTCTGGCCTTCAAGTTTTTCCACCGCCTTTTCATTGTCGCGGGCCTTCTTTTTCAGGGGGCCCAGGAGCTTGTTTTCCTGCTCCCTGAGCTGAGCCTGCTCCTGGCGGGCCTTTTTGCCCTTGCCCTGGGAGCCCGTGTCAGCGGCAGAGAGGGGGGAGGGATCTGTCCTGGCTGCTGAGGCCTCTTTTTTCAGGGCCTGGGTCTTGGCGATGTAATAGCTGATATTTCCCTCAAAGATGGTGGCCTTGCCGTTTTTTATCTCTAGGATTTTTTTGGTGAAGTGATCAAGGAAATAACGGTTATGGGAAACCACAATGATGGAGCCGTCATATTGGTGCATGGCCTCCATGAGGATGTCTTGGCTCGCCATGTCGAGATGGTTGGTGGGCTCATCCATGATGAGCAGATTGGCCGGGGTGGCAATCATCTTGGCCAGGGCCAGCCGCGATTTCTCGCCGCCGGACAGCACACCCACCTTCTTGTCCACATCGTCGCCCTGAAAGAGAAAGGTGCCGAGCAGGGAACGGATCTGGCTGATGCTTTTATCCACATCGATCAGGTTCATGGTTTCCAGGACCGTGTAATTGGGATCAAGCTCCTGGGCCTGATGCTGGCCGAAATAGGAGATGATGACGTTGTGGCCCGGTTCGATTTGGCCCTTGTCCGGCTGGATAAGTCCGCCCAGCATCTTGACCAGGGTGGACTTGCCGGCGCCGTTGATCCCCACCACCGCCATCTTGTCGCCCCGCTCCAGCTCAAAGGAGAGGTCGTTGAATACCTCCTTGTTGTCAAAGGATTTTGTGAGTCCTTTCACGACCATGGACATCCGGCCGCTGGGGGCCGAAGGCGGGAAGCGGAAGTTGATGTGCCGCTCGCTGTCCTCAAGTTCGATGACCTCCATCTTGTCCAGTTGCTTGAGGCGGGACTGGGCCTGTTTGGCCTTGGTGGATTTGGCCTTGAACCGATCGACAAAGCGCATGGTCTGCTCGATCTTGGCCTGCTGGTTGGCGTAGGCGGCCTTGAGGATGGCTGAGCGTTCCTCCTTTTCCGTGACAAAATAGGAGTAATTGCCCTTGTAGATGGTGAGGTTGCCCAGACTCAGCTCCCAGGTGCTGGTGGTGAGGTTGTCCAGGAAGGTCCGGTCATGGGAAATGATGACCAGCCCGCCCTGGTAGGCGCCCAGGAAATCTTCAAGCCAGGTGAGGGTCTCCACGTCAAGATGGTTGGTGGGTTCGTCCAGCAGCAGAAAGGCCGGTCTGGCCAGCAGCTGTTTGGCCAGCATGAGGCGCATGAGCCAGCCCCCTGAAAAGGTGCCGCATTTCTTGGAGAAGTCGGAGGTCTTGAAGCCAAGACCCATGAGCACTTTTTCTATCTGGGACTGGATAGTGAAGATATCGGCCTGGTCAAGTTCATGCTGAAGCTCGCCCTGCTTGGTCACCAGTTTGTCAATCTGCTCTGAGGTGGCATCAACGTCTGTCAGCTGGTCATGAATGCAATCAAGCTCCTTTTCTTTGAGAAGGAGTTCACTGAAGGCCTGCTGGGCCTCTTTATAGACGGAGCGGTCGAGCTTGATGCCGGTGATCTCCTGGGGGAGGTAGCCGGTGGAGTCGTTTTTGGCCTTGGTAATGATGCCGGGATCCGCCTGGCTGACCTCGGCCACCAGCTTAAGAAGGGTGGATTTGCCGGCACCATTGGAGCCCACCAGGCCGATGCGGTCGCGGTTGTTTATCCGGCAGGAGACATTGCGGAAAAGATGCTTTTCGCCATATTGCAGGGAGAGATTGTTGATGGTAATCATAAATTAAGAGGTGTAAAAATTATTAAGGTGATGCGGTTATCATAACGGACATGTTCGGGCATGGAGAAAATGGCGATGGCAGCAAGGAGTACGGTTTTTACCACCAGATTTACTTCATGGCCCGTGAGTGTCCGTGCGTTATGTGAGGCCGCCGGCCTGAAGGAGCTGGTCAGACAAAAGGGCCAGCCTGTCCTGATCAAACCAAATCTCGTTGAGAATCTGGCCCCGCCCATTACCACGCCGGTGGAGATGGTGGCGGAGCTTGTCGATTATCTGCAGGCGGAGATTGCCGGCATCGAGATTATTATTGGCGAGGGCTGCGGCGCCAATCACTATAACACATTTTATGTTTTTCAGAAACAGGGCTATGAAGAACTGGCCCGGAGCAGAAACATTTCTCTGGTGGATTTGAATGAGGAACCCTTGCTGGCCCTGGCCAATCCCGCCTGCCGCCGCTGGCCGCAGATGCATCTGCCCAAAATTCTTTTTGAGGCCTTTTTGCTGTCGGTTCCGGTCTTAAAGGCCCACAGCCTGGCCGGGGTCACCCTGACCATGAAGAATATGATGGGGGCGGCGCCGCCTCGTCACTTCCAGCAGGGCGGGGCCTGGAAAAAGGCCGCCTTCCACAGCCGCATCCATGAGGCCATTTTTGATCTCAACACCTACCGCACTCCGGATTTCACCCTGCTGGACGCCACCATCGGCATGCAGCAGGCCCACCTCTGGGGCCCCACCTGCCATCCTCCCAAAAATCTGCTGGCCGCCGGGCCAGACCCGGTGGCCCTTGATGTCTGGGGCACGGGGCTCTTAGGCTTTGACTGGCAGCAGATCGGCTACCTCAAGAGGGCGGACGGGATGCTGGGGAGGGCGCAATATCAGGAGTGTCGTGTCTGAGAGTAGGGTCAGGTGCCCTGTCAATCGGGACAGTTTTTTATGGCTGCCCAGGGCTGCCGGATGCAGCATGACCTATTTCTTGCGGGAGACGCCCATCTCCTGGCAGACCTGGGCGGCAATCTCCTCGATGGATTTACCGGCTGTGGAGATATAGGGCATATTATATTTAAGGAAGATCTGCTGGGCCTGTTGCACCTCTTGCCGGCAGGTGGAGAGTTTGGCGTAGGTGCTGTCTGCATAGCGTTTTTGCCGCATCTGATGCAG
>JAVLBA010000135.1:0-3548 GCA_031581485.1 Desulfurivibrionaceae bacterium | reverse complement strand
CTTTATACTCTCTGTGTCTCTGTGTCTCTGTGGTGAAAAAAAAAGATCTCCCCCTGCGTCAGGATACTTTTCGCCCCCTCACTGCCGCGTCGCTAGATGCCACAGCCCCGCAATCTGCCCCGCCTTTCCCTTGAACCTTGGGCCTTGAGCCTTGCACCTGATAATCAGGGGATCTTTCATGGCCCGTGCACCTTCCCCTTGTCCTGCTGGTAGTTGAAATTGTCGTCCCGTTCGGCATTATGACAGCTTGTACAGAGCGAGGGGGCGGGTTTCAGCGGCAGCGGCGCCAGGCCGGCAGCGGCAAGGTGATTTCTGCCCGGGCCATGGCAGGACTCGCAGCCCACTTCTTTGAGACTCTCCGGCAGGGCTCCCCCCAGATGGGCGTTCTCTTCAGCCAGGCCGGTGACATGGCAGTAGACGCAGTTGGGGTTGTGGTTTTGCTCTTGTGCCACCAGGGTCTGGTAGGCCGTGGCGTGGGGTGTCTGGCCCCAGGCCTGGTAGATGGCTTCATGGCAGCTCCCGCAGGCCCTGCTGCCCATGTATTGCGAGTCCCTGTTGGGGCCGGCCCCAGCCCTTTGCACCTGGTTGGCCTTTTTGCGGGCCTGCTGCAGGAGTCTGCTTATGGTGACGTCATCGGCCAAGGACGGATGCAGGGGGTGGAAATGATTGGTGTAGGTGGCGACAGGGAGGTGCTCCTTCTTGTCAGCTGTTGCCAGCTTGGCTATCTCCGCCGCCAACTGCCGGTGGCGTTCTTCTTTTTCCAGGAAGGCCTGGCGGGCGGCCTTATTCTCCTTGTAGACCACCTCTGCTCCGCCTTTTTTCGCTATCTTGTCAAGCATCCAGCCCAGGCGATCATACTCCTTTTGCAGGGCCAGGATGGGTCGCTCCTTTGCCTGCCATCTACGGGAAGCAGGCCACTCCACGGTGAGCTGGCCCTGGTATTTGCCGTCATGGCCCACCTGGCTGATAAGGGTGTTGTTGATGAGCTGGGGCCGCATGTTTTGCTTGCTGCTGCCGGACTGGATGATGAGATGGACATCAGCCATCTTCGCGGCGATGGCCCTGTTGTCAGAAGGGGGCAGGCTGGAGAGCAGGATGATCAGGTCGCTGGCGGCGCTGTGCCGGGCCAGGAGGGGCGGCAGTACCTCCTGCCACGGTAAGATTTTTGCCCAGCCGGCAAAGGGATCAGACTGGGCCCCGCCGGTGAGGCCGATGAGGGTGATGCGCATTCCGGCCCGCTCCACATGGGCGACAGGCTCAAAGAGCAGGCTGCCCTCCATGTCCGCCAGGTTGGCGCTTACAAAAGGAAATTCCGCCTTGGCGGCCAGGCTTTTCAAGGCCGCTTTTCCGGCGGCCAGGTCATGGTGGCCCAGGGCAACGGCGTCATAGCCCATATGATTATAGGCCTCCACAATGGCGCCGGCCGTAATGAGGGCCTGGGCCAGCCGTTCCGGTTGGCCTGTGAAGGCATCATCAAAAAAAAGGGTGCCGGCATCGATCTTCAGGGCAGTGGCGGAAGGGGCCAGCTCTTGGAGCAGGGTTGCTTTCTTGGACAGACCGCCCAATTGGCTTGATTTTCAGCCGCAGGGTTCGGTCTGGCCGCTGACATCATTGGAGTAGAAGATCTCCAGGGGGGTGGAGGCGGCGCCCGGCCAGGGGGTGAGGAGGAGGGCGGCGGCGATAAAAAAACAGATGGAGATGCTGCGCTTGGAGGGAGTCATTATTTTCCCCTGCTTTTTGAACGGTTGGCCAGGATGACATGCCATTTTTCCAGCCGTTCCTTGATTAGTTTCTCGTGGCCCCTGTCCGTGGGCACATAATATCTCTGGCCGGCCAGCTTTTCCGGTAAATGATCCTGGTCCACCAGGGCCAGGGGGTCGTCATGGGCATACTTGTACCCCTTGCCGTAGCCCAGCCCCTTCATTAATTTGGTGGGGGCGTTGCGGATGTGGTGGGGCACGGGCAGGCTGCCCGTCTCAGCGATAACCTGCCGCACCTTATTATAGGCCTTGTAGACGGCATTACTCTTGGGTGCCGTGGCCAGGTACAAGACGGCCTGGGCCAGGGCGAGTTCTCCTTCCGGGGAACCAAGCATCTGATAGCTGTCGCGGGCCTGAATGGCCACCTGCAGGGCCGTGGGATCAGCATTGCCGATATCTTCGGAGGCGAAACGGATGAGGCGGCGGGCCGCATAAAGCGGTTCTTCTCCGGCCTCCAGCATCCGGCACAGCCAGTAGAGGGCACCGTCAGGGTCGCTGTCCCTGAGGCTTTTGTGGAGGGCGGAGATCTGGTTGTAATGTTCCTCGCCGCCCTTGTCATACTGGAGGGTTTTCCGGCTGAAAGAGGCGACTATGATTTCCCTGGTGACGATTTTCTCGCCCTCCCCACTCTCTGTGACCAGGGAGGAGGCGATTTCCAGACTGTTCAGGAGGCGGCGGGCATCACCGTCGGCCAGGGAAATGAGGGCGTGCAGGCCATCTTCTGAAAAGGTGACCCCATCTCGCTCCAGGCCGTGGACAGGATGACTCACCGCCCTATGGGCAATGGCCAGAAGATCATCGTCGGTGAGGCCATTCAGGGTGAGAACGCGGCACCGGGAGAGCAGGGGGGCAATCACCTGAAAGGAGGGGTTCTCGGTGGTGGCCCCGATGAGGGTGATCAGGCCGTTTTCCACATAGGGCAGAAAGCCGTCCTGCTGGCTTTTGTTGAAGCGGTGGATCTCATCGACAAAGAGCAGGGTGGATTTTGACTGGCGCCGGAACTCTTCGGCCTGGCTGATGATGTTGCGGATCTCCTTGACCCCGGTGAGGACGGCGGAAAAGAAAATGAATTCAGAGCTTGAGTTGCGGGCCAACAACCGGGCCAGGGTGGTCTTGCCGGTTCCGGGCGGTCCCCAGAGAATGAGGGAGGGGAGCTTCCGGGCGGCCAGCAGCCTTTCCAGAAATTTTCCAGGGCCCAGCAGATGCTGCTGGCCGATAAACTCCTGCAGGGACTGGGGTCGCAGTCGTTCCGCTAAGGGGCGGGTATCACTGAAAAGGCTTGCTGGTCCGGACATCATCTGGGAAGGCATGGGGTTACGAAGGGCTCATGATATGTTCGGCCAACCGTTCTGCCGTGAAAATAAGGGATTCGATATCAAGGAAATTAAGGACATCGGCGGTGAACAATATCTTGACCCGGGCCTCAAAACCATCCTCTGGTTCCGCGTCCCAAAAGAAAAGCTGGAGAGGCACCCTGGGCAGCACAGGGATGGTGAGGGCCACGGAGGCGGTGGTGCCGGCCAGGGCTATGCCCCCCACAGGGCTGCACAGGGCAACAATAGCGGCCGGGGAGCGGCCCTGGAAAAAGAGGGCCAGTTTATCCTCACAATAGGTGGCCAGGGTCCGGACCTTGGAGATACTGTTGGGCAGACTCTCCAGGCCCACCCACTCATCAGCCGGGAGATCGCCGCCGCCGCCATGGACATAATTGTAGAGCAGTATCTGGTCACGCGGGTCTTTGGGGGGCTGGTTGTCAATGAGGAGCTGCTCTTTGCTGATGGTCACCTC
>JAVLBA010000134.1:0-3614 GCA_031581485.1 Desulfurivibrionaceae bacterium | reverse complement strand
GCCCATGGTCACCAGGATCTTGTTGGCCCGCACCGCAGACAGCTCCACCTTGTGCAGTTTGAGTAAATTTGTCATTGAATCGGTATCTTTCACAACATTGTCCTCTTGGCTTTTCTCTAAAGGGGCCTGTTTGCCTACTCTGCCCGGCCGGGATCGTTCAGGCCCAGGCCGTCCGCCTGCAGCAGGGACTCCAGGCACTGCTCCCTGATGCCGTAAAAATCCTTGATCTCCCTGATCTGGGCCAGCAGCTCGGCCTGTTTGTTCGGCCCGGTCCCCTTGACGGCCAGGATCATCTTGTTTTTGCTGGTGTGTTCAAGGGCCACGAACTCGAATATCCGGGTGGTGTAGCCGCTGGCCTCAAGGAGCAGGGCGCGCAGGCTGTCGGTGACCATTTCCGCCTCCTGGCCCAGATGGATGCCGTGCTTAAGCAGCGGCCGCAGCACCGGCGGACTCTGCATCTGGGGCCGGATCTCCTTGTGGCAGCAGGGCGCGCACATGATGATGGCGGCACCGGCCCGGATCCCCAGATGGATGGCGTAATCCGTGGCCACGTCGCAGGCGTGCAGGGCAATCATGATGTCGATGCCCTGCGGGGTGTAGCTCCTGATATCCCCCTTCTGAAAAGACAAGCCGGAAAGGCCAAGTTTCTGGGCCGCCTTGGCGCAGAGCAGGACCAGATCCTCCCGTAACTCCACCCCGGTCACCTGGGCCGCAAGCCCCAGGCGGCGGCGCAGGTGCTCCTCCATGGCAAAGGTCAGGTAGCCCTTGCCGGAGCCGAAATCAACCACCTGCAGCCGCTCTTTTGGGGGCAGGTTCGAGGAGGCCAGGGCATGATCGAGGACCTCGATAAACTTGTTGATCTGCTTCCACTTGCGCGCCATGGCCGGAACAAGCTGATGGCGGTCATTGGTGACCCCCAGGGCCACCAGAAAGGGGGCATCCAGATCCACAAAACGCTTCTTCGGCTGGTCATGCTCCGGCTGCGCCGCACTCCGGGCCGGGGCCTTGCCCCGCTGCAGCCGGTAGCGGCCCTTTTTGTTGACTGTCAGCTGGATATCCTCGCTCGCGGTCTGCAGGTGGGCATTGGCGAAGGCGGTGGCCAGCAGGTCCCTAATGGTGGCCAGGGCCGCCGGGACGGGTAGGTTCTTGGTGATATCCCTGGTCTGGTAGCGATAGACAAAGGAGAGAGAGTCCTGATCCCGGATGATGAGGCGGCGCACAAAGAGGCGCTGCAGGCCGGCCTCGGGCCCCCGGTATTTGCCGAGAACGAGTTTGACAAAGCTCTTCTGGGCCAGGCTCTCCGCCAGTAGGGTGCAAAAAATCTCGGTCTGGTCTGCCATCTCTTTCAGACCTCCTTGAGGGAGAGCGAAATCCTGTGCCGCCCGGCATCCACTTCCAGCACCCGCACCATCACCTGCTGGCGGACCTTCACCACCTCGGCCGGCTCCTTGACATAGCGGTCGGCCAGCTGGCTGATGTGGATCAGGCCGTCCTGGTGGACGCCGATATCGACAAAGGCCCCGAATTTGGTGACATTGGTGATCAGGCCGGGCAGCCGCATGCCCTCGTGCAGATCATGGATGCTATTGATCTCGGCGCTGAAGGCAAAGGGGGTGAAGGAGTGCCTGGGGTCGCGGCCCGGCTTGGCCAGCTCGGCCATGATATCGGTCAAGGTGGGCAGGCCCACCGTGGCGCTGACATAGCGCTTGATGTCGATCTGTTGCCTGATCTCCGGCCGGGCCATCAGATCAGCAACCCGGCAGCCGCACTCGCGGGCCATCTCCTCGACGATCTTGTATCGCTCCGGGTGGACGGCGCTGGCATCCAGGGGATTGGCCGCGCCCTGGATCCGTAAAAAACCGGCGCCTTGCTCAAAGGCCTTGGCCCCCAGCCGGGCTACTTTCAGGATCTGGGCCCGGCTGGCAAAGGGGCCGTTGTCGTTGCGGTACTGAACGATGTTGCCGGCCAGCACCGGCCCCAGGCCCGAGACATGGGCCAGCAGCTCGGCACTGGCCGTGTTGAGCTCCACGCCCACCCTGTTTACGCAGCTGGCCACGGTGTCGTCCAGCCCCTTCTTGAGGGCCGCCTGGTTGACGTCGTGCTGGTATTGGCCGACCCCGATGACCTTGGGGTCGAGCTTCACCAGTTCAGCCAGGGGGTCCTGCAGGCGGCGGCCGATGGAGACCGAGCCGCGCACGGTGAGGTCATGGTCGGGGAATTCCCGGCGGGCCGTTTCCGAGGCCGAGTAGATGGAGGCGCCGCTCTCATCCACCATGGTGATGATTATCTCCGGCCCCAGATCCAAGGCCCGGACAAAGGCCTCGGTCTCCCGGCCGGCCGTGCCGTTGCCGATGGCAATGGCCTCAATGCGGTAGGTGCGGCAGAGGTCGCAGACCATCCGGCCCGCCTCCAGAGCCTGGTTTTGGGAGAGGGTGGGGTAGATGGTGGCGGCGTGCAGGAGCTGGCCCTGGGCATCCAGGCAGACCAGTTTGGCGCCGGTGCGGAAGCCGGGGTCCAGGGCCATCACCCGTTTACGGCCCAGGGGAGAGGCCAGCAGCAGCTCCTGCAGGTTGCCGGCAAAGACCTTGATCGCCTCCTGGTCCGCCTTCTCCTTGAGGCGGCTGCGCAGCTCGTTTTCCAGGGAGGGGGCCAGAAGCCGTTTGTAGCTCTCCTGCACGGCAAGGGTGACCTGCGCCGCCGCCTTGCTGCTGCCCTTTACATATCTCTGGGCCAGCAGGGCCAGGGCCGCTTCTTCAGGGGGGCGGATGGCCAGGGTCAGCACCTTCTCGTTTTCACCGCGCAGCATGGCCAGCAGTCGATGGCCCGGGGCCTTGGCCGCTGGTTCCTGCCAGTCGAAATAGTCGCGGAACTTGCTGCCCGCCTCCTGGTTTTTCTTCACCACCCTGGAGACGATCACTGCCCTGGCGGCAAAGAGCTGGCGCAGCCCGGCCCGGGCCGCCGGCGCTTCGTTGATCCACTCGGCCATGATGTCGCGGGCCCCGGCCAGGGCCTCCTCCACGCTGGTCACCCCCTTTGCCGGGTTGATGAACTGTTCGGGTTGCAGGGGCATCTTCTCCTGGCCAAAGAGGGCGCCGGCCAGCGGTTCCAGCCCCTTTTCCCGGGCAATGAGGCTTTTGGTGCGGCGCTTGGGCCGGTGGGGCAGATAGATATCTTCCAGGGTGGTGAGGCTGGGGGCGCTCAACACGGCCTGGTGCAGTTTCGGGTCCAGCAGATCCCGTTCGCTGAGGGAGGTGATGATGGTCTGCCGCCGTTTGTCCAGCTCAGCCAGCTGCAGCAGACGGTCGCGCACCGCGGTGATCTGGGTCTCGTCCAGCAGGCCGGTGGCCTCTTTGCGGTAGCGGGCAATAAAGGGCACGGTGCCGCCGCCCTCAAGCAGGGTGGCCACGGCCGCCACCTGGCCGCCCTTGATCTGCAGCTCCCGGGCAATAATTTCCTGATGTTGATTCATGGTTGTTTTCTATTCGTATTTGGCCGTCAGCGCCAATGGTTTTTTGGTGAGGGGGCGTGGATCTCCTTAAAAGATCCTTAGGCCCAAAGAGAAGAGGATAAACGACTTGGCGCAAGGCAGCAAGGCGGGTTGGGCAAACCCAGGC
>JAVLBA010000133.1:0-3657 GCA_031581485.1 Desulfurivibrionaceae bacterium | reverse complement strand
ATACAGGGGAGATTCTTTTTTTCACCACAGAGACACAGAGACACAGAGGTATTCTTTACAATACCCCCTGGAGGGGTATTGTAAAGATTTCGGGCCCTTATACTCTCTGTGCCTCTGTGCCTCTGTGCCTCTGTGTTGAACAGGAATCATGCATTGCCCCTTGACCCTGCTTTTCCCTATTCATCAACATCAAACTCTTTATCCAGCCTCTCCATGGCGAAAAAATAGACAAAGACGAGGATGACAAAGACATATATGGACCCCTGCTGGGCAAACCAGAAACCCAGGGGGAAACCGGCAAGGGTAAAGGCGTTGAGTTGTTCAACAAAGAGGATGCTGCAGCCGTAGGCAACAGCTGCCCAGATGATGAGGAGGATCAGCATGAGGATAAGGTTTTTCCGCCAATATCGGCCGAGTTTGCTGATCAGCTCTTCCTTGGCAGCCCTGCCTGCTCTGTCCGGGTTTTTATTCGTTTCCATGAACCTTCCCTTGAAATCCGGCTAACTCGTTGCATGTACATGCCAATTTGCCCGTCCCAGTTACCCTCCCGGAATCACTGAGGTATTTTTTAGGGGCTTTTAGGTGAAATTACAATAGGTAGGACTACCTAGGTAGTTATGCCCGGGCATAACTACGCAGGCGATAAGCGTTGTGGGTAGTGGTACTTAGGTGTTTTTTCCCAGGTCCTGCAAGAGGTGTAAAAAATAATTTCCGTCCTCATTCCAAAGCATTATCTTGCTCTTTTGATTCAGGTGCAAGATGCAAGGTCCAAGGTTCAAGGGGGAAGACGGGGCAGTCCAGGGGCGAAAAGTATCCTGACGTAGGGGGAGATCATTTTTTTCACCACAGAGACACAGAGGCATTCTTTACAATACCCCCTTGAGGGGTACAAAGACTTCTGGCTTTTATACTCTCTGTGTCTCTGTGTCTCTGTGGTGAACAGGAACCATGCACGACATAGGCCATCTTTTGTGCAGGTGAAGGAGGAGCCCCTCCAGCGGGTTAATGGCAGCTTTTGCCGGGAGGCTCACCAAACTGTTCATCCAGGAAGGCGCATTCCCTTGGAGAGAGGTCATACCGTATTTCCGCTTCTCTGAGAATCTCTATTCTGCTTTTTTCCGGATGGCTCCGGACATTTTCAGAAAGCCACTGCAGGACTTTCTTCATTTTATCCTTATTGATGGCGACAGGTTCCACGGCGTATTCCTCTGAATTTAAGTTCTTACCGGTCGGAAAATAATGCCTGCCAGGGGCGGCACAGAGACAAGTATGTGCTGCTCCGCCTCGCCAAAGGGTTCCAGGATGGGCAGCTTGGTGTTGTGGTTGATCATGTTGCTGCCGCCGTAAACGCCATCATCAGAGCAGAGCGCCTCCTGATAGGCCACCTTTTCCGGCACGCCCACCTTGTAGTCGTAGGCGACTTCCGGGGTCATGTTGAGAAGACAGACCACATGATCCTTGGGGTCCTTGCCGAAACGGGCAAAGGAGATAATGGAGCGATTGACATCCCTGAAGTCCATCCAGCGGAAACCGTCATAGGAAAAATCCTTTTCCCAGAGAGCAGGGGTTTCTTTATAGAATTGGTTCAGTTTGGCCACGAAATTCTGCAGCTGGCTGTGGGCCTCTTCCTGTTCCGGGAGATGCCAGTCCAGGCTCACCTTGCAGTACCATTCGGAAATCTGACCGAATTCGCCCCCCATGAAGAGGAGTTTCTTGCCGGGATGGGTCCAGAGAAAAAGAAAGAGCAGGCGGAGGTTGGCAAATTGCTGCCAGCGGTCCCCGGGCATTTTGGCCAGCAGCGATTTCTTGCCGTGCACCACCTCGTCATGGGAGAGGGGCAGAATGAAATTCTCGGAAAAGGCGTAGAGCAGGGAAAAGGTGAGGGCGTTGTGGTGAAATTTCCGGAAGAGGGGGTCTTTGCTGAAATAACTGAGCATGTCGTTCATCCAGCCCATATTCCATTTGAAGCCGAAACCAAGACCGCCACTGTCCGCGGGCTTGGAGACCCCGTAGAAACTCGTTGATTCTTCAGCGATCATGGAGACATCCGGGTGGCGCTGATAGACAATGGTGTTGAGGTGGCGAATAAATTCAATGGCCTCGATATTTTCCTTGCCGCCATATTGATTGGGTATCCATTCCGCGGCAGTGCGGCCATAATCGAGATAGAGCATGGAGGCCACGGCATCCACCCGCAGGCCATCAATGTGGAATTTGTCCAGCCAGAAAAAGGCGCTGGCCATCAGAAAATTTTCCACCTCTTTGCGGCCGAAATTGAAGATCAGCGTCTTCCAGTCAGGATGCTCGCCCTGACGGGGGTCTTCATGCTCATAAAGGGCAGTGCCGTCAAAGCGGCGCAGGCTGTGGCCGTCAGAGGGGAAATGGGAAGGGACCCAGTCGAGGAGGACGCCGATATCATGTTTATGGCATTGGTCGATAAAATACATGAAATCCTGGGGGGTGCCCATTCTGCTGGTGGCGGCAAAATAACCGGTCACCTGATATCCCCATGACTCGTCATAGGGATGTTCCGTGATGGGCATGAGCTCGATATGGGTGAAACCCATTTTGACAACATAGGGTATCAGATACTGGGCAAGCTCGCGGTAGCTCAGGAACCTTTCCGGGTCGGCAGGGTCACGTTGCCAGGAACCCAGATGCACTTCGTAGATGGAAACCGGCCGGTCATAAAGGGGCTGCTCTTTTCTCTTGCTGAGCCAGGCGGCATCATCCCACTCATAGCCCTCCAGCTCCCAGATCACGGAGGCGGTCCGGGGACGGATCTCGGAGAAAAACTGGAAAGGATCAGACTTTTCTATAATTTCGCCATGGGCACTGCGCAGTTCAAATTTATAAATCTCGCCCTTCTCAATGCCGGGAATGAAAAGTTCCCAGATGCCGGAGGCGCCCAAGGCCCTCATCTGGTGGACGCGGCCGTCCCAGTAGTTGAAGTCGCCGATAACGCTGACCCGGCGGGCTGAGGGGGCCCATACCCGGAAAATGGTGCCGTCCACCCCGTCAATGGTGGTGGGATGGGCGCCAAGCTTGTTGTAGATTTCGTAATGGGTGCCGTTGTTGAAGAGATGGCGGTCAAATTCGCTGAGCTGGACCGGAAATCGGTAGGGGTCATGCAGGATCAGGCTGGTATTATTATGGGAGGTCGCTTCAAAATAATAGGCAAAGGGTTCGCTGTAATCAGGGTAGACGATCTCAAAAAGACCCTCGGCCCGCATCTTGTACATGTCTATTTTGTCATCGCCCACCACCAGGCGGACAGACTCGGCCAAGGGCAGAAAGGCGCGGATAACGGCTGTGGTGGGGTCATGTTCAAGAACGTGCAGGCCCAGAACTTGAGAGGGGTCATGGTGGTCTGACGCGATTACCCTGTCCAGTGCCTCAGTAACATCAAAGGTCATTTTTTCACCTTGAAAAGATCGATTTTGCCATTTATTAAGTACGGTATACAGGTACCCAAAGGGATTGGCAGAGACTCTTCCCTGAAGCTCTCTGCCACCCCTTTGTTTAAAAGATTCTTCACGAATCAGAGGATAGCATATTTGCCGGGTGAATATCTAATTAAATTTACATGTTGGCCCTGCATGGCCCGCCAGCGACCTTTACCTCCTTTGGCACGGAGGCCAGCTGTGAAGGGGCTGC
>JAVLBA010000132.1:0-3772 GCA_031581485.1 Desulfurivibrionaceae bacterium | reverse complement strand
GCCCGTCGCGGCTGCCGGGTGGTCACCTGTCCTGAATCAAACATGAAGCTGGGCTCCGGCGTGGCGCCGGTGCCGGCCATGCTGGCCCGCCATATCCTGGTGGGCCTGGGCACGGACAGCTGTGCCTCCAATAATGATCTTGATCTCTTCGGCGAGATGGACAGCTGCGCCAAGCTGGCCAAGGTCCATACTATGCAGCCCGAGCTGCTGCCCGCCCAGGAGGTGCTCACCATGGCCACCAGCATGGGCGCCGCCTGTCTCGGGCTGGCCGATATCGGCACCCTGGCCGTGGGCATGAAGGCCGATCTTATTCTGGTTGATTGCCGGAGCCCCCGGCTTACCCCGCTGTTCAGCCCTGATCTCCTGGTCTATGGGGCCAGGGGCGGCGATGTCGATACCGTCATTGTCGACGGCAGGATGGTTGTGTCCCAAGGAGAACTACTGACCATGGATGTGCAGGAGATTATGGCCCGGGTGCGCGCTCTGGCCGGGCAGGTGGCCGAGGCGGATCATGGAAAATAATATCCCGGTGTCGCCCTGGGCCATCCACCGCCGCCTCTATGACTGGATGCTCCACTGGGCCCAAACCCCCTATGGCGTGCCCGCCCTGGTGCTGCTGGCCTTTGCCGAAAGCAGCTTTTTCCCCATCCCGCCGGATGTCCTTCTTGTCGCCCTGGTGCTGGGTACACCCCGGCGCTGGCGGTATCTGGCCCTGCTCTGTACGGTGGGTTCGGTGGTGGGGGGGCTGGCCGGCTACGGCATCGGGGTGTTCGCCTGGGAAACCGCGGGGCGCTGGATTGTCGAGAATATCGCCCACGCGGGGCTGGTGCCGGTGGAGGGGCGGCTGGATATCGCCCTGCCCGCCTATCTGGTGGACACCTTTGGCGAGGCCCTGGGGGGCAGCTACCTCTTTCAGGTCTATGACCGCTGGAACGCCTGGATTGTCTTTGTCTTCGGGCTTACCCCCCTGCCCTACAAGCTGACCACCATTACGGCCGGGGTGGCCAGGGTCAATATCCCCGTCTTCATGGCGGCGTCGCTGGCGGCCCGGGCTGCCCGCTTCTTCCTGGTGGCCTGGATTATCCACCGCTGGGGGCCGCCGGCCAGGGTCTTTATCGACCGCTACTTCAACCTGCTCTGTATCGCCTTTACGGTGCTGCTCATCGGCGGCTTTGTGCTTTTGGCCCTCTTCTCCGGGGAATAGGGAACGGCCTGGGTTCTTTAAAAAAGGGGATCAGGGAAAAGGCACGGGGATCTACTGCAGTGTATCACTTCAAGTTTCGTATAGTTATGCAACTATGCCTTTCACCACAAAGGCATTCTTTTTAATACCCCCCCTCGAGGGGTACAACAACACGAAGAGCTTCTTGTTTTTATGTTTTTTCTTTGTGCCTTCGTGTCTTTGTGGTTCGAAGGCAATAACGAAATTCTACACGTACATTTAAGTTTTACGGAGTACTGGAAGGCGGCTTATTCCTGCCAGCCATGTTGGCCGATGAGGCTGACAAAACGGACCCGGTCGATGACCCGGCGGCTTATCTGGCCGTCCTCTTTGGTGAGCACCACCAGTTCCTGGAGGCTGCGGTCGCCGATGGGGATCACCAGGCGGCCCGGGTCGGCAAGCTGATCAATCAGGGGTTGGGGGATCTCCGGGCTGGCTGCCGTGACGATAATGGCGGCAAAGGGGCCGTATTGGGGCCAGCCCACTGTGCCGTCATCCGTGGTGCAGAGGGCGTTGAAGACCTGCAGCTGGTCCAGGGTCTGCCTGGCCCGGATGTGCAGTTCCTTGAGGCGCTCAATGGAAAAAACGCGATCGGCAAGCCGGGCCAGCACCGAGGTCTGGTAGCCGCAGCCGGTGCCGATCTCAAGGACGCTTTCCCCGCCCTTGAGTTCCAGGGCCTGGGTCATGAGGGCGACAATATAGGGTTGCGAGATGGTCTGGCCCAGGCCGATGGGCATGGGAAAATCCCCATAGGCCTGGTTGCGCAAGGCATCCTGGACAAAGAGATGGCGGGGCACAGCCGCCATGGCAGCCAGCACCCGTTCGTCGCTAATCCCTCTGGGCAGGAGCTGCTCGCGGATCATCCGCATCCGCGCGGAGTCGAAATTCATGGTCTTAATGGTCAGCGGGTTCTGGAGCAGGGATGGCCTCTTCATATTGCTTTTCCGTGGCCGCCCGGTACTGGCAGTCGGTGACCATGTCACCGCTGAAGGTGATATAGACCAGGTCGTAGGTGGCGCTGCCGAAGGCCCAGTTGAGTACCGGTGTCTTCTTGAGCAGGCTTTTATGCTCTTCCACAAAAATCCACACTTCACCGGCCTCTGTGGTGGTTGTCACTTGGGGCGTGCCCATATAGGCAAGCACCTCTTTTTTTGTGGTGTCCTGGCTGACCAGACAGGCATCGGAGCTGAGATGGCGGATGGGCTCCTTGCCGCAGCCGCCCATAAAGAGCAGAAGGGCCAGACAGCAGAGAAGGGATCTGAGGGTGTATTGCATGGGAAGATTATAAGGGCTGAAAAGGGTTAAGGAATCATGAAGCGCTCTTGTCCGGACCACGCTCGATTTTGACAGGGCAAGAGTAGCCGGAAGCAGGGAAATTTGCAAGCATGCAAACGACTGAAGGCTTAGAGTTGCGGGCAGCGTTTTTTTTGGGGGAAAAGGGCAAAAAAAGAGAAAGGCCGGGTGCAACGTGCAGAAATCCTTGACCATATGGGGAAAGGTGGAATAGATTGGTGGAAAAGATGGAGTAACTCGTTAGAAATCCATGGGAATTTGCAGGTCAGTTGTCTGGAGGGGCGCACTACATATTGTGGGTGCCCTCTTTTTGAAAAAGGTGGTGGCTTTCGTGGCCACCCCGGCTAGGCAAGCGATCCGGCCGGGTAGAGAGAAGGTAAAAGAATCATGCGTTGCCCAAAATGTAGTTATATCTCATTTGATAAAGTGACCTCCTGTGTGAACTGTTCCGCTGATGTAACGGAAATTGCCCACGCCTTAAACGGCACTGCCTTCAAGTCCCTGGGCACTTTTTACCTCGGCACCCTCATCCCTGATCATGCACCCGCATTCGGCAGCGATCAGGTGGCTGAAGAGTACTCCTTTGAGGGCGGTGCGGATGATCTTGATATCAGCATGGAGGCCATGGATGATTTCGGTGATGTCCCTGATCTGCCCGGTGACTTCAGTGAAAGAGATTTCTCTGCTGCCGGCTCCGACCTTGTCGATTTTGAAGAGGATGAGATCTCCCTGGAAGGCCATGAGGTGCCTGATATGGACCTCTCCGCCTTTGAGGCTGAGACCTCAGAGAGGGATGATGAGGAGAAAACGGTTATATCCGCCGATTCTGATGAAGAGGACAAGACGGTTATGTACGCCGATTCTGATGATGTTCCGGAATTTGACCTTGGCGGCATGGGATTTGAGGAGGATGTCGATCTTGACTTTGCGCCTGAGGGCGGTGCCACCCCTGATCTTTCTGATATCGACCTGAGCCTTGGCGAGGATGAGCTGGAAATAGATGAAGAGGAAGAGGTCGACCTTGGCGACCTGGAGATGGAGAACCAGCCAGAGAAAGAAAAAAAAGAAGACAAGGATGATCATTCCGACTCGCAGAAGTGAGAAATTCTCTTTTCACCACCTGATCCAGAGCGCCAAACATGCCCTCCAAGAAGGCCCCTGAACAACCCCTTTCAGCCCCAAAATTGTCCTTGACAAGGGCGAGGGCTTTGGCGTATTGTGGGCGCTCTTTTCGCCGGGATAGCTCAGTCGGTAGAG
>JAVLBA010000131.1:0-3806 GCA_031581485.1 Desulfurivibrionaceae bacterium | reverse complement strand
CTGCAGTTCAACCTGGTGGGCGTCGAGGATGGAGAGCTCCAGCACATTGTTGAGCACGCTGTTGAGGCCCAGGGAGGTTTGTTCTATCATCTCAAGAAGTTCCCGGGTCGACGGTCTGGTTTCCGCATCGAGCAGCAGCCCGGTCAGGCCGATGATGCCGTTCATGGGGGTGCGTAATTCATGGCTCATGTTGGCGATGAATTCGGACTTGAGGCGGGAGGCCACCTGGGCCTCGTCCCTGGCCTCCTGCAGCTCCCCCACCAGCGTGAACAGTTCCACGGTGGCGGCCTGGACCTCGGACTCCAGGCGGCGCTGATAGTTGTTCTCCAGGCGGCTGTAATGGCGGTGCAGCACCGCCTTGGCCACTGCCATGATTAATCTGTCCGGGTCAACGGGTTTGATCAGATAGTCGAAGGCATCCTGCTGGACCGCGGTCATGGCGGTGTCCAGTTCGGCATAGCCGGTATGCAGAATCACCGGCATCCCCTTGTCCAGCCTGTGCAGTTCTTCCAGCAGGGTGATGCCGTCCATGCCGGGCATCTTGATGTCGGAGAGGACGGCGTCATACTCCTTGCCTTGAAAGGCCTGCAGGGCCGCGGCCCCGTCATGGCAATCGTCCACCAGGTATCCTTCCTCTTCAAGAATGGCCTTTATGGCCCGCAGGACCTGCGGGTCATCGTCAACAACCAGCACCATGCCGGCTTCTTTTTTCCTGGTCGTCATAGGTGACCCCTGTTAGTTCAATCCTTGTTTTCTCAGCCTGAGCCGAGGAGTGCTCAGGCCTAAAGCAAAGTTAGTGCCAGAAAGGGAAGGCCTTGAATATGCGTTGATAATGGCGAGGGGCGACAGGGTATGGGCTGTGGAGGGATGACAGGGTGGTAATTTTTACATAGTAAAAAATACAGAGTGCCTGACGTGGCTGGGAAAAAAAGAGAGCGCGATTGACCGGCAGATGTAAAGAATGTATAGGAGCTTGGGGTGCAGGCCAAAAGAGCATGTTCTTGGCCTGGAATCTGAGGCAATTCAATCTTGAGCCGGGAAACCGTTTATGTCTGGGGAAGTGTTTTTACAGGGACCGGGGCGCTTGTCTTGGGGATGTTTTGCCCAATCAATGCTCTGCTCTCTAGCCGGAGCCCTGCTCTGCGTACTCCTGCTGGCCCCGGGGGCAAGGGCCCAGGCCCCCATCAGCAGTGCCGCTGAAGTCGACTATCCTCCCTTCAGTATGGTGGATGACCAGAATCGTGCCACCGGCTTTTCCGTGGAACTGCTGGAGGCGGCCCTGGTTGCCATGGGACAGGAGGTCTCCTTTCGCCTTGGTCCCTGGAGCCAGGTCAAGGGCTGGCTGGCCCAGGGAGAGATCAGGGCCCTGCCCCTGGCGGGCCGCACCCCGGAGCGGGAGGGGATCTTTGATTTCACCTTTCCCTATATGGCCCTGCACGGCGCCATTGTGGTGCGGAAGGGGAGCAAGGGGATCGAGGACCTGGAAGATCTCAAAGGGCGGCAGGTGGCGGTGATGCAGGGCGATAACACCGAAGAGTTTCTGCGCCGTCAAGATCGCGGTATCCATATCCATGTCACTCCTACCTTTGAGGATGCCCTGGACCAACTGGCTGCGGGCCGGCATGATGCCGTGGTCATCCAGCGGCTGGTGGCCCTGCGCCTCATCCAGGAAGGCGGTTTCACCAATCTTCAGGTCATCAAGAGGCCCCTTGCCGAGTTTCGTCAGGATTTCTGTTTTGCCGTGCGGGATGGCGATAGAGAGACCCTGGCTCTGCTCAATGAAGGGTTGGCCCTGGTCATGGCGGACGGCACCTACAGCCACTTGCACGCCAAATGGTTTGCCGCCCTGGAACTGCCCACCCATCGTCGCATCGTCATCGGCGGCGACCATGATTATCCGCCCTTTGAATACCTGGATGAGCAGGGCCTGCCGGCCGGCTACAATGTCGACCTCAGCCGGGCCATTGCCCGGGAAATGGGGCTCAGTATCGAGATCCGGCTGGGGCCATGGGCGGAGATCCGGGAGGCCCTGGAACGGGGCGAGATTGACGCCCTGCAGGGCATGTACTACTCGCAGGAGCGGGAGCTGATCGTTGACTTCAGCCAGGCCCACATGGTGAACCATCATGTCGGGGTGGTGCGGGAGGGTGCCGGAAATCCCCCTGTGAGCCTGGCCGAGCTGGCGGGCAAGCGCCTCGTGGTCCAGCGGGGCGATATCATGCATGACTATGCCCTGGCACACGGCCTGGAGGCGCAGCTGGTGGTGGTTGATACGGCGGTGGAGGCCTTACGGGCCCTGGCCCGGGGCAGATATGACTGCGCCTTGGTTTCACGGCTCACCGCCCGCTACTGGATCAAAAAAGAGGGGTGGGATAATTTGCGGGTGGGCAGCCACTCCTTGCTGACGGCTGATTACGGCTATGCCGTGCCCCAGGGCCACAAGGCCCTTCTGGCCCAGCTTGGCGAGGGGCTCAAGGTGCTGGAAATCACCGGCGACTATCGCCGCATTCACGAGAAATGGCTGGGGGTCTATGCGGAGGCCCCCTCTTATCGAGGAGCCTTGCGTTATTTTACCTTGGCTGTCCTCTTCCTGCTGTCCCTTATGGTCGGCGTTTTACTCTGGTCCTGGGCGCTGCGCCGCCAGGTGGCAAACCGCACCCAGGCCCTGCAAAAGAGTGAGCGGAAATACCGCATACTCTTTGAAAACATGACAGCGGGATTTGCCCTGCATGAGATGATCTACGATCTGGAAGGCCGGCCCGTTGATTACCGGTTTCTGGAGATCAACCCGGCCTTTGAAAAAATGACCGGCACCACGGCCCAGCAGGTGATCGGCCGCACGGTCAGAGAGATTATGCCTGCCACCGAGCAATACTGGCTGGATACCTATGGCGAAGTGGCCCGCACCGGTGAACCCACGGCCTTTGAGAACTATGCCCGGGAGATGGGCCGCTTTTTTGATGTCTGGGCTTTTTCTCCGGGGCCGGACAGGTTTGCGGTGGTGTTCACCGACATTACCTCTCGCAAGCAGGCGGAGCAGGAGAGGGAGAAACTGCAGGAGCAGTTGATCCAGGCCCAGAAGATGGAATCGGTGGGCCGCCTGGCCGGCGGCGTGGCCCATGATTTCAACAATATGCTCAGTGTCATCCTTGGCTATGCGGAGTTGGCCGGGGCGGGCACATCCCCTGGCGAGCCCCTCTATAACGACCTGGCGGAGATCCGCAAGGCGGCCCAGCGCTCCGCCGATATCACCCGGCAGTTGCTGGCCTTTGCCCGCAAGCAGACCATTGATCCGGAGGTGCTTGATCTTAATGAGAGGGTTGCCCATACCCTCAAGATGCTGCAGCGTCTGATCGGCGAAGATATCGAGCTGGCCTTCCTGCCCGGTGCCGCTCTCTGGCCGGTGAAGATGGATCCCTCCCAGCTTGACCAGCTCCTGGCCAACCTCTGCGTCAATGCCCGGGACGCCATTGCCGGCATCGGCAGAATCACCATTGAGACGGGCACCAAAACCCTTGATGCGGCCTTTTGTGCCGACCATGTCGGCTCTGTGGCCGGGGATTTTGTCCAACTGGTGGTGAGCGACGACGGCTGCGGCATGGACAGGGAAACCCTTGCCCACATCTTTGAGCCGTTCTTCACCACCAAGGAACTGGGCCAGGGGACTGGTCTTGGTCTGGCCACCGTCTATGGCATTGTCAAGCAGAACAACGGTTATATCAGTGCATACAGTGAGCCGGGGGAGGGAACGACCTTCAGCCTCTATCTGCCCCGGTTTGACGGTGAAAACCAGGTGACCGCCCCTG
>JAVLBA010000130.1:0-3856 GCA_031581485.1 Desulfurivibrionaceae bacterium | reverse complement strand
TCATCTCTTGACCAGAAGTCAGGGCCTACTGCATGGCATCAACCTTTTTGATCATGGTCTCTGTCAAATCAATGCTGGGATCACCATAGACAATCATGCCGGAGCGAGCCGCCACATCCGAGTCAATGATCATGGTATACCCCTCGCTCTGGCCATATTCCTTAAGGGCGGCATCAAGCTTTTTGACAATGGGATCAAGAACCTTTTTGCGCAACTCGACGACCTCATACTGAGCATCCTCGGCCTTGAGCTTCAGATCCCGGTCCAACATTGCTGCTTCACGTTTCTTTTCAGCCAGCACATCAGCAGACCAGACACTCTCTTTCTTTTCAATTTCTTCGGCAAGGCTTTCTAGATTGGCAGCCTCATCACCAAATTTTGCCTGCAACTGCTCCTGTTTGGCCATGAGCTCTTTTTTGGCACCCTGGCCATCCTTGCTGCCAAACAAGACTCCCTGGACCGAGATAAAGCCTATTTTGGTATCAGCAGCCTGGGCCTCAACAACGGGGCCGGCGATGAGCAGCAGAGAAGGGAGAAGGAAAAGAGAAAATAATCGGCGCAGATTCATAACAAAGCTCCTTATTGAGATCATAAAAAAAAGCCGGGAACAATGTTCCCGGCCTTAGAGGCGCAGCCTGCAATCCCTGGTTACTGGATCACAAAATCATCCCGCCGGTTTTGAGACCATGAGTACTCATCATGACCAAGGAGAAGGGGACGCTCTTCACCAAAACTTACGGTATAGAGTCTATCCGCATCAACCCCGAGGTTAACCAGGTATTTCTTGGCGGCCTGGGCCCGGCGTTCACCAAGGGCGATATTATACTCATTGGTGCCCCGCTCGTCACAATTACCCTGGATGCTTATTTTCAGGTCGCTGTTGCTCTTGATAAATTCGGCATTGCCTTCGATACGTGGCTGTTGATCATCACGAATATTGGATTTATCAAAATCAAAATAGACGGGCAACATGCCCTTGTGGGTACGACCTTCTGTAACCTCATATGCCCCTGTTGTCGCGGTAACGCTCTCACCGGAATCAATAGATTCGTAGGAGCCGGCGGTATCAGCGGTGTCAGCGGTGTCAGCAACAGAAGCCCCGGAGTCAGCCGTTGTGGTGGTATCGGTCGTTATACGAGCATCCTCTTGGGACTCCACCGGCTTCTTAGCGCAGCCCACTGTTAAAAAAGATACGGAGGCGATTAGACCGGCCACACACAGAACTTGTAATATTTTTCCTTTCATCAACTTTCTCCTCATCAAAAATGAATTTTGTTCCTTACAAACGAGATAAACGAGATATTTTTCTCAGAAAACTTTCACTAAAAAAATATGATATAAAATTACATGTACCCTTTCCACTATAAAATCAAAAAATATTTTTATACACTAAAGAAACATTCACAAAAATTCAAGCCGTTTTTTTTTATATTCCGTCACCTTACCTCTCTCTTGCCGCGCCCTATTCCCCTGTTTTTTTATAAGTTTTAAAGGCAGGGCATTGCTCGGAGTGGCATGATAGAGTAAATTCTTCTTCTCGTAAAGTAACGGTTCCACCTAACAAACCAACCACCTTGAGACTATGAGCATTCATACTATAACAGATCAGGAAACCGCCCTTAAAGACATGGTAGCCAAAAATAAATGGGGTACCTTCTTCGGCGTTTCCCAGCACACCCTGGACAGGGTGTGGGATAATCTTACCGCCCCGGACGGCAACTCCGTTGTCTATATCACCATGGAGATCGGTGCAGACCTTGATGTCTTTAACCCGGTGCAGAAACATCTGCGCGATCTGGAGATTGTTGATTCGACAAATTCCATTTTCGATCATTACGCCAAGCTCTTTTTACACGGTAAGCAGAAGATCCCCAATTACGGCGGCGGGCTCGGCATTCTGGCCGGCGACACCTTAAAGAGCATGGCTGATCTGAAGATTCCCACGGTGTCAGTATCTCTGCTCTATCGCAAGGGATATTTCTCGCAGCATGTTGACGCGCTTCTGGGCCAGATCAGTACGGCCACGGACTGGCAACCGGAAAATACCCCCTCCCTCTATCTTCTCAAAGATCCCGATCATCCCGAACTTCCTCTGGAAATCGAGATTTCTTTTTTTGATGCCCATGACCGCAAGACCTCCGCCTATGCCAGGGTATGGTTGAAGATGGAGATCAGCAAGAATCTGGACTTTTTTACCCCGGAGATTCTTCTCGACTATGCCATCCCCTCCTCTCCGGAGTGGATACAGGATGCGGCCCAGCATCTTTACGACAGCCGTTCCGAGAATATGAAGATCATCCAGCGCCGTCTTCTGGGGGCAGGGGTTGTCCCTGCCCTGCGGGCCCTGGGGATAACCGCACGCATCCTCCACCTCAATGAACAGCATGGCGTGATTGCGGTGCTTGATCTGATTGTGGAACAGCTCAAAGAGACACTGGGCCATGCGTATCAGGCGGTGGCCACGGATGAGGATATTCTCCAGGCGGCAAAAACTGTTTCCAAAAGGATCGTCTATACCATTCATACCCCGGTCAAGGCGGGCCATGACCGTTTTGACCAGAGGCTCTACAACCAGTTCGGCAATGATTTCTGCCAGCGGATCCTCAGACTCCTGGCCCTGGATGACGAGGAAGGTCATCTCTTCAACTTCACGGCCTTTGCCATGCGGGTTAACCGGGCGACCAACAGCGTCAGCCGTATCCACCGGGGGGTCACCCAGAAACAATTCCCGGAGTTTGCCTCCAAGATCACGGCCATCACCAACGGTGTCCACCATGTAACCTGGATCAGCGATGCCAAAGCAGATTTTTACAACAGTTTCAAGGAATTCGACCAGTGGCAGGAAAACCCCCTGATCTTCAGCAACGCCCGGCTTCTGAGGGACGATCCGCGGTTTCGCTCCTATTTTGAACAGGCGTGGCAGCAAGACAACAAGGCCCTTATCACCAATGTCAACAATATGCTCCTGCGCCACCGCAAGATGATGCATGAGACCTGGATTGACCCCCCCAACTACCTGTCCCAGATCAATGAGGATAATTTTCTGGAACCAGGCGTTTTCACCATAGGCTTTGCCAGACGTTTTTCCACCTACAAAAGGGCTGACCTCATCTTTTCCGATCTCGACACCCTGGCCGACATCATCCTTACCCTCAACAAACCGATCAATTTCATCTTTGCGGGCAAGGCCCATCCCGCTGATGAACCGGGTAAGAAACTTATCCAGCAGGTCCTGGCCATCCAGGCCGATCTGTATAATAAGACCAATGGCCTGGCCAAAGTTGTTTTTATTCCCGGTTATGACATGCATATTGCCAAGCTCATGGTCTCCGGCGTCCATGCCTGGCTCAACTCGCCGAAACGCCCTCTGGAGGCCAGCGGCACCAGCGGCATGAAGGCAGCCATGAACGGGGTGCCCAACATCTCCACCATGGACGGCTGGTGGGTAGAGGGGTATCATGGGGGGCAGACCGGCTGGAAGTTCGGTATTGAAACAGATGTCAGCGCCGCCTGCCTGAGCGAGAGCACATCAACCCTCCTCTATAAGGAAGATGCCGCCTCCCTCAATGCCATTCTACCTGAGGTGCTCAACACCTTTTACGACAGTGAACTGCGCCATCTTTATCTTGATAAATGCATCAAGAATATTGAGCTTAACATTCCCATCTTCAACACCCATCGCATGGCTGCCGAATATGTTGATCGCTACGACATCAAGCTGCCGCCGCCCGTTGCAAAACAACTTAAGGCCCTGCAACAGGCCTATGTCAGCAATGAGACCTAGGAGCCTGTCGGACTTAGACATAAATCTACTGCAAATTCGAGAAATCGGCCCATACTCCCATGGCTTTTCGTT